>JBJFFR010000067.1:0-18209 GCA_051891935.1 Oscillospiraceae bacterium
TTACCGTTATGAACAAAAGTTGTTCCGTTGTGTGAAAACACATTCGCTGCGCTCATTGTTTTCACGTTCATATTGAATAGCTGTTCATATTGAGTTGAAGCGTAAAATTACTCACTCCGTTCGTAATTTTACGCTTCAAGGAAAGTTTAATTTAGGAAAACAGAATAAGCGCAATTCACGATTATTTGATTTACAAAACGATTTCTCACGTTCTGATTTAACCTTTTGATCGTGAATTGCGCTTTTGATTTGTTAGATATTTCGCTATTGTTGCATATTATATGTCATAGTTTAGGGAGTTTCGCTTCTGCGGAAGCGACCAAAGGGCTTCCGCCCTCTGGACTCCTGACGAGCTGTGCCCAGCTCGACCGGCTGCTTGGCTTCGCTTTACTCGGACAATTTTTCTTAAAGCTTCATCGCTTTTTCAAGCAGGTCGTTCTTCTTTTTCCAGAGCTTCGGAGAGAGGTCGACGTAATATTTATGCGGATATTCAAATCGTTTCAGCTCGTCCCAGAGTGTATCAAGCTGCTCTTTGCAGAACTGCTTGATATTTTCTACCGACGGTGATTCATACACGCACTTTCCGTTATCAAATACTCTCACCATAAGCTTTTCCGCACGGAAATTCGTTACCATTTTTCGCTTATAGGTATGCTCGGGGTCAAATATCTCGTATGGTCTGCTCTCGTCTATCGTTTCATCCGCACAGGTCAGGACATCTGCGATAGCTTTTCCGCTTGAACAGTCATATAATCTCCAGACGGTCTTAAAGTCGGGATTTGTTATCTTTGCAACGTTTTCGGAAACTTTTATCTTCGGGATCACCTTGCCGTCTTGCTCGACTGCGGCAAGCTTATAGACGCCGCCGAATACAGGCTCGGAGCGTGATGTGATAAGTCTTTCGCCGACGCCGAAGCTGTCGATCTTTGCGCCCTGGAGTAACAGGTCACGGATAATATACTCGTCAAGCGAATTTGAAGCGACGATCTTTACGTTCGGGAAGCCCTCGTCATCGAGCATCTGACGGGCACGTTTTGAAAGGTAGGTTATATCGCCGCTGTCGATACGGATACCTGCAGGCTCCTCTCCCCTTGCACGCATTTCCTTGAACACTGTTATAGCGTTCGGAACGCCCGATTTGAGGACGTTATAGGTATCAACGAGCAGCGTTGTTCCCTTCGGATAGCACTTTGCATACGCACGGAAGGCTTCAAGCTCGCTGTCAAACATCTGTATCCAGGAATGAGCCATTGTACCGAGTGCAGGCGTACCCATGAGCTTATCCGAAATTGTGCAGGCTGTTCCGCAGCAGCCGCCGATATAAGCGGCTCTTGCGCCGTAAACAGCTCCGTCAAAGCCCTGCGCTCTTCTTGAACCGAACTCCATGACGGGTCTGCCCTCTGCGGCCCGGACGATGCGGTTCGCCTTTGTTGCTATAAGGCTCTGGTGGTTTATGCAGAGGAGGAGCATCGTTTCAACGAACTGCGCCTGTATTGCCGGACCTCTTACCGTGACAACGGGCTCATACGGAAATATCGGCGTTCCCTCGGGTATTGCCCATACATCGCAGCAGAATTTGAAATCCCGAAGATAATCGAGGAAAGCTTCGGAAAAGATACCCTTGCTTCGGAGATATTCGATATCGCTTTCGGAAAAATGCAGGCTGTTAAGGTAGTCTATTGCCTGTTCAAGACCTGCCATTATCGCAAAGCCGCCGTTATCGGGAATGCTGCGGAAGAAGAGGTCAAAGTATGATATCGTATCGCCCATGCCGTTTTCAAAGTAGCCGTTCGCCATTGTAAGCTCATAGAAATCGGTGAGCATCGTTAAGTTTCTTTCACAATGTTCCATTTGAAATCCCTCTCATTCGACAGCGGAAACAAAGCGCACTCCGCAGTCCTTCATAAGCTTATATGCAGCAAGATTTGCAAATGCCGCATTATGATACGGAGCATCATAGGTTTCGACAGCATTTATCGGAACGACTATATCAAGCGGCTTGTTTTCCTTGTTGAAAAGCGTTTTCAGCGAAAGACAAAACTGGAGAACGCATATATCCGTGCAGTCGCCGCAGACGATAAAGGTATCCGCCTGCTTATGAGCGGCAAGGAAGTCGGCAAAAGCTTCTTCGTGACAGCCGTTTGTGGAATTCTTCTCAATAAGAGTATAACCGCCGACGCTTTTCAGCTCATCCACTATCTCGGACTCGCTCGTTCCTTTTACGCAATGCTCGGGGAAGGACTCAAACTCCGCACATCCCTTTCCGTGGCAGTCAGCGAATGCAACAGCGGCGATGCCGAGCCTTCTGCACTCCGAAAGCAGCTTTGCGGAAGGTTCAATAATGCTTTCGATGCTGTCCGAGTGCATAGCGCCCTCACGGATAAAGCCGTTGATAATGTCAACAGCGGCAAAAACTGTCCTGTCCTTGTCGAAATCGGACAGCTTCACCGGGGGCAGCGAATTGATCTCGTTTGCAAGCTCTTCGGCGTAAGCGGCAGCGGAAGAAACTGCGCTTTGTTCAAATTTTTTCATAAAAACACCTCTTAAAGCAAAACCGCACAGAAATATGTGCGGCAAAGGATTACTTCTTTACTGTTCCTGCGCTTGAAGGAACGTTTCTGACAGCCTGTTTTGTCTTGCGGACATCTGTAAGAGCTGCCTGGAGAGCGCTTTCCGACTGTGTGAGGATATCGTCAATGTACTTGTTTGCGGCATTTTTAACATCCTTTGCACGAGCCTGCGCCTGATTAAGTATCTCAACTGCCTGCTGCTTTGCGGCTTTGGTGATCTCATCATTTGAAACGATGATCTTTGCACGTTCCTCTGCCTTGCGAACGATCTGTTCGGCTTCCTTGTTAGCAACGTTCACGATCTCTTTTCGGTCGCTTACGATATTCTTTGCGTTGCGTATCTCTTCGGGGAGATTAAGGCGGATATCGTTTATGCAGCCTCTCATTTTTTCAATATCAATTGCTCCCTTTTTGCTGCTGAACGGAACGGTTCCCGCATCATCGAGCATATCGTCCATCATATCAAGAATTTCGTCAATGATCATTTTCTTTTCCTTTCCGAGCGTTTTTGCAAAGCTCCGCTCACTGTATTATTTTTTCGGAACAAGTCTGTCAGAAATGTCTTTTAAGATACATTCGGGGACAAAGTGACTTATATCTCCGCCGAATGAAGCGATCTGCTTTACAACGCTTGAAGAAAGATACATATTCTCCGAGCTTGTCGTAAGGAACACCGTTTCGGCATCCTCGTAAAGCATCTTGTTGGCAAGCGCCATCTGAAATTCATATTCAAAGTCGGAAACGGCGCGCAGACCTTTAATGATCGCAATAGCTCCGACCTGTTTTATATAATCCACGAGCAGTCCGTCCCATAGATCGACAACGACGTTTTCAAGATCAAGTCCGTCAACGACCTTTGAAATAAGCTTTACTCGCTCAACGGAAGAGAACGAGGGGCTTTTTATTGCATTGACCGAAACAAGAACAATTACCTTGTCGAAAAGCTTGGCTGCTCTGCGGATAATATCCGTGTGACCGTTCGTAACGGGATCGAAGCTTCCCGGATAAACGGCAATTCTTTTGTTGCTCATATCTTCATCTCCAAAAGAGATCAGTTTTCTTCGACATCATCGCCGAACGGGGTAATAAAAACGGTAACCTCGATCTTTCCGTATTTGTAGGTGCGCTTTTTGATAAGAGCGCCGTAGCTTTCGGGGAGAACAAGTCCCGTTTCGTGCTCGCATACGATTATTCCTCTGTCGGACATTTTCTCCGAAAGCAGCGGAAGAACCTTTTCAAGGATCCCCTTGTTATACGGCGGATCGAGAAATGCGATGTCAAATTTTCTGCGGCAGGTGCGAAGATAACCAATGCTCTCCGTGTTGAGGATATCGGCAGCGTCTGCAAAACCGCAAGCCTTTACATTCTCGGTCGTGACCTTTATCGAAGCACGGGATTCGTCAACGAACGTGCAGCGTTTTGCACCTCTTGAAAGCGCCTCGATGCCAAGCTGACCCGAGCCTGCAAAGAGGTCGAGTATCTCCGAGCCGTTTATATCAAACTGAACGATAGAAAAGATAGCTTCCTTCACCTTATCTGTTGTTGGGCGGACATCGCTGCCCTCAAGGGTCATCAGCTTTCTTCCTCTTGCTGAACCTGTAATTACTCTCATAGATTATTTTTTCCTTTTCATGATCTCAAATCTGTAATTTTACATCTATTCTTTTATATTATAACTCAAAAGTCGCCGAATGTCTATACATATTTATAAAATTTTTAGTCACAACGTAAGGTTGATAAATCGTGTTTTTATACAGATCGTACAGTTCGCCTATAAACGGGAATTTAATATAATGCGTAATTCGTAATCAAAAATCCTATTCCCCCCAAAGCATAATACACCATTTGCACCACAATAATTACGCATTACGAATTACGCATTGAAATAAGTTCCGATTTGCAGGACAAATATTTCTCAACTTTTTATTGTATATCATTATAGCAAAAAAACTATCTTAAATCAACCATATATTGTGACACCGACACGGTATTTCAACAGTTAATTATTTCTCACAAAATAATTAACAAACTATTGTAGGGACGGGTTTCCCGTCCCGATGTTACCGATACCATAAAAAACGGGACGGGCGACCCGTCCCCTACAGTAAAATACAGTGATTATGACCATATTTTTATTGAAATTTCATTGTTTGTTTACTCGTTGAAATACCGTGGTGACACGGAAAATCATTATTCAGAAGCGATCGTAACATATTTTAAAATTTTTTTGAAAAACCTCTTGACAAATCACAATAACAGTGATATAGTGTGTATATACCGATATATACAGTGTATATACACTTTGGAGGTGATATCATAAAGATCACACTTAATACCGCAAGCGATAAGCCGATGTATGAGCAGATAAAGGAAGCTGTGCGAAACGCCATTTTAAACGGAGAGCTTGAAGAAAACACACTTCTCCCAAGCGTAAGACAGCTTGCCGCCGATCTTAACGTGAGTGCAATAACGACAAAGCGTGCTTACTCCGACCTTGAACACGAGGGACTTATCTACACCTCATCGGGAAAGGGCACCTTCGTAAGATCGCCCGACAAGAATATGATAATGGAGCAGTACCGTCAGCGTCGGCTTGCTGAATTCTCGCAGAGCGCAGAAAAGCTTTTGAACGAAGGCTTCACCGAGGATGAGCTTATTAACGCAGTCAAAAAAATAACCGAAAGGAAATGACTTCTATGGAAAATATTCTTGAAATAAGAGAGCTGAAGAAAACCTTTGCAGACAATAAATTTGCAATTAATATTCCCGAGCTTGATATACCCTCGGGCGCAATCGTCGGAATGATTGGCGAAAACGGTGCAGGAAAAACCTCGATACTCCGACTTATAATGAACATCTACGGACGTGAAAGCGGAAGTATAAAGGGCTTTGGCGGTGTCGACAATGTTTCGGACGAAGCACGCTTCAAGAACCTTGTAGGCTATGTCCCCGATGAAGAATATCTCAATATGGGACTTTCCCCCGAAAAGACCGCAAAAGCGTTCGCAGCAGTGTTCGACAAATGGGACAACACGGTTTTCAAAAAATATATGGATATGTGGCAGATAGATACAAAAAAGAGGTGCGGAACGCTCTCCAAAGGCACAAAAACAAAAGTAATGCTTGCGCTCGCACTTGCGCACGACCCGAAGCTGCTTATCCTTGACGAGCCGACAGCAGGACTTGACCCTGCGGCAAGGCTTGAGATACTCGATATCCTCCGTGAATTCGTTTCGGACGGCGAACGCTCGGTCATATTCTCAACGCATATCACGGGCGACCTCGACAAAACGGCTGACTACATAGCAATGATAATTGACGGAAGGCTGAACGAGATGCTCTCCGCCGATGAAGCGCAGGAAAAATATGCAGTCGTTTCGGGCGAAAAGCCTGCCCCGACAGCGTTTCTTATCGGCGCAAAGGACACCTCGATCGGCTATGAAGCTCTTGCGCTGCGAAAGGATATCCCGTCGCTCGGAAATGTCAGTGTACGCACCCCGAATTACGAAGATATCCTCGTTCATACGATAATTCAAAACCGTGAAAACAGAAAGTAAGAGGACATTGATATGAAATACTTTAAATCAACTCTTGTTGCTTGGCGCAGAACGGGAATGAACACTCTCAATTATATGATGAATCTTTTTTCGGTCATCGGTGCTGTTCTGATAATAACCGCAGCCTTCAGCGGCGATAATGAGGGTCATGCCGTGGCAATAATAGGGATAATTCTCCTCGGAATGACGGTGCTTTACTCCCATACAGAGTTAACAAGCCGATACTGCTTATTCTACGGCGAAAGACAATTTAAAAGCAACCAATTCCTTTTTAATATGAAGCCCGAAAAGATGCTTCAGGTGATGCCGTTTTCACGGGAAGAAGCTGTTCGTTCGTATGTTGGTGTCGAACGTTTTACGGAATTCCTTGTCTGGATCCCTATGGCTGTTTTCGGTGTAAAAGCCGTTATGCAGAGCTTTTCCACAACTATTGTTATTGCAGGAAGTTTGCTGTTTATCTTTTTGACAGTAAGCTTAACGGTGTATGAAAAAGCCGTGCTGACCTACAACGGTCAAAGTATATCGAAGGCAAATTCCTTCAGTATGGTATATGGCTTTATTATGCTCTTTTATGCTATGAACGAAGAAAGCTTTGTCAAATCCGAATTCAATATGCCCGTTCTTTCGGTAATATTCGGAGCAATGACATTAATTGCGGCTGTTGTGTGCTTTATTATCTTGAATAAGTATCACCAAAGGCTTATAAGCGACTGTAAAACCCGTTCATTTTCCGGCGAGCCGATCGGAGGTACGAAATGATGAAAAAATACTATTCCGAAAAATTTAACATCGCTTCAAAGATTTCACTTATGGTTCTTATTCTTTGTGATATACTTGTTCCGATAATGACATTTCTGCCCATATTTGACGACAGCATCGGAATAGTCATTGTTTTATGGGCAACGTTTTTCTCTCATATTTTGCTGTTTTCGGTTTTCGCTGTTGTATTTCCGTTTGCGGGACCTTCACCTTCGGAAAAGAAAAGCATGGAAAAATATGCACAGATGTATGCTTCGGTAAACGGCAACACAGGTTTTTTTGATATGAACTGCGTTATTCCGGCAAAGCGCAGGGATTGCCTTGATCTGCCTGTGAAGATACTGCTCGGCACAACGGCTGTACATTGTATTGCTATGCTTGTCCTATCCCTTTTGAGTGACCGGGATATGGCAGGAATAATCACGGTTGCTGTAATAATTCATTCGTTGTGCTTGATCATTTCGCCGATATCGGCAATTAGCACCAAAAGAAAGTATGCTGTGATCGGTGGTGCTGCTTTTATAGTGATAGGCATTTTGATGTTGTATCTTATTTTTAAAATGCTGATCGACGGAACGGCTTTTCTGCCCGTTCTCCCTCTTCCGATAAGAATAGCAATTATCATAGCGGCAATGCTGTGCAATATCCTCTTTTTTCACAAAACCGTTTACAACGGCGAATTTGCAAGGAACGGTGAAAAAACAACATGATCATCACGACCTGCCGTAGCTCTGCACGACTTCGAGCAGGTCGCTTTCGGATATGTCCTTCGGCGTTACGATAAGTCCCCCGTCCGAATCAATGTCAAAACCGTGATAAGCGCAGGCAAGCCATACAAGGTGGGCGCACTGTGTCCCTGCGATGTTTTCTCGGTCGGGATATTTCTTGGAGAAAACACCTGTCAAAAGTCGGTACGGCTTGTCGCAAAGAAGTTCAAGAGCAGTATCGGCGATATCCGAGCGCAGCTGCTCGTCTGCATCTTTTAGCCGCAGAACGAGAAAATTCGGATAATGCCGCCACTTTTCAATATCCTGTATGCAGGTGTCCTGACCGATAACGACCGCTTCAAGCGTTTTGCCCTCGTCTGCATCAATAACGATAGCGGCGTGACCGTTCCTCCACGAAAAAACTCTTGACGAATGAGTGATAAGGATATCACCTTTTTCGATAAAGTCAAGCGTAGCGGTCGGAGCTTCAACATACTCCTCACTTGAAAACGGGGAATTTGCAAAGCGCTCATACTCGACCTCGGAATAGTAATTGTCCTGATAAAAATCAAGCTTTTCAAGGTCGGTAAGCTTCATCACGGCGGCTCTTCCGAGTCCCGTTTGCTCAAATACCAGTTCAAGCTCGCTTTCCGTAAGCGTTCCGGGTGTTTTTTTCACTATATTTTCAAGACTTTTCCACTCGGTTTTGGGATAAATATGCGCCATTTGCTCAATGTAAAGCAGCGATGATGAATACATTGCAAGAACAAGGCATATCCCAAGAAACCATAGAATTATTTTTCTTTCGTTTTTCATTGTTGATTATCTCGTTCTGTGGTTTTGGTTGTATGACTATTATGTCCTCAATGAGATTTTTTATCAAAAGGAAACATCTAAAAAAACGGCGTATATCACGAAATTGCTCGTGATATACGCCGTTTTGTGTGAAATTTGTCTTTTAAAGTAAACTAACGTTAGGTAATAATTACGAATTACGCATTAAAACTTTACTCTCCGACAAGCTCACGGTAAAGTCCGAGATAGAGTTCAGCCGAAGTGTCCCAGCTGCAGTCGGTAGTCATTGCTGTGTGCATGATGTACTTCCAACGCTTCTTGTCGTTGTATGCTTCGCGCGCACGTCTTGTTGCGTCGAGCATATCGTGTGCGTTATAGGTCTTGAAGGTGAAGCCGTTGCCCTCTGCATCGCCTGCATCCTTGATACTGTCACGCAGACCGCCTGTTTCACGGACTATCGGGATAGTACCGTAGCGGAGCGAGATCATCTGCGCAAGTCCGCAGGGTTCGCTCTGTGAAGGCATGAGGAACATATCAACGCCTGCATAAATTCGTCTTGCGAGTGCAGGAACAAAGCCGATAGTTGCGCTTACCTTGTCGGGATGTCTCCAAGCCATCTCCTTGAAGAAGTCTTCATAGATCTTTTCGCCTGAGCCGAGAATTGCAAACTTATAGCCAAGGTTGAGCATATCCTCGAAAACATACTTGATAAGGTCGATGCCCTTATGGGAAACAAAGCGTGTTACGATACCGATAATAGGCTCGTCGCCGTCCTGAAGGTTGAGCTCGGAGAGAAGAGCCTTCTTGCACTCTTCCTTGCCCTTTGTATTCTTGACGGTGAAGTTCTTCGGGATGAGCGGATCGGTCGAGGGGTCGTAGAGAGCTGTGTCGATACCGTTGAGGAAGCCGCAGAGCTTATACTGCTTATCTGCAAGCGCTCTGTCAAGTCCGTGTGAATACCACGGGTCGAGGATCTCCCATGCGTAGCTCGGAGAAACGGTCGTGATCTTGTCGGCAGTTTCGAATGCAGCCTTCATAAGGTTTACGCAGCCGTCATATTCGAGCAGCTTTGTATGATACATCGGGATTCCGAGTACTTCGTTGAGTACCTCCATGCCGTACTTGCCCTGATACTGGATATTATGGATAGTGAATACAGTCTTGATATTGTCAAAGCCGTACTGGTACTTATAGAAGATGTTGTAGTAAACGGGAACGAGAGCAGTCTGCCAGTCATTGCAGTTGATAACATTTGGCTTCCAGCCGATATACTTGAGCATTTCCATTATAGCTCTTGAGAGAAATACGAAACGCTCGCAGTCATCATAGAAACCGTAAAGTCCATCTCTTCCGAAGTAGTATTCGTTATCGAGGAGATAGTAGGTAACACCGTTCACTTCTCCCTTGAAAACGCCGCAATACTGCTTTCTCCAGCCTACGTCAACGGTAAAGTTTGTGATAAATTCAAGCTGGCTGCGCAGTTCGGGCTTAACGTTCTTATAAAGCGGAAGAACGACTCTTGCATCGTGACCTGCTTTTACAAGAGCAGCAGGAAGTGAACCTGCAACATCTGCAAGTCCGCCTGAAGCTGCATAAGGGAGCGCTTCGGAAGCTGCATATAATATCCTCATTTAAAAAGACATCCTTTCAATATTTAAGGTTTGTATTATGTTTTATTTTGGGGCAGCTTATTTTCAAGTTTTGAATAAGCTACCTGTGAACTCGCTGCAGGGCGATCCCTGCATTATGAAACCTTTAAGTTTGTATTATGTTTCGTTACCGGGCAGATTATTTTCAGGTTTTAAATAGGTTACCTGCGAAACCGCTGCAGGGCGATCCCTGCATTATGAAACCTTTAAGTTTGTATTATGTTTCGTTACCGGGCAGATTATTTTCAGGTTTTAAATAGGTTACCTGCGAAACCGCTGCAGGGCGATCCCTGCTTAGATCTCTGCGCCCTTGCCGAGGTAAAGAGGATAGTTCTGCGAACCTGTGAGCATACGCATATCGCTGATCTTTACGTTCTTGTCGGAAACAACACAGGAAATTTCGCACTTTGCGCCAACGCTTGTGTCCTGCATAAGGATGCAGTTCTTGATAACTGCGCCCTTGCCGACCTTTACGCCGCGGAAAAGGATGCTGTTTTCAACTGTGCCCTCGATGATACAGCCGTCACCGATAAGGGAGTTCTTCACCTTTGCGTCGATGCCGAACTTTGCAGGCGGATTATCTCTTACCTTTGTGTAGATAGGACGGTTTGCAATGAAGAGCTTCTCTCTGTTTTCTGTGTTAAGAAGATTCATGTTTGCCTTGTAGAAGGTATCCATTGAAGTGATCTTGCTGTAATAGCCGTCAAAGCGGTAAGCCATGATCTTATATTCATGAGTTCTTGCCTGAAGGATATCCTTTTCAAAGCTTACAAGTCCTCTGGAATTTGCTTCAAGAACGATGTTTTTGAGGAATTCCTTTGAGAGAACGAACATATTGAGTGAAACGTTGCAAGCGCCGCTGATATAAGGATTTGTGAGAACGTCAACAACTCTGCCGTCATCGTTGATGCCGAAAACGGTTGCCTTCTGTGCCTGTTCAGCGGTAAGAACATCGTTTGCATAAACAGCAGTGATGTCTGCGCCGGATGCGATGTGGGAATCGACCATAGCCGCAAAATCAACGTTTGCAACAACGTCACAGTCGGAAAGAACAACATAATCAGCGTCGGAAGTCTTTATGAAATCCCATACACCGTAGAGAGCTTCAAGTCTGCCTCTGTACATACCGCTTGAAACGTGGCTGAAAGGAGGGAGAAGGTGAAGTCCGCCGTTCTTGCTTGCAAGATCCCATTCACGTCCCGAGCCGATGTGGTCAAGAAGTGACTGATAGTTGGATTTTGTGATAACGCCGACCTCATCGATACCGCTGTTTACCATATTGGAAAGAGGGAAATCAATGAGTCTGTAGCGTCCGCCGAAAAGAACGCTTCCCATTGTTCTTTCCTTTGTAAGATCGGCAATGGTATTGTCGTGCATATTTGAGAAAATAAGTCCCAAGATCTTTTTATTTCTGCTCATTGTAAAAGTTCCTCCTTATTTTAAACATTTTCCGAAATGATCTGCTTCGGAAGAACCTTTGCATTTTCGGAGACATTGATGTTATGACCTACAACTGCGATGCCCCAGTCATCTCTGTTGTCGAAGGTTTCGGGTCTTGCACCGATCTGCGCACCCTCGCCTACAACGCAGTTCTCGCCGACGATAGCGTACTCAACAACAGCGCCGGACTTGATCACGGAACCGGGCATGATGATCGAATCGGTTACTGTTGCGCCGGGTTCGATCTTAACGCCCTCAAAAATTACGGAGAAGTCAACCTTTCCTTCAACATTGCAGCCGTCGGTTATCATCGAGTTTTCAACAACTGCGTCTTCACCGATATACTGCGGAGGAAGAACAGGGTTTCTTGAATACATCTTCCAGTCGGGATCGTAAAGGTCGATAGGGATATTCGGATTGAGAAGATCCATGTTAGCTTCCCAGAGGGAATCAAGTGTTCCTACGTCCTTCCAGTAGCCGTCAAATGCGTAAGCAACGAGCTTTTCGCCTGCCTTCATCATGTTCGGGATGATAGCCTTGCCGAAATCCTTATCTTCCTCGGGATTGTTCTCGTTTTCGATAAGGTACTTCTTGAGCTTCGACCATGTGAATATGTAGATACCCATTGAAGCCAGCGTGGAACGAGGATTCTTCGGCTTTTCTTCAAAGTCAACGATATCGCCCTCATCATTTGTGATCATAATGCCGAAACGGGACGCTTCCTCCATTGGAACGTCAAGAACAGCGATAGTCGCATCAGCTTTCTTTGCCTTATGATGTTCGAGCATATCATTGTAGTCCATCTTGTAGATATGGTCGCCCGAAAGGATAACAACATATTCGGGGTCATATCTGTCAACAAAGGAAATGTTCTGATAAATAGCGTTTGCAGTTCCCTTATACCATTCTGCGCCGAGAGCTGTCTGGTACGGAGGCAGGCAGTGAGCACCGCCGTACTGCTTGTCAAGATCCCAAGGCTGACCGTTTCCGATATAATCGTGAAGCACGAGTGGCTGATACTGTGTGAGAACGCCGACAGTATCAATACCCGAGTTTACGCAGTTGGAAAGCGGAAAGTCGATGATCCTGTATTTGCCGCCGTAAGGAACGGCAGGCTTTGCCATATCGTGTGTGAGAGCGTATAAACGGCTGCCCTGTCCACCTGCAAGGAGCATTGCCACGCATTCTTTTTTAGTGTACATTCATTTTTCCTCCCATTGGATTTACTTTTTTATTTTTTCAGGGAACCTTTTGAACCTGTTGACTTTGATGCTTTGGTTTTTGTCCCTGCTGATTGCGGTTTTGTTTTTGCTGTTCCGGTCTTCTTTGCAGTTTTTGCAGTTTCGGAGGTCTTTGCGGTCTTTGTGGGAGCAGCGTCAGCCTTCGGTGTGCGCTTTCTTGCCGGAACAAACTTGAACAGCATTGCGGAAAGCGGAGGTATATCAATGGATATCGACTGTTCGTAGCCGTGCATTGAAAAATCCTCTGTTTTCTTCTTTTTGTTGTCTGCGGAACCGTTTCCGCCGTATTTAGGATCATCGGTGGAAAGTACCTGCTGCCAGTATCCCTCTTTCGGAACGCCTATGCGGTAGTTTTCACGTCTAACGGGAACGAAGTTGCAAACGATAATTACTTCATTGCCCTCATCGTCGATCCTTCGGAACGAGATAACGCTCTGGAGATAGTCATCGTGGCATATCCACGAGAAGCCGTTCCAGTCGTCATCATGCTGCCAGAGCGGAGAATTCTCAAGATAGAACTTGTTGAGATCCTTGCTGAACTGCTTGATCTGTGCATGGATAGGTTCATTAAGGAGCTGCCAGTCAAGTCCTCTCTCATAGTTCCATTCGTTCTCCTGGGCGAATTCGTTGCCCATGAACGAGAGCTTCTTGCCCGGGTGCATTGCCATATACGTCATAAATGTACGCAGTGTGGCAAATTTATCTGTATTATACATTCCGCTCATCTTGCGCCAGAGCGAGCACTTTCCGTGAACGACCTCATCGTGCGAGATCGGAAGGATGAAGTTTTCGCTGAAGCAGTAGAAGAACGAGAATGTGAGCTTGCCGTGATTGTTTGCACGATAGATAGGATCGAGCTTCATGTAGTCAAGGCTGTCGTTCATCCAGCCCATGTTCCATTTGAAGTTGAAGCCGAGTCCGCCGACATCCGCAGGCTTTGTAACGAGCGGCCATGCGGTCGATTCCTCTGCTATCATGAGCGTGTTTGGATTCCTTCCGAAAACAGCGGTGTTGAGCGCTCTCAGGAATTCGACAGCCTCATAGTTTTCACGTCCGCCGTCCTTGTTCGGGCGCCATTCGCCGTCACGTCTGTCATAGTCAAGATAGAGCATTGAAGCAACAGCGTCAACACGCAGACCGTCAACATGGAATTTCTCTATCCAGTATAAAGCGTTTGAAATGAGGAAGGATCTGACCTCGTTCCTGCCGAAGTCAAAAACTCTTGTTCCCCAGGAGGCATGCTCCTTTTTGAGCGGATCGGTATATTCATAGCAGCAGTCGCCGTCAAATTCGAAAAGACCTGCTGCGTCCTTCGGGAAGTGCGCGGGAACCCAGTCAAGGATTACGCCGAAGCCGTTTTTATGAAAAATGTCGATCATCTTCATAAAGTCGAACGGCGTACCATAGCGTGAAGTCGGCGCATAATAACCGATTATCTGATATCCCCACGAGCCGTCATAAGGATACTCCGCAAGCGGCATAAGCTCGATATGGGTATAGCTCATTTCCTTGAGGTAAGGAACCATTTCCTCTGCAAATTTCACATAGCTGAACGGTTCGCCGTTCTCGTATGTTCTCCAGGAACCGAGATGCACCTCGTAGATATTCATCGGGCTTTTATAGACGTTTGTCTTCGCTTTTTTCTCATACCAAGCCTTATCCGTCCATTTAAAGCCGTCAATATCAAAATATTTTGTAGCTGTTGCAGGACGAGTTTCCATGTGAGTTCCGTAAGGGTCTGCTTTCAGAACGATGCTCCGATGCTGTGTTTCGATACTGTATTTATATGTAAAATACTGTTCAACATTTTCAACAAAGCACACCCACGATTCATCATCAACAAGCTTTGTCATGGGGTTTTTACGTCTGTCCCAATTATTGAAATCGCCTACGAGAGAAACAGAAACGGCATGGGGTGCCCACACACGGAAGTAAACTCCCTTTTTACCATCTTTTGTTCCCTTGTGTGCACCAAAAAAATCGTAGGCTGCGACCGAAGTGCCCTCATGAAATATATGAAGCGGAAAGCGGCAGTCGATCTCATCTGATCCTGCAGTTTTTTTTCTGCTGTTCGCCATAAAATACATACTCCTTTTCAGCGGACTTCGTAGGAAAAGCATTTTCCGGTCAGTGACGCAAGCACTCGAAGCCA
This sequence comes from Oscillospiraceae bacterium, assembly GCA_051891935.1. Taxonomy (GTDB): domain Bacteria; phylum Bacillota; class Clostridia; order Oscillospirales; family Ruminococcaceae; genus UMGS363. Next base: position 14,871 of record JBJFFR010000067.1, read on the forward strand.
CATTATTTATACTACATATATTTTAACAGATTATGTATCACATTGCAAGTGTTTTTGTAATATTTTTATATGTTAAACGTAAAAATCAGGCAAAGCTTGTGTAAAATGTACATTTTTTTTTCCACTTATTATACCATAGAATTCCATTCAAGGAAAATCATGTATTATATCGTACATATTTTTCCGTATTTTTGTGCAATTTCAACAATACCGATAAGTCAAAATATTATAATTTATGCAGTTTCAATACAATGATCGTCCTGTCATCGGAAAGCTCATTTAAGGTGCCTTTTTCGGGTCTGTCAAGCTCTATCACCGTGTCGGCGCAGCGTGAAGCGGAGTATCCGTCGGAGAGCAGCAGCTCACGAAGCTTCGGGAAGCTCGTTTCGGGGATCCCGTCGCTGAATATAGCAGCGCTGTCCCCATCGGAAAGTCGCACAGAAAAGGGTTCAAGTCCCGTTGAGGGTATTATGCCGAGCGGAAGAGCGGAGTTTTCGACCGTGCTGACCGTGCCGCCCGTCCGAACGAAGCTTTGAGCCGCACCTGCCTTGTAAAACTCGGCTTTCCCCGTGAAAAGGTCGATGCGGAGCATATCTGCGGTGGTGAAGACCTCGTCCGTTGATTTTGAAATGAGCAGCGAATTGACCAGCCGAAGCGCGGTTTTTCCGTCTGAACCTGCACGGATAAGCTTTGAAACGAGCGAACAAGCCATGCTGCTTTCCAGTGCCGCACGGTTGCCGCTGCCCATTCCGTCCGCAATGAGAAAATACATACTGCCAAAGCCGTCCGTGAACTGCACCGAGCTGTCGCCGCTGACGCTTTCCCTTCCGCAGAGCACAGCCTTTCCGACCTCGAGTTCAAACAAGGGCGGTTCGTGCCAGCAGGCGTGGATATGCTCCGCTTCGCTGAAAAATTCGGGAGGCTCCAGCTCACGGTCGGTCAGCGACGAGAGCTTTTCCGTCACTTCCTCGGGCATACATTCCAGCTTTCCTTCATAGAAGCAGGAGATGAAAAGGTTCCCGTTCTTGTCGAAGAAAACCGCCGCTTTCGGATCCTTTCCGCCGCTTGTGCGAATGATCTCACCCACACGCTCGGAAAGATTCTCGTCATAGATCCTGCCGTCCGAATAAAGCTCCCCAAGGTCATCCATAAAGCTTACCGATGAGGAAAGCTGTTCGCTGAAGATCTCACGGCTGCGGAAATGATCCTCGCTTTTGCGGAGAAGTGCGGACGACTGCGTGTAAAGCCTGTTCATAAGCTCGGCAATCTCGGCTTTTTTCGTGCAGCCTTCAATACATCGGGGAAGCTCGGGGACGGTGATGAAGCCCTTGACGGCAATAAGCTTTTCACAGGGCAGGAATGCCGCGCGTATGCGGTTTTCGTCGCTTTTGCAGCAGAAATCACGGTTTCGGCAGTCTGCGCATACTCTTTCGCAAACCGTTCTGCTGATATCGACCCGTCCGCCGTTTTTTTCGGCAAGAAGCTCGGAGGCTCTTTCGGTGCTGTCGCCGATCTTTGAAAGGCAGCTTGTCCCGAAGGCTATCCTCCGTGCAAGGTGATCCGTTACCGCCGAGCGGCTCTCAACTGACGAATTGACCGCTTTCATATATATTTTGTCGGGGATAAGGGAGTACAGCGCAGCTGCCGTAAGCGTGTCCGTCATAAGCGCCGCCGCCCACGAAAGCTTGCCCATAAAAAGCGTCAGAAAAAACGAAACGACCGTAAAGCTCACAGCGGAAGCTATTTTTCCTCGTTTTGAAAGAAGTCCTGCGATAAGTCCTGCACAGCCTACAACAGCCATGCTCCGTGAAAGCTCGGCGAGCTGCTCACCTCCCGAACAGCCGAGGATAGCGCCGAGCGAGGTCAGAACGCCCATTATTGCTCCGCCCGACCCTCCGAAGCGTCCTCCTGCCGCAAGTATCACGAAGATACCGACAGTCCTTCCTAACGAGAATGTCCCTGCCGAAACGCCGAACAGCGCCGATATCATCGTAACATATATAACCGCCGAGCAAAGACTGTTCGCTCCCGTCACGTTTATACGTCCGTTTTTCTTTAAACAAAGCATCTCACACGAAATAAAATATGCTGTTATTCCGCAGATGATTCCTCTGAAAAGCACAGCCGCCGCCAGAGCAGCCGTTATCCTTGCGGCAAGCGATGCCGCCGCACCCGAAAAAATGTAAACCGCCGCCGCAAATATCCCCGTTCCTGCCGAGCCGAGCTTTCTTTCCGTAAATCTGCGGACGATTATTTTCAGCGCAAGCATAACAGCCATTGCAAGCATTTCCGTAACAAAGCTGTCAGCTCTGCCGAGTGCAATAACGCTTGCCACAGAGCCTGCAAAAACAGCCGATGAGAATACCGCAGGCAGTACAGCCGCCAGCGCAGGCGATATCGGGATGAACCCGTTCGATGCGCTGAATATCATACCGCAAAGGAACGCACCTGTCCATTTTATAACCCCGAGCCGAGCGTCCGAGTCACTGTTTTTCCGTTTTTTTCGCGAAGCATCCGCCTTACCAATGTCAAAAAAGCTGCCTGTTTTTTCTTTTACGACCATAACATATTACATCCTTTCCGTATATTTTACAAAAATACTTAAATTGATTATAATATATCAAGGTGGTAAAAATTGTCATTTTGTAATAAAAGTATTATGGAAAGCAAAAAAAGCAGTCCGAAAACCGATCGATTTTCAAACTGCTTTTGGAAAAGCTACAGCTATCTCGAAGCGGAAATTATAGCATCAACGGTCGCTTTGTCCGCTTCAAAATAAACCGTTTCCCCGTTCTTTATCCGGACGGAAATGATGCTGCCGTCCGTCTGAACGGTGTAGAGGATATCTCCGCTCACATTGTCGAATACGCTGAACGAGAATATCGGTATCAGACTTTCTTTGCTGCTCGGAACAAGCTTTTCCAGCGCTTCGGCAAAAGCATTATTCAGCGCAAGCGCTTTTTCTCCGAAAATATCACAGCGTCCGCTTTCGGGAGAGGTCACCTCCGCATTGATGTCATCCTGCGAAATAAGGGATATATATTCAAGAAGCTTTTCCTTCTCGTTTGCCGAAAACTCGGAATACTCAACAGCATCCCCTCCCACTACCTTTGAAAACGCAGGAGCAACGGAAGATTCGCCTTCAATGTCGATGTCGTCATCGTCGGAATCCTCAACATCTTCTGCATCATCAACGTTGTCATCCGAATCGCTGCCTGCAGTATCGGCGTCGTCGTTGGGATTTTCCGTATAGTCAAAACCGTTGTCAACAATGTACTCATTTTCATCCGCAGCATCGTCCGCAATATCGTTGGTTTCAACGCTTTCAAGGGCAATATC
>JBJFFR010000068.1:0-18183 GCA_051891935.1 Oscillospiraceae bacterium
GGCAACGCTGAAAACTGCTTTTTTTCCGCTCTCGGGGAAAATCGCAGCAGTCATTTTACGCATCTGCGCAATAAACTTTTCCTTGCTGAACAGAAGATATAACGCAACGATAAAGCCGATTATGAAGTCCTTCAGACCGACGATTACGCCGAGAGCGCCGTCTTTGAGCTTTATAGCGATCTCACCAAGCTTCGGAACGAGGTTATTGATAAAATCGGTCAGCTTCGGCTGGAGATTGTTGAACTGCGTCTGTACAAAGGTATAAATATCGGGATAATCCTCGACAAATTTATATATCCAGCTCTCAAAATTGGCAAGATAGCTGTTGAAGTTTCGTGCAATGCCGATAATGCTTTCAACTACCTGCGGAAGAAGCACCGCAACAATCGCAAACAGCACAGCGATAAGCGTTATCATACCGAATGCAACGCTCAATGTACGCACGAGCTTCCTGCGAGGTTTTTTCTGCTCAAAGCATCTGCTGAAAACACGCTCGAAGAACATCATCAGTGGATTTACGATGTAAGCTATCACAACTCCCCAGGTAACGGGAGCTATGACCTTTGCAAACGCTGCAAGAGCGCCGCTTATAACGCTGATTTTCTGGACGATCACAACAAGAAGCAGACAGACAGCGAATGTAATGATCGCATAGAATGAAACCGTTGCATATTTTTGATTATGTTCAATCTTCATTTTTTTCGTCCTTTTGTATCGGTTTATTTTTAAAAGAAACTGATTACATTATAACACTTTCTTCTTCATTTGTAAAGGATATTACCCAAAAATTTCAAGCTTAAACGTTATTTTGAAGAATAAAAACAGATACAGCAGTTCAATAAAAAATCCTGCGTTTTGCAGGGATTTATATGATACATAATGCGTAATTCGTAATTCGTAATGCGTAATTAGTGCATAGCTTATATTTGTTTTTATAAGAAACCTATTTTCTAACAGATTAAAAGCGCAATTCACGAAAAAAACAAGTAACGAAATTTGATAAACACAGTTTCGTAAACCGATTAATTCGTGAATGGCGCTCATTTTTTTTAGTATGTCAGTAAAGTTACGCATTACGCATTACGCATTACGCATTAAACTCCTCTTCCTTGTTTTCAAGCAAAAATTCTATGACCTTTGAGTAGAAAAGCTCGGGGTTGAGATGAATTTTGTCTTTTATCATATCTGCCTGATCGAGATCGGGTGCGTATATCGAAAAGCGCATAAGCTCCAGATCATCGCCGCCGATCACGCAGTTTACATTATATCCCGTTGCAGCTTCCGAGATCACGATCTTCGCTTCTTTGTCACGCTTCTGCGCCGAGAAAAAAGCGAACGCCGACTTTAAAAGCCGCTTGCGGAAGTGATAGGGAACATAATCATTGTAGCATTCTGCGCTCTGTCTGCCCTTTTCTTCAAGCCGAAGAAATTTTTCACCGTTTTCCTCAAACTCCGTTACAGCACCGCTTTTCAGCAGCTCTTCGATAGCCTGATTGTAGTGAAAATAATTCACGGCTTCGCTTTTCATCACAATTTCGTAAAGCTCGTTCTCGGATATCGGCTTTTCTATCTCGTCAAGAAGATAGCAGACTGCGATCTTTACCGTATGGAGCGTTGAGATCTCCGTGAAATCCTGCAAGATAAAACGCCCCTTTATCAGAAGTTTGGGTAGTCGAGCATGTGCGAAAGAATAGCGATGTTTGCCGCTGCTTCAACGCAGGGAACAGCTCTCGGAACAACGCATGGGTCGTGTCTGCCCTTTATCTCAATTACCTCGTTCGTAAGATTGCCGTAGTCGATGGTGTTCTGCGGCTGTGCAATGGACGGTGTTGGCTTGAAAGCAACACGGAACAGTATAGGCATACCCGAGGAGATGCCGCCGAGGATACCGCCGTGATTGTTTGTTTTGGTAAGAACGTGACCGACTTCGTTAACATAGAATTCATCGTTGTTCTGGCTGCCGAGCATTGTTGCGACCTGGAAGCCTGCGCCGAATTCGATGCCCTTTACAGCAGGAATACCGAAAACAAGCTGTGAAATGCTGTTTTCCAGACCCTCAAAAATAGGCGAGCCGACGCCTGCAGGAACGTTTGTTACCGCACATTCAACGATACCGCCAAGACTGTCGAGCGAACGGCGTGCAAGGTCGATGTCGTCATACATAGCCTGTCCCTTTTTGTCGCTGATGGTCGGGAATTTCTTGTGACGAAGCGCAATTATCTGATCGCGCGGAATGTCGAGCGGATTGAACTTCGTGTCCTTGATATTGTGTATCTGCGCAATGTGTGTGCCTGTGTAAATTCCTCTGCGCTCAAGTATCTGACCGCATACCGCACCTGCAAAGCAAAGCGGAGCGGTAAGTCTGCCCGAGAAGTGTCCGCCGCCGCGAACATCGTTGAAGCCCTTGTAGCGGAGCGCACCCGTGTAGTCAGCGTGACCGGGACGTGCAAGCTTGGAAATGTTGCCGTAGTCCTGCGAGTGCTGATCGGTGTTGTTTATGAAAGCCGCAAGGGGAGTGCCTGTCGTGTAGCCGTTGTGAACGCCCGACATAATGTTCGGAAGGTCCTTCTCGTTTCTATGCGTGGAGGTCGCATCCTTTTTAGGCGCGCGTCTTGCCATAAAATTACGGAGCTCTTCAAGATCAATGTGTTCTCCCGGAGGAAGATTGTCGATGACAACGCCTATTGCCGGACCGTGCGATTCACCGAATATCGAAACTGTTATATTGTGATTCCAAAAAGATGACATCATTTTCAGTCCTTTCCTACCATTAAAGGTCGTTATTTATTTTTCCGCCAAGCTTTTTAAAATCCTGCCAGAAATCGGGGTAGCTCTTTGAAACAGCCTGTGCGTCCGTTATCGTTATCTCTCCGTCTGCCATTGTCGAAGCGACAGCCGAAGCCATAACGATGCGGTGATCGTTGCAGCCGTCAATTGTTCCGCCCGTGAAAGAGCGAACGGGGTGTATTTCAAGGAAATCGTCACCGTAAATGACGTTTCCGCCGATTGCGTTAATAGCGTCAGCGATCGCTTTAAGACGGTCGCTTTCCTTTATTTTAAGTCTTTTGGCGTTGATTATCCTGCTTACGTCTTTTGTGAAGCAGCCGAACACCGTAAGGATCGGAACAAGATCGGGAATGTCGGAAACATCGACCGTGAACGGCTCATATTCGCCGCAGCCGAGCCTGCCAAAGCCCGAATCATTGAGTATTTTGCATATCTGTTTGTCACCCTGAACGGAGCTTTCGTTGAGATTGCCTATCTCGATCTCCGAGCCGAGCGCATTTGCAGCGTAGTAGAACGCAGCCTGCGAGTAATCGCCTTCAACAGCGCAGTCAGCCGCCTTGTACCTCTGATTTCCCTTGACAGTATAAACAGGGAAACCCTCGTCCAAAACGCTTTCGCCGACCTCAACGCCGAATATTTTCAGCGCAGCTATCGTCATGTCGGCGTAAGGCTTTGATTCAAGCTTTGAAGTGAGTATTATCCTGCTGTCCTCCTTGCAGAGCGGCAGAGCAAACAGCAGCCCCGTGATGAACTGCGAGGAAACATCGCCCTCAATGTGAATATCACCGCCGCAAAGCCTTCCGCTCATCGTGAACGGCATAACTCCGTCCGTGTGCTCAAATTTTACGCCTTTAAGCGAAAGCTCACGTTTGTATGGAGTGATCGGTCGGGTAGGGAGCTTTCCGCTGCCCGAAAATTCCGCGTCACAGCCGAGCGCAGCCGCAACGGGAATGATAAAACGAAGCGTAGAACCGCTCTCACGGCAGTTGATCTTTGCCATAGAGGAAGCCGTTCCGATGCCTTTTATAGTGTAAACATTTCCGTCATTTACTATCGTTGCCCCGAGCGCAGTCATAGCGTCAACGGTAGCGTCGATGTCCTCGGAAGGATTGACAGCGCTCACTTCGGAAATACCGTCAGCGAGTGAAGCTGCGATTATCATCCTGTGGGAAAAGCTTTTTGAGGACGGGGCGCTTATTCTGCCTATAAGCTTATGCGGTGTAATTGTAACGTTCATATTTTCACCTGTTATTTTTCAAGGAATTCAAGGAATTTTTCAACGGGCATCTTGACAGCCGCCGACTTTCCGACTTTGCTGCAGATAATGATGCTGATGCTGCCGCTTTCACGCTTCTTGTCGTTAAGACAAGCACCGCCAAGCTCCTTTTCTGTCGGTTCAACGTCAACATTGAGCTTGTAGCGTTCAAGACAAGCCGCAAGCCGATCGGTAAGACCGCTTTCAGCCATGCCCTGCTTTTCGGCAAGCCTTGTTATCATTCTCATACCGACAGCGACAGCCTTGCCGTGAGTGATGCCTGTGTAGTTATAGTATTGCTCGATAGAGTGCGCAAGCGTGTGACCGAAATTGAGCAGCATACGTTCGCCCTTGTCAAATTCGTCCGCTTCAACAACATCACGCTTTATCGAAACGCACTGTTCAATGACATTTTCGGATATCTCTCTTATATCGCCGAGCGTTCTTGTTTCAAGCAGCTCAAAAAGGGGAGCCGACTTTATCATTCCGTACTTTACGACCTCGCCCATACCGTCAATGAGGAATTCCTCGGGGAGAGTGTCAAGCGTAGCCGTGTCGCAGATAACGAGCTTCGGCTGCTTGAATGCGCCGACAAGATTCTTTCCCTCGGGAAGGTCGATCGCAGTCTTTCCGCCGACTGATGAATCCACCTGTGCAAGCAGGGTAGTCGGTATCTGTACAAAGTCAAGTCCTCTTAAAAATGTAGCCGAAGCATAACCCGTTATGTCGCCGACAACACCTCCGCCGAGCGCAATGAGAGCGTCCGTGCGTGAGATGTGCTTTTCGCATAAAAAGCTGTAAATATTGAGCAGTGTAGCCGTGCATTTGGAAGCCTCGCCGTGCGGAAATACGAACTTATAAACCTCAAATCCGCTCTTTTCAAGACCTTTTACGACCTTTTCGCCGTAAAGGGAGTCTACCGTGTCATCGGTAATTATCGCAAATTTCCTTGCCTTTGTGACCGATTTAATGTATTCGCCGCAGTCGTCAAGCAGATCCTTTCCGACAACGACCTCGTAGTTTACAGAAGCCTTTACGGGTATTCTTGTGTATTCCATGATAAACCGCCGTTTTCCGACATTTCCTTTGGAAAACGCACTCCTTTACGATAATTTTTAATACGGAAAAAATTTAAGTTTTTAGCCGATAGTTCTTCCGAGATAGCCGCAAAGACCGCTGATCTTCTTCATTGTTTCCTTGAACATATCGGGTGTGAGCTGCTGACCGCCGTCGGAAAGCGCACACTTCGGGTTGCAGTGAACTTCAATTTCAAGTGCGTCTGTTCCTGCAACAACAGCAGCAAGAGCCATAGGATCAATGAGAGAGATCATGCCTGTTGCGTGTGAAGGGTCAGCGCAGACGGGGAGATGTGACTTCTGTTTGAGAAGCGGAATTGCGGAAACATCGAATGTGTTTCTTGTCATTGTTTCAAAGGTTCTGATACCTCTTTCGCAGAGGATAACGTTCGGGTTGCCCTCGGACATTATGTATTCAGCGGACATAAGTGTTTCTTCAAGTGTGTTTGCAAGACCTCTTTTAAGAAGAACAGGCTTGTCTGTCTTGCCGAGAGCCTTGAGAAGCTCAAAGTTCTGCATATTTCTTGCGCCGACCTGGATAACGTCGATCTCGTCAAAAAGCGGAAGATCGGACTGGCTCATGATCTCTGTAACGATAGGAAGCCCCGTTTCAGCCTTTGCTTTGAGAAGGAGCTTGATGCCCTCTTCACGAAGACCCTGGAAGGAGTAAGGGGAGGTTCTCGGCTTGAATGCGCCGCCTCGGAGCATTGTTGCGCCTGCTTCCTTTACAGCGTGTGCGGTCGTGAGTATCTGTTCCTCCGATTCAACGGAGCAGGGACCTGCGATGACCTGGAGAGAACCGTCGCCGAGCTTTCTTCCGCCTGCGTTGATGACTGTGTTGTCGGGGTGGAACTTTCGGTTAGCCTTCTTGTAAGGCTCCTGTACACGCTTGATCTCTTCAATGCAGTCCTGTGCATAGAGGTTGTGGATGTCAACTGCGGAGGTGTCGCCGATAAGACCGATAATGTTCTGGTTTGCACCGTGAATGTGGTTTGTAGCAAGACCCTGTGCTTTGAGAAGCTCGTCCAGCTTTGCAACGGACTCTGCCGAAGCATTGTTTTTAAGAATAATGATCATTTTTCCTTTTCTCCTTGATTCATTTATGTTTTAATACTATTTTAAACTTATTTTACAATGGTGCAGTCGGGAAGCTGCTCCGTAAGATATTCAATGTCCTCATCGGGAATATCAAGACCCTGCATATATAGCTTTTTCAGCATTATAAGCGAAGCCGCAGGACGGACATCCGTTATCGGGTTGCCGCTTATCTTCATCCACTGCAGCGAGGTTAAGGACTTGATAGGCTCGATCGAACCGATGCTGTTGTTTTCAAGATAAAGCTCGTTTAGATCGCCCATCGTCGTCAAAGGCGTGATGTCGGAAATGTCGTTGTTCTGCAAATGCAGACCGATCATCTTGTCCATTCCGCTCAATGCGGTTATACTATTAATATTGTTGTCGTTAAGACGAAGAAGCTCGAGCATACGAAGATTTGACAAGGGTGTGATATCGCTCACATTGTTGTCGGAAAGATCGAGCGCACGAAGATGCACAAGTCCGTCAATAGGGGAGATGTCGCTGATGTTGTTAGAGCGCAGATAAAGACTCTCCAGTCCGACAAGTCCCGCAATAGGAGTCAGGTCTTCGATCTTGTTTTTAAAAAGCGAAAGATTTTTCAGCTCCGTAAGACCTTTGAGCGGAGAAATATCGGTAATGTTGTTCTGATATATCTGCAGCTCGGTCAGATTTACCATGTATTTAAGCTCAACAATGTCCTCATCGGTCAAGTCCATGTTGCTCAATGTAAGCGAGGTGAGCTCCGTGCTGTATTCCTTGCCCTTTATCATAATAGTCGGCGGAAGCTCTGCCATTACCTTTTCCTTTTCGGCAACAGCTTCGCTCACCGCAGGATTATCCTTTCCGAGAAGGTAATCATCCTTGTTCTTTATTTTTATATCGGGAACAGTTTCCGCCTTCAGCGAAGAAACATCATGCTCCAGCGATTCGATCTGCGATAAAAGCTCGGAAACATCGGGTTGATCTGCTTCTTCGTCAGCTTTATTGAAAAGCGAGCAGGAACAGAGCGAAAACGCCAGCGCAAAGCAGGAAATAAGAGCAGCTGCCTTCGTATGTTTCATAAAAAAGCGTCCTTTCCAAAGAAAAAACCGATATTGCTGCGGCAATTTTCAGCTTTTTCTTACGAATTGATAAAAACATTCATATCAATTATATACCAAACCCGTTCTAAAGTCAAGTACCGACAGGAAAAAATGGGTAAGGACAGTGACAAGGAAGAAATGGTAAAAGATGGCTGTAAGTCGGATTTAATGAAAAACAGTTGACATTATTCAACTGTTGTGGTATTATTATTATGTCTTTATGACAAAAAAATAGTTAAAGAGGGCTTTGAAAATGAAATTTAAAAAAGTTGTTTCATGCACCCTTGCTGTAATGCTTGCATTGGGTACATTCACTGTTCTTCCGGATCGGTTAAATGATAAGATCGGCATTGCTGTTACAGCTAAAGAGGCTGAAAATCCTGAAAAGGACTTCATCATTGATACGGATATTGAAGGAAAAAAATATATCGACGGTTATAAAGGTTCCGGCGGCGATGTTGTTATACCTAAAGATATCAGCTATATCAGCAACAGTGCGTTTGAAGGCGTTTCACAGATCACATCCGTTACTGCGGAAGGGGATCTGTATGTTCAGGGCAACGGATTTCAAGGATGCACCCGACTTAAAAGAGTTGTTGTAAATGGAAATGCTTCTTTTGAAAGCTATGCTTTTGATAAGTGTGTAAGCCTTGAAACAGTTGAGGTTTCGGGCAGTATTTACAAATCGATCGGCGGCAATGCATTTGCAAATTGCACCAAGCTCAGAACCTTCAAGGTCAAGGGTTCGGAATTTATTTATTCGATCAGCGGATTGGCGTTTTTCAATTGTATCAATCTGACTAATGTAACTATAACAAACGGATGCAGTCAGATCGCCGACAGAGCGTTTTTGAACTGCCCAAGTCTTGGCAGCCTGACGATCCCACCAAAGACAAAGGTTGCCGTAAGCTCCAAACCGTTTGGCTATTCTGTAGGCTGGTCTGAAGCTGATATGGAAAAGATGAATGAAAATTCCGATGAATACAGATTGCTCAACACTAGTTTTTTTAACAGTCCTTCCGATTATAACAGCGTTTTCAATAATGGCACAACTTCTTTGTACATTGATTATCTTTCTTATGATGCTCTGTCATCCAATTCGGCTACTTCTTACTCCTTTGACAGCGATTATTACAAACTGTTCGTTAATCATGAGAAGTTCCTTCCCAAAAAGATCACTCTCAATGTAGCTAAGGGTTCCAATGCCGAAACCTATGCTGTAAAGAACAATTTTGCTTATAAAATTTATACAGATAACAAGCTTACCGCTGCTCCGAAGGATATCGAAGTTTATAAGAGTACAAAGAACTCTATAACTCTTACATGGGACAAGCTTCGCGGCGCTGATGCTTATGATATTTATATCTACAACAGCAAAACATATAAATATGAAAAGTATAAGACTGTAAAATCCAACTCCTGCACCATCAAAAAGCTTCAAAGCGGTACGGTGTATAAGGTCAAGGTTTGCGGCCTTGCCAAAAATAACGGCAAGTATGTTGCCGGTCCCAAATCTAAAGCGATAGCTGTTAAAACAAGAACGTGACAGTTTCCTTTGCAGCAAACGCCGTTCTCCGTAATTCGGAGAACGGCGTATTTTATCAAATTACTCATATATTGTCAAAATAACAGAGAATGTTTTGTTGTGAATTTGCACAAAAAATATGTTTTGCAACTCTTAAAACCGCATGGATGCGACGAATTTTGGTTAAAATTAAAAAATGAAATGAAAATAGAGAATCGTAGAGAAAAAGAGCAAAACAGAGAGATTTTGAGAGATTGAGGGATATATTTTAAAAATTCGGCAAAATGACAATTGACAGCGGACGGATCAATGTGTATAATAGATAACGTTGTGTCCGACGTGTATCAGAATGTATGTGGAGTTGCCTGCATTGAATGATATCAGTTCGGCAAGATCTACTAAAAATAAAAGGAGAATGACTATGTCAACTTATATGCCTAAGGCTAACGAAATCAGCCGTAAGTGGTATGTTATTGATGCAGAGGGCAAATCCCTCGGTCGTGTAGCAGCTGCTGCAGCATCAATCCTCAGAGGCAAGAATAAGCCTACCTTCGCACCTCACGCAGACTGCGGAGATCACGTTATCATCATCAACTGCGCAAAGGCAGTTCTCACAGGTAAGAAGCTTGAGCAGAAGACCTTCAAGTGGCACACCGGCTGGATCGGCGGACTTAAGGAAACCAAGTACAGCGATATGATGAAGAACGAACCGGAAAGAGCAATGAAAATTGCAGTAAACGGTATGCTTCCGAACAACACACTCGGCAGAGCAGCACTCACAAGACTCAGAACCTATGCAGGTGCAGAGCACGAGAACGCAGCTCAGAAGCCTGAAATGATCGAAATATAAGGAGGAAGCCGAAATGTACGAATCTAAACAGCCTTATTTTTATGGCACAGGCAGAAGAAAAAGCTCCGTTGCAAGAGTAAGAGTATACGCAGGCAGCGGCAACATCACCATCAATGGCAGAAACATTGACGATTACTTTGGACTTGAAACACTCAAACTCCTCGTTAGACAGCCCCTCACACTTACAGAAACATCTGATAAGTTTGATATCGTCTGCACAGTAGCAGGCGGCGGTGTAACAGGTCAGGCAGGTGCGATCCGTCACGGCCTCTCCAGAGCACTCCTCCAGTACGACGCAGAGCTCCGTCCTGTTCTCAAGAAGGCAGGCTTCCTCACTCGTGACCCGAGAATGAAGGAAAGAAAGAAGTACGGCTTAAAGGCTGCTCGTCGCGCTCCTCAGTTCTCAAAGCGTTGATTGTTGCCCTTACAAATCACGTATTTACGTGCTTTGGGGCGTATGTATCACCGTTTTGGTCAACTTTTGGACAACTAATAAAGACCATTTTAACCGCTATGTTCTCGCATAGCGGTTATTTTTATATGCTGTAACTTTCAATCAGTTATTGCCTGTCAGCGTCTGCTCAATGGAAGCGGCGATATTGCGCTTCATACCCTCAAGTACATCGGCGTAGATGTTGGCAGTAACATTGATGTCGCAGTGCCCCAGGTGATCGCTTATCGCTTTAAGCTCCACACCGTTGTTCAGAAGCATAGTAGCATTGCAGTGACGGAGCTTGTGCAATGTCATATGTGAGAACTCTGTACCCTTTGTCATTCTCTTTAACGAGGTGAGAACCGAGCTTCTGTCTCGATAGTTTCCCTTTGCAGACGGAAAGACCATCTCGGGGTGAGCGAAAGATGCTCCCAATGCCGATTTCAGCTGTTCAACGTATTCACGCTGTTCTTTGAGAACGGCTTCTGTAGTGCTGCTCATACAGATAGTGCGTATGCTTTTCCTGGTTTTTGGCGGTGTAAGCGAGTGCTTTCCGCCAACATCGTTGAGCGTGTGTCTGATCGAGATAGTCATATTCTCAAAATCAATATCTTCCCAACTAAGCCCGAAACATTCTCCGCAGCGCATTCCTGTGAACAAAAGGAACGTGAAGATACGCTTCAAATCCTCGTCACAGCTTGATTCATTGATAAGTTCAACAAATCTGCGCAGTTCGTCCGCATTCAGCGCCATTACCTTGTTCTGCTCCTTGTTTTTCGGCAGGATAACATTGTGGCAGGGATTTGTGCGAATAAAGCCCTGTTCAACTGCCCTTCGGAAAATGGACTGAATAATGACATAGACCTTGCGTACTGTTGTCGGATTCAACTTGTAAGACTGCACTATCTGTGTCAGCTTCGGCGTTGTAATGTCTTTCAGCTTCATATTGCCCAATACAGGCAAAATATGCTTCTTATACTGCCCTTTGTAGGTGTAGATAGTGCTTTCTTTCAGCTCAACGGGTGCAAAATTCGTGAAATACCAATCCGCAAGCTCCGAGAACCTCATATTGTCATTAAACTGAGTGTACCCACGGCACTGACGCTCGAATTCAAAAGCGTATTCCTGTGCAAGTTTTTCGGCTTTCTTCGGAGTGACATCTTTGGGCGGCGTGAAGGTTGTGGACTTCATTATCTTCTTGCCGTTGTTGTCTGTTCCTACGAAAACTCTTATTCTGAACGTGTTTCCACGCTGTGTGATATTAGCCATATGTATAAATACCTCCTAAATTTCTACACTATGGCATATCTCTGCATTTATATGATAGCGCTTTACAAACATAAAGTCAAGGCCATTTGCAGAAATATGTCGATATATATTGTCCTTTCGGACACCTACAGGACAGCCGAAAAAGAAATATAGCAAAAAGTGCAAATCCGCTGTCCTGCCGTCCGAACCGCTTAAATGCGTAGTTTTTGCTGTCCGAAAGTACTGTCCCCGGACATCTCGGACGTCCCAGACAGCAATTTTGAACTTTACCTTATAGTATAATAGAGCGAAAGTGAGTTTTCACTCCCTTGTACCCTCTGACCTCTCTGTTGTCAACGGAAATGTGATTTGTCGGGGTCATACCCCACTTTGCGGAATTGCTTCGAAGCCAGGTGCTGAATGTGTTCTGATTGAGTACGTTCATCAGATTTTTATGACACCAATCCACATAAGCGGAATAGAGAGCCTGGGTGCTTTCGGAATATCCGCTGCCAAATGAAATATAGCTCCTGTCCTCTAAAAATTCGGGAATGTTGCAGTTATCGGACATAATCTCGGATATGTTCCGCTTTGTTTTTTCGGAGATCGTAAATCTGAAATTGTTCCGAATGAGCCGCCGCAGTCCGTCAAACATCCAACAGAAAATCTTCTCCTTCTCAGCTATGAATTTGTCGGCAAGAAACGGATCATTCTTCCTGTTTTCGGGAACAGGCTTTGTTGTGAGAATTATCATACGCCTTGCAAATCCGTCCGACTTGTCATATAATGCTTTGGGAGAGCCGTTTCCGAAGCAAAGGAAACGGGAGTATAGCATTGCCTGCTGTGACTGCTGTCCCTTTGCTTCAACATCAACGGGTATCTCCGCAGTAATGAGATTTTTTATGTAGCCTGTCGAGGAAAAGGCGTTCATCTGCATATCATCATCAAGCATAAGCAGCTTGTTTTGCAGATTGTAGCGAAAAAACTTGTCCGTTTCGATACGCTGAAAATTCCCCGTTATCATAGCAGACTTAAAAATCTCCTGCAATACTATCCCGATACGGCTCTTGCCCTCACCGCCGTTTCCGATGATGAACAGCATTGCCTGTCCTTTGGTGGACGGAATAAGGCAATAGCCGAGATATTCCTGCAATGTGGTTATGTCCTCCATATCAAGCATATCCGAAAGAAATAACATAAATTCTTCGGGATAATATACTCCGTTCCATATGTCCGGATCGTAATTTACATTCAGACGATTTGTGCAGAATCGTATTTCTTCCAACCAAGTTCCGTCTGTTTTCAGTATTCCGTTATTAAGATGAATTTCGTCCTCTTTCGGGATTATCGGCTCGGAGAAGCAGCAGAGCTTCAACGCTTCTGTAAGGCGTTTCACAACGGCAGCAACGTTGTTGGTGACATTGGGCATTACTATCTCGGAAATTTTGTGAGAAATAATGTCCTCGCTGACCTCTCCGTTATAATCGTAAAATTTGTTTTCGGAAAAGATAATCGGGTAATTTTCCACAAGCTCCTTGCAAAATAACGGCTCATTTATCTTTCCCTTTTCATCAAGCCACGCAGGAGCTATGTTCATCAGGCAGCACCTCCCAGATATTCAAGCAATGCCGCCTTGCTGATAAGTATCTTCCCACGCTTGCCCTGACCTGTTCTTATGTAAGGTATTTTATGCTGTGCCACAAGCTGACGGACGGTGTGTTCCGAAAGTCCGCTGACAGCCCGTGTGCATTCCTTTATTGTCAGCATTTCCACAGGCTCGGCAGAGCGTTCGGGAGGTTTATCTTTCTGTGTATCACTCTCATTCCCAATGAGCTGGGTCAAAAGTGCAACGATCTGTGCCATAATTTCTCTTTTGTTCTCCATAGTATATTCTCCTTATCTTTCTATACGGTTTGTTCTTGTTTTTTCGGGTTCTATGAAATGGCTCATATTCTCTCGTATCTCACTGTCAATAGCACTTTTGTCTATGGAATCAAACTCACCGAGCTTTCGGAAAATGTTATCCGTAAACAGGCTGATACCTGTTGCAAGTGCCTTGCTTATCCCCGTAAGTCCTCGGTTATATTGATTTGAATATACAAGGGCATTCAGAGCAAGCACCGCCTTTACAAATGACTGCTTTACAAAGGAAAGTTGTTCGGTGAGCTTGTCAACGATCGACCTGCTTTCGGATATTTCCCTTTCAGCTTCGGAAATGCGGTTTTTAGTTCTGTCTATGAAAATTTGAACCATTTCAATCGGAGTCTTGTCCTTCATCTGTGACCAAGGCAGACGAAGCTCATCACTAACAAGTTGGTCAATAGCGTGGTTTTCGTTCTGCAGCTCTCTGATTTTTTCTTCCGCATCGGTTTTATCATCTTTGTACGGAATGCCAAGTGCCTGACGTATATACAGTATCTCCGTTGTTTTCGTATCTCGTTCATCCTTGACTTTACGAATCTCACGTTCCAATTCCGAATACCTCTTATTAAGGTCAAGCTGTTCATTGTATTCATTTTCGGCAGCTTTCAGCTTTTTCTCAGCCTTTGCTTCAAGCTCCTGCAGCTTCATCTTTTCAATTTCAACAGCATTTGCAGCATCGCTGACACGCCTTTCGGAATATCTGATTTTTTCCTCACGTTTGTCAAGCTCCGAGCTGCGGTCAGCCAAACGGGACAGGCTTTCCGATTCCTTAACGGCAATATCGGCTTCACGCTTTTCAAGTGCCTGCATACGATATTCAATGCTTTTACGCTCCCGCTTGTTTTCGATTATCTGGACTGCAACAGCCTTCTTCTGTGTTTCGATCTGTTCAAATTCTTCGGGAGATACCGATATATTGTGAGAAAGAAGCTGTTTCTTTCCGATAACAACGGTTTCCTCTGCCACAAGCTCCATTTCACGTAAGGGCTGCAGTTCTGCCGAAAGGCGCTCCTTTTCGTGCTGAATCTCCTTGTATTCCTCCACAGCAAAGCTGACACCCCTGGACTTCTTCGGCTCGGAAATGATAAATCCGTGTTCTTCGCATATCTTACGGAACACAAGATACTCCGACTGCCGCCATCTTGCAATAGCGTTCTTTCCGCTGCCGTAGCCCATTTCTTTTAATGCCTGGGCAATGCCGTTCTGGGTATCGACTCCACGCTTGTAATGTCCCACAGGAATGTAGTCTATGTGCAGATGGGGCGTTTTCTCGTCAAGGTGAATGACCGCATTGAAAACGTAAAGGTTCGGGTTACGTTCGGAGAATCCTCTCATATACTCGCACAGACAAGCAACAGCAATCTCACCGTCAGCCGTTCCGACGCCCGTATCCTCCATTGTTCCGAGTTGGACAAGGCACTCGTAGAAGCTCTTGCGTTTGTCGGGTGATGTCAGCTTTGTTTCGGTAACAGGCTGTACGAACTGATATTCAAAGTAGTCGGTCTTGATCTTCCTGTCACTCCGCTTCTGCTTTGCATTGTAACGCTCAACGGCAGCGGAAAACAGCTTGTCATACGCTTCTCCGATAGGCTCACGAACAAATACTATATTATTGTTGGTTCGTGCAGGGTCGGTGTTCTTGGTGTGGAAAGCTCTGTTGTTGTGTCCGATACTGCCCTTTCCCTGGCAGATAGAAATTGTTCTTGCTTTCATTTGATAATTTTCCCTCCTAATCATTATAAAAGACTTGACAATCTACCAAAAGGTGTGATATAATACATTTAGATGCAAAAATCTCTTATAGTAGATTACCTTGAGGTATATTATAATTCACGAAAGTGCATTTGTCAATATACAAAAGACATTTTCGTAAGTTTTACTAACTTTGGGAGGATATTTTTATGTTTTATGACCAACTGCTAAAGATATGCAAGGAAAGAAACGTTAAGCCAACGCCCCTTATCAAATCCCTGGGACTTAGTGCAGGCAACCTAAAAAGGTGGCAGGAGGGGGCAACTGTCAATTCGGATATACTTATGATGTTGTCCGACTATTTCGGAGTTCCCGTTGATTACTTCTTTGAGGACTATTCCGATAACAGCGGTGATCCCGCCGAAAAGCTGGAAGGCAATTCTATGAGCAAGGTGTATAACGTTCTGAAAGCTCACCCCGACCATATCGCAAGTATGCTGTCGGGACAAATGCCGTCGGGAGCAGATCTTCTCAGAATTGCCGAATACCTTAATTACTCCGTGGATGCTCTTGTGCCTGAAAGTATATCTGTGGGAAATGCGAAAACGGAAGATTCTCTGCTCAGTCACATTCCGCCCAAGGATATGGTTCTTAACATTATGACAAAGCTGGCGGCAAGTGAGGAATACAATTATCTGCAGGTCAGCATTTCCAAAATCGTCATTTCCAACCTTGCGAGGAAAAACATACAAAAGAGCAAACTCGAAAGTCTGCTGCTTTCCAAGAAAAAGTTGGACGAGCTTTTCGACAATGACATTGATCCTGCCAAGGCAACGGGTTTTAACATTTCCGACCTGGTGAGAATTTCCGAAGCTTTTGACCTGAGCTATGATTTTATGTTCACAGGCGAGAACAAGTGATAACGCCAACAGCCCTGCTGCATTTTCGGTACAATGCAGCAGGGCTGTTTTTCTGCCTGCAATCAGGCATATCGGCGGCGGAGCCGCACGGAATACTTACGCCCGGCGTAAGTAACGCCATAGTACTTATGACATATCCCTCAAAACGTCTGCGGACATTTTGAGGGATATATCATAAGTACAGGCGCTCTCCGAGGGTGTTTTCAGAGAAGAGAAAAAATGAATGTGAGTGCACATAATGAATATATAGCAAAATGGATAAAAAACGTTCTGAATCATTATATATATTGTTGACTTTTACACTAAAATGTGCTATAATTAATAATAACAATTAATAAACAACAGAATATGATTGGGTGCTGTAATAAATACTCTATCTATATATAAATTTATACTATTGGATATTTATTTGATTAACATTTTGAAAGGAAGAATAGTAATGGATGATATAGTAAATGCTAATTTGCAATTCTGTGAAAAATGCAACCTCTATTTTTTCTCTGATATAGAAACCGGTATCGTTCCAGAAAAGTGTAAGTTTTGTGGAAAACATTTGACTGATACAGGTGTGTCGTATGAAGAATATAAAATGATGCCTAAAGTGAAAAGGTGTCCAAAATGTAAGCGTAAGTTTCCTAAAATGGTTATAAAATGTTCTAAGTGTAATTTTCAATTAGTAAAGCTCTCTAATGAAAATAGGCAATTAGATAAAAAAATGAATGAAATAAATAAACAAACGCAGGAGTATCAAGAACAACAAACAAGCAAAGTAAAATGCCCATATTGTAATTCTACCGATGTATCAAAAATCTCCACAGCCGGCAGAGTGGTTTCTGTTGGCTTGTTTGGATTGGGCAGCAGTAAGATCGGTAAGCAGTGGCATTGTAAGAAATGCGGAAGTGACTTTTAGAATAGGAGTGTAATTATAATGAAAAAATGTCCTAATTGTGGTAAGGTTTATCCTGATGATACAATGTATTGTCCAAAGGATAATTATCGACTAATTAGAGATGAATCGATAAAAAACCAAACATCTCACGGAGGGTCATATGATGGTGGGTCATATAAAATATGCCCTCATTGCCAAAAACATTTTAAACTTTATCAAGAAAAATGTCCAGATTGTAATTTATACTTGGAAACACGAAGAAACAGCAATGGAAATTCATGTTCGTATGGAACTAATACAATAAAGCCACCAACTACTAATATCCCAGCTTGTCCAACCTGTGGCTCGACAAACATTCGAAGAATATCTACTGCAGAAAAAGCAACAGGTGTGATTCTATTTGGCATATTTAGTAATAAACGTAAGTATCAGTTTGAGTGCCAAAATCCCAAATGCAAGTATAAGTGGTAAAATCGGATATATATTATAAAGTAATCATTCTTTTGAAAATAAATATATACGAGGAGAATGAAAAATGGAAAAGTTACCTTACAGTATCAAAGATGAATATTCAGCTGAGTTGAATAATATTAGTAATAGGTTGGCACAGCTTAAGAATGGCAGAGTGTATGAATTGTCAAATGCAAAAATGGACGGTTTCCTTTACACAAATATTGAAAAACTTGAAAAAGATATTTATGATCTGCTTTTTAAAATTCAAACTGGTAAAGAAGGCTTTTGTCATGAGATAGCTGAGAAGATAGCAAAACTTGAAAAATAACTGTCAAATAGCCATTTATTTCACACTTTTTTGTCTAAAGATTTTCAGTGTAGGATGGCGAATCTATTATTTACAGAAAGGATGCAAATTTATGGGAACGGAAAAGGCAATTCAAAATATATATGATGAGAGAGAGAAATTCATCATTATCGGATTGACAGGCAGAACAGGATCAGGCTGTACGACGGTTTCAGAAATCTTAAAAACTGATAAATTTGAAGATTTATGTTTACATGAGCCTAAAACTACAAATTTTGAATCAAATGAAGAGCGTAAATATCAGATAATTTATAATTATGCAGAAGAGCATTGGACAAAATTTATATCAATAACTATGACAGATATGATTTTTACATTTATATTAGAAAAAGATTTTAAAACTTTTGAAGAAATTTATTATGATTTATTTCCCAAAGACAAAAAGCCGGATAGTATTGCCAAAATCAAATCAGAATACGCTGATCTTTCAAAAAAAATAAAAAAAATTGTAAATAATAAAACTGATGGCAGTTTAGAACAGATAGATTTTAAATGGGAAAGTATTTTAAATAGCATCGCAAAATTAAAAGATAACATTAAAATAATATTAAAAAATGATATAGTATAATAAAACTTGACACAATCCAACCACGAAAATATAATAAA
>JBJFFR010000069.1:0-18033 GCA_051891935.1 Oscillospiraceae bacterium
CTCAACTGAATTTTCCCAAAGCGAACCAAAATCCGTGCACATATCCATATTATCGGATACATTTCGTAAAAAACCAAGCTCCGAAAGCCGTTTGTTTTCCGTAAAAAACGTTATTATTTCATTCACTTCGGCTGATTCATATTCTATTTTAAGCTGAATTTCTTCAAGCATATAAGCAACGTTACTCAAAAATCGGCTTTTCTTCTTTAACCTCCCGGAAAAATATATACCCATCAAAGTACATATCACCATTATGAGGATCATAAGTACATTTTTCATAATTCATCCGTCCTGTGTATTATCGGTTTCTGTCCCGGAAGCTTCCCAAGAATCACAATATAATCGAAGCGTGACCAGAACGGCAGCTTTCGTTTTATTTCATCCAATGATGATGCATGAATGGAGGCGCATATCCTGATACCGCAGTTCATTGCGTGTTCCATATATCCGAATTCATTTTGCGATCCCGCTTCATCAAATACTATAATATCAGGTGACATCACTCGCACAGCCATTTCAAGACCTTCCGTTTTTGAATATCCATCAAATACATCTGTATTCAATCCTACATTATTCTGTGGAATCCCCATATTTACAGCCGCAATTTCCGAACGTTCATCAATAACCGATACCTTGTACCTGTTTCCGAGGATCCTGCAAAGATCACGCAGGATCGTTGTCTTGCCGCTTGAAGGCAAACCTGCTATAAGAACGCTCTTTGCGCCTGCGCAGAAAACCTTGTTAATGATTTCTTCACTCGAACCAATGACCTCACGGCTTATTCTGACATTAAAACCGCTTATATTTTTTATATTGGAAATCTTTCCGTCACGAAATACAGCTGTTCCGCACAAACCTACACGATGTCCTCCTGACAGTGTAATAAATCCGCTGCAGATATCTTCCTGAAAAGAATGCACCGAATTTCTGCATATAGTATAAAAAAAACTGTCAGTTTCCGGTGAAGAAAGCTTAATGCAGCTGCTGTCAGGTACTCTTGTGATCTGTCCCTTTGAATCAATAAAATTCATATCGGAATTCTGCATCAAAATGATTGGCTTCTCACGCCGCAGACGAATCTCTGTCAATTCCGCACCACACTCTATGATAGGTGCTCTTAACCATTCCGGGAAATATTGAAGCAAGCTGTGTATTTTTTCAATCACTTCCATAACGAAAATCAAACTTCCTTTCATTTTTTATCTGATAAATAATATGTCATCAAAGACAAGTATAGAACAAAAAAAGCTTTCAGAAGATTCAACTTCCGAAAGCTTTTTTATAAATATAAGGAAACACTGATAAAACGCTATGATTAATCTGCGATTTTCCTGATTTATTCCTCTACCCAAATCTGTTCAGTTTCATGACCCTTGGGACGTCCCATAAGATTTTTGAGCGCTGTCTTCGGATCAAGACCGTTAAAGAGTACATTGTAGCACTGCTCTGTAATCGGCATAACAACACCTACACTCTGCGAAAGCTCATAAGCGACCTTTGTACAGGTATAACCTTCAACCGTGCCGATCTTTTCTACTGCCTCATCAGGAGATACTCCTTGTCCGATAAGGATACCTGCACGCCTGTTTCTGCTGTGCATACTTGTACAGGTAACAATAAGATCACCTATTCCGCTCAAACCTGCAAATGTATCTCTTTTTCCGCCCAGCTTTACACCAAGACGGGCAATCTCGGTTATTCCTCGTGTCATAAGTGCAGCCTTTGTATTATCACCGAATCCCATTCCATCGCAGATTCCTGCACATAAAGCAATAATATTTTTTAGAGAGCCGCCAAGCTCGGAACCTACAACATCATCATTAATATATACTCTGAACGCATTATTTGACATAACGGACTGTATATAATCGGAATACTTGGAATCATCGGATGCAACAACGACTGTTGTCGGCATTCCTACTCCGACTTCCTCTGCGTGAGAAGGACCTGTAAGAATAACTATCGGGGAATTTGGAAGCTCTTCATGAAGCACTTCACTCATTCTTTTAAAAGTCTTATCTTCAAGACCTTTGCTTGTGTTAAGGATCACAGTTTTGGGAGAAACAAAAGGAGCAGCCTGTTTTGCTACACTTCTAACAAAGCCTGTCGGAACCCCAAAGATCACTACATCGCTGTCAGAGACAGTTGAAATATCCGATGTAAGTGTGATAGAATCGTTTATTTTAACTCCGGGCAGCTTCTTTTTGTTTTCGCCATCACGCTTGATATCTTCGATCTCACTTTCAAATGCTGACCAGACATTTACGCTGTGACCTTTCTTGTCAAGCATTACAGCAAGTGAAAGACCAAATCCACCCATACCAAGAATTGTAAACTTTGCCATTATGTATTCCTCCGATCACTCTTTCGTTTTGTTAAAACTGAATTTATTTTCTGTACCATCTTTAAGACGCTTGATATTTGCCTTGTACATATATATAAGAAGTGCACTTGTGCAGGCCACCAGTATGACATGGGTAATGCAATTAGGCATAGGAAGCTTTTCCACGCAAAAATGCAGAATAAATGTAAGAATAGGATAGAATGCTGCCGCAGAGATCGATGACACCGACACATACCTTGTTATAAAAAGGATAAAAGCAAAAATGGGATAATTATACTAGGCTCTATTGCAAAATTATCAATTTTGCAATGCCCGGAAATAATATTTCCGGGCGGCTGCGCCGCTTGAGCCGGCGTTCATGCTTCCGTGCTCACGAATATCTTCCCCCATTAAGCAGCATACAACAATGTTCGCCGAATTACAACTGCCTAAAAGATACGAAATCATCATTATAAGCAGCAAACAGACCACTAATTTAATCATAATCAATTTCCCAAACTTTAATCATCATCGCGGTTTCTTTCGCGCACAACAAAACGAACCGGAGTACCATCAAGGCCGAAAGTTTGTCTTATCTGATTTTCAATATAACGCTGATAAGAGAAATGGAAAAGTTCAGCTCTGTTAACAAATATAACAAATGTAGGCGGTTTTGTTGACGGCTGCGTCATATAATAGATCTTAAGTCGTCTTCCCTTATCGGAAGGCGGCTGAACTCTCGTTGTGGCATAAGCAAGAACATCATTAAGCATACCTGTGGATATTCTCATACTGTTCTGCATATTAACATTGTTGATCAGGTCAAAAAGCTTGTCTATTCTTAAACCTGTCTTTGCAGAAATAAACACAAAAGGAACATAAGACATAAAGCTGAAATCATCTTCAAGCTTCTTTTTGAATTCGTCCATTGTATTAGTATCTTTTTCAATTGCATCCCACTTATTAATGGCAACAATGCAGCCTTTTCCCTGTTCGTGAGCATATCCTGCTACTTTAGAGTCCTGCTCAGTGAAGCCGACCTCCGCATCAATGACAATTACACAGACATCGGAACGGTCAACAGCCATATATGCTCTCAATACGCTGTAATGTTCGATCTTCTCCTGTATTTTTGATTTTTTACGAATACCTGCCGTATCAATAAACACATATTTTCCATGTTCATTTTCAATAACTGTATCCGTTGCGTCACGGGTCGTTCCTGCAATATCAGAAACGATGGCTCTCTCCTCACCCGAAACACGATTGATAAGAGAAGATTTTCCGACATTCGGTTTACCGATAACAGCAACCTTGATATATTCTTCATCATATTCGGTATTTTCATTTTCGGGGAAATACTCGAAAACCTTATCCAGCATATCACCCGTACCGTGACCGTGTGCAGCAGAAATAGCGATTGGATCTCCCAAGCCAAGATTGTAGAATTCATAGAATTCAACAGGGGGATCACCGATAGAATCGACCTTGTTTACACAAAGAATAACAGGCTTACCGCTTTTCTGAAGCATCTTTGCAACATCATAGTCATTAGCAGTTACTCCTGTCCTTATATCGGTAAGAAATACGATAACATCGGCCTTTTCAATAGCAAGTTCAGCCTGTCTTCGCATCTGTGAAAGGATAATATCGCTGCTGTCAGGTTCAATACCGCCGGTATCAACGATCATAAATTCACGATTTCTCCATTCACATTTAGAATAGATCCTATCTCTTGTAACCCCGGGAGTATCCTCAACAATGGAAATCCTCTGTCCTACGAGCTTATTAAAAAGCGTTGATTTACCGACATTTGGACGGCCAACTATCGCAAGTATAGGTAAAGCCAAAGCTATCATCTCCAATCAATTTATTCATATAAAATAGCATCAAGAAGCTCAAATCCGTCATTATCTACCGGTCTTACAGAAACTCCGAGAGCTTTTTCAACATCCACTATCCGAAGATCGTCAAGGAAAATGTCAGAATCACGCATAAGCATACTTTTGGATATTAGCAGCGTATCTCCAAGCTCTCTTCCTTTTAATTGTGCAATTATATCCTGTGCTGTAATAAGACCTGTGACCGTAATTGTTTCCCCGAAAAAATCGTTTCTGATTTTATAAACATTGCACTTGATATTTCCCCATTTTTCTTCAGCTTGTTTAACGAGTTTAGAAATAAAATCATAAGCCGCAGTGCCCGTTGCAATAGAAACAGTTCTTGATTTAGTCGGATCATCTGCATTTTTAATTGCAGCTTCAAATTCATCAGCAAGCGAACGAAGCATACCTACACCGTTCTCATACTGACAATAATCCTCATAATAATCACCATCGGGAAGCTCTCTTTCAGCCGTAATATAAAACTCATCGGCAGGATAAACAAGTCTTGTTCCATATTTTTTAAGAAATTCAGCTTGAAAACCTTCAATAAGATCAATTACTTGTCCGGCATTCTCCTTTTTAAACTTTTCAAGCGGATAAAGCCCCTCACGGAATTTAGTCAGTCCTACAGGAACAACAGCGACACTTTTTATATTTGGCATCAAAGCGCCAAGATCCGTCAGCGTTCTTCGCAGCTCTTTGCCATCATTTATTCCGGGACAAAGAACGATCTGACAATTCATCGCAATTCCTGCATCAGCAAACTGCTTCAGATATTTAAGCTTTTCACCGGCAAAACGATTATGCATCATCATACATCGAAGTTCCGGATTAGTAGTATGAACCGATATATTAATATTTAAACGCATTTCAATAATGCGGTCAATTTCTTTCTGATCAAGATTTGTGAGGGTAACATAGTTTCCCTGCAGAAATGAAAGGCGTGAATCATCGTCTTTGAAATATAACGTTTCACGCATATTAGGAGGCATCTGATCAATAAAACAAAAAATGCACTTATTTGTACAGCTTTGTTTTTTATCCATTAAAAATGTTTCAAATTCCAGTCCGAGATCATCATATTCGCTTTTCTCAATGTGGAAAGTCAACCGTCTTTCGCTGCGTTCAACTGTCGCACTGACATTGATTTCAGCCGCATAATACATATAGTCGAGAACATCGCGTATATTATGACCATTGAGCGATATGAGAATATCATTTTCTTTAATTCCCGCATGAAAAGCAGGTGAATTTTTTATAACGGATTGAATTTTTACTGCCATATTTCTCCTTAAAACAAAAACCGAAGAAGGATAAATCTCCCTCTTCGGTCCAGCAAGCTAATTACGCTTCCTTAGAAATTACTTCTCTACCCTTATAGTATCCGCAATTTTTGCAAACCTTGTGCGGAGATGTAAGTTCACCGCAGTGAGTACATCTGGAAAGTGCAGGAGCCTCCAGTTTCCAAACAGCAGAACGTCTGCTATCACGTCTTGCCTTTGATACCTTTCTCTTTGGTACTGCCATTATTCAGCACCTCCTTATCCTTTAACCTTTACAGTTACATTCATTAAAATTCAAATCCGTTCCGCATACAGGACAAAGACCTTTACAGTCCTCCTTGCAGAGCATCTTTGAAGGGAGCTGCAACAGAATATCCTGAATTATAAGCTCGTCCAAATCGAGTGAATCTCCCTCTGTTACGACATATTCATCATTGTCCGTATTTGTTTCACGAACAAGAATATGTTCACATTCAAAAGAAAAACTCTTATTAAACGGTATAAGACACCTGTCACAAACAGCGTCAAGAGTAAAATCAACAATGCAGTTGAGTATAACTACCCCTGCACGGTTATAGACAGAACCCTTAACATTTACGGGGTCAATGAAACTATATTGTTTAATCTCTTTCAGCCTGTCGGAATCAACAGCATAATCCACAATCAGCTTTTCACCGACAATATTATAAAGCTGCTTTAAGTTTAAAACCATAGCACACCCCAAACATAACGAATTACATTATAACACATCATTTATGATATGTCAATAGTTTTTGGAAATTATTTTTTTGAGAATTTAGAAACAGATTCAGGAAGATCAGCAAGCTCTGCAGAAACTGTAAATGTTACATTTACATCATCGCCTGTAAGCTTATCGATCTTGTTAAGTAATGCACCAAGTGCTTCAAAGTCAGCGCCGCCAACCTTAAGAATAGAGTCAATAAAGATCTCCTTGATATCATAGTTGCCTGCAACAAGTCCTGCAACAAGTCCGTAGAAAGCTTCAAAAGAGTAAATGCTGTTAGCGTCTGTATCAACGATTCTTACGCTTGTAGGAATGTCAAATCTGAGCTTTTCGCTCTTGTCAATGCAAACAACATAACCGTCAGACTTCTTGGAAGCCTCGTTAATCATATCAATCAAGATCTTTGTTTTACCTGTACCTTTTTTTCCAGTAATAATTTTTACCATGTGAAAACACTCCGTTCCGCCGTTAGGCTTTTTATTAATATCACGAGTGGAAATCAACGTGATTTTAAACAGTAATTAGTCGAGCTTTGCTTCGAGTTCAGCCTTCATTCCTTCGTAACCGGGCTTTCCGAGAAGAGCAAACATATTCTTCTTATAGCTTTCAACACCGGGCTGATCAAAAGGATTTACTCCAAGCATATAGCCGTCAATTGCGCAGGACTTCTCAAAGAAATAGATCATGTATCCTACGTTATATTCAGTTGTATCGTCAAGCTCAATAACGATATTCGGAACGCCGCCTTCTGTATGTGCAAGAACGGTTCCTTCGAGAGCCTTGTGATTTACAACAGACATATTCTGATTTGTGAGGAAGTTAAGTCCGTCAAGATTTTCTTCATCGGATTCAAGGAAGAAATCCTTCTGGGGCTTCTTGATATCAACAACAGTTTCAAACATGATCCTTGAACCCTGCTGGATGAACTGACCCATTGAATGAAGATCGGTAGAGAAAGTTGCAGCAGATGGGAAAATACCCTTGTTATCCTTTCCTTCACTCTCGCCGTAAAGCTGTTTATACCATTCAGTCATCATTGTAAAGCTCGGGTCATAGGAAACGAGAAGCTCAATTGACTTATTCTTGGAGTAAAGGATATTTCTGATCGCAGCATACTTATAGCAATCATTGTTATCAAAATCCTTGCAGTAATCTTCCTGTGCCTGCTTTGCACCTGCCATAAGAGCATCAATGTCACAGCCTGCAACAGCGATAGGAAGAAGGCCAACCGGTGTAAGAACAGAAAATCTTCCGCCTACATCATCGGGGATAACAAATGTTTCGTAACCTTCCGTATCAGCGAGCTCCTTTAGAGTGCCCTTTGCCTTATCGGTCGTGCAGAAGATTCTTTCCTTTGCGCCTTCCTTGCCATATTTCTTCTCAACAAGGTTGCGGAATACTCTGAACGCAAGTGCAGGTTCGGTTGTTGTACCGGATTTGGAAATAACATTTACTGCAATATCCTTGCCTTCGCATATTGAAAGGATCGTATTGAGATATGTTGGACTGATATTGTTTCCAACGAAATAAATGTCAGGTGTATCTTTATTGATATCATTATAGAAAGGTGTTTTGAGAAGTTCAATAGCAGCTCTTGCGCCGAGGTATGAACCGCCGATACCGATAACAATAAGAATATCAGAATTGCCCTGGATCTTTTTTGCAGCAGCCTTGATCCTTGCAAATTCTTCCTTATCATAATCAGTAGGGAGATTCAGCCAGCCGAGAAAATCATTTCCAAGACCGGTTTTATCGTGAAGTGTTTTAGCAGCAAGTTCAGCCTGTGCTTTCGCAGCTTCAAGCTCATGAGGAGCAATAAACTTTGACAAATACTTGCAATTAAGTGAAAGTGGCATTTAAACATTCCTCCATATTAATTCCTAAATGTTATTCTACTATAATTTTTGTGAATTTGCAATATTTTTTGCGAACTATAAAGATTTTTTTACAAGTTTTATTCAATACAACTAAAAAAGTACTATCATTTTTAGTAATTTTGCTACGGCAGAATAAATTGTTTTCTTCTCTGCATTTTCAGCTGCAATAATATCGACCGAAAACAAATATTTTTTCTTCCTATAAAATTGAATCTCTCCCACTTTGTCACCCTTTTTAACAGGCGCATATATCTGTTCGGGCAAAATACACACCGATGAAATGCTGTTTGCTGCTCCTTTTGGAATAACAATATTCCGTATATCACCAAAAACTACAGGGATCTCTCCCCTAAATGAATCTCTCACGCCGATATTCCCGGGAATATTTTCGGGGATTTCGGGTTTTATTACTATATAATCTGCAAATACGGATCCAAGCTTCGTCTTTTCGCTCGATAACATATCATCCTTGTCATCTGCACCTAAAATAATAACCCCGAAAGCCTTGTTATCCCTTCTTGCAGCAGCTGCAATACAATGTCCCGAATTTTCGGTGTAGCCTGCCTTGAAACCAATAATTCCCTCAAATTTCTTTACAAGCTCATTAGAGTTGACAAGTTCCGCTGTATCATTGCGAACATAATCAAGCCAGGTCGTAAAATATGGCGTAAGAAATTCATATTTCGACAGTTCACATATAAGTTTAGACATATCAGACGCAGTAGAAAGCTGTTTATCATCGTCATAATATCCGCAGCAGTTGGTGAATGATGTATTCTTCATACCTAATTCAACTGATTTGCTGTTCATAGCTTCAACAAACTTCTTTTCAGACCCTGCAACAGTTTCCGCAACAACGACTGAAGCGTCGTTGGCATTTCCTATTATTATACCTTTCAAAAGCTCCTCGACAGAAATGCTTTCTCCGGGCATAAGCCATATCTGTGCCCCCTGCATTGAATTTGCATACTCCGAAACCTTAACAACAGTGTCAAGCGAAAGCTCTTTACAGTTGATTTTTTCTGCCGCAAGCAAAATCGTCATCAGCTTGTTCATAGTTCCGACAGGTACGATCTTATCGGCATTCACTTCATCAATAACTGTACCCGATGTAAGCTCAAAAACAATACTGCAATACTCTGATTTTTCTGCAAAAGCAGGCACAGCACTTAAAAAAGCTAACACAGCCGAAATAACAAATCCAATCAATTTTTTCATAAGCATCAACTCCATAAGTTTTTTTGAATACCTATGCTATTTTATGCTTATTTAAAAATTATAGACATATAAAAACAAAAGTGCCGAATAAATCGACACTTTTGTTTAAAAAAGCTTAAATGAAATCATCATTCAACGATGAACTGCTTGATCTGTGCAAAGAACTTTGATGCATCATCAGTATGAGCTTCAAGAGCTATAGGCTTTGAAAGGTCAAGGCTGAAGATACCCATAATGGATTTTGCGTCAACGGCATATCTGCCGGAAATTAAATCAACATCAAAATCACAAAGAGAAACAATGGAAACAAATTCCTTAACATCGTTGATTGTTGCCAGCATTACAGTAGTTTTTGACATAAAAAATCCCTCCAATTGTTATAATGTTCTGTTATATTTCTCTGTACCTTTCCTTTGGTACATTTATAGAATAGCAGTTTTTTTTAATTTAGTCAAGAGGAATTGCAAAAAAAAAATTTATATTGTATAATAATATAGAAACCGGCTGCATTTTACTTGTATGTTGGTGGATTTTAACAATAAATATCGGAGTTTTTTATGAATATTCACTTTAAAACATTTGGATGCAAGGTTAATCTATATGAAACAGAAAATATGAAACAGAATTTCGCCGGCAAAGGATTTACAGTGACCGACAAAGAATCTGAAAGCAATATCTTTATTGTAAACACCTGTACGGTAACCGAATCGGGTGACAAAAAGGTTTTCAAGGAGCTTCGGAGACTTCGCAGAGAATACCCGAATTCAATAATTGCTGTAACAGGCTGCTACCCACAGGCTTTCCCGAACGAAGCTGCAGATATCCGAGAGGCTGATATAGTAGTCGGAACAAAAAACAGGAACGCTCTTCCCGATATAATTACGGAGTATCTTGATAACCGCACTAAAAAAGTAGATATATGCAGCTATACTTCAAACGATGTTTTTGAAGATATGTGCAATCTCGGCTACGAAAACAACACTCGTGCATTCATTAAAATACAGGACGGATGCAATATGTTCTGTACATATTGCATCATTCCATATTCGAGAGGAAGATTCCGTTCAAAACCTATTGAGAAGCTCAAAGCCGAAACAGAACAGCTTGCCGCGTCGGGATATCGTGAGATCGTACTTGTCGGGATAAATTTGTCGTTTTACGGAATCGAATACAAGCTCCGTCTTGCCGATGCAGTAGAAACAGTATGTGCTATTGACGGGATAAAGCGAGTTCGGCTTGGATCTCTTGAACCGGAAATGATCAATGATGAGGATATCTGCCGGCTTGCAGCACAACCAAAGCTCTGTCCGCAGTTCCATCTTTCGCTTCAAAGCGGATGTGACAAGACCTTAAAAGAAATGAATCGGCGATATACTTCTTCCGATTATGCTGAGCTTGTGCAAAAGCTTCGTCAAAACTTTGAAAATTGCTCTATCACCACCGATGTAATGGTTGGATTTCCGAACGAAACAGACGAAGACTTTGAGCGATCGGTCAAATTTGTACAGGAAATTGGTTTTGCAAAGGTTCATGTATTCCCCTATTCTCAAAGAAAAGGAACGCCTGCCGCTGATTTTGAAAACCAAATACCTACAGCAAAGAAAAATATCCGCGCCAAGATAATGTCCGAAGCTGCGGAAAAATCCCGTACAGAATTCCTGCAAAGTCAGTTAGGACTTACCGTTCCCGTACTTTTTGAACGTGAAAAATCCGACAAAATCCCACACGGATACACGCCTAACTACACTTTAGTAAAAATATTTACAAAAATTTCAGGAAAAAGTTTGCGTAATCGGATTTTTTATGTTAAAATAGAAAGGATAGAGAATGATCATTGTGTCGGAGAAATTATTTCGGAGTAATGATCAGCTCAAAGGGTTATCCCGAACTCCGTATTGGTCAGCTTTTATCGGCACAGCACAGACAAGTTTTTCAAACAGCCGATTAATTACTTTCCTACGGTAAAACGGATCACCAAATAAACAGATTTTAAGGAGCGTAAATTATGTCTGTATTTCGTATCTATGTTGAAAAGAAGCCGGAATTTGCAGTTGAAGCAAAGAATCTTCTTGCCGATGTCAAAACCGCTCTCAGACTTGACAAGCTGAGAAACATCAGGATCCTTAACCGCTATGATGCAGAAGGACTTTCCGAAGCTGATTTCAGACTTGCTATCGGAAATGTATTCTCCGAACCTGCAGTTGATGTTACAAGCACCAAGCTTCCTGAACTCGGTGAAAACGAAAGCGTTTTCGCTGTTGAGTATCTCCCCGGTCAGTTTGATCAGAGAGCCGATTCCTGCGAGCAGTGTATCCAGATCCTCACACAGGGCGAACGCTGCAAGATCAAGAATGCAAGAATATATATCGTTGACGGCAAGCTTTCCGCGAGCGAAATGTCAGCACTTAAAGCATATATCATCAACCCTGTTGAAAGCCGTGAAGCTTCACTTGATGAGGTTTCAACACTCGTTACCGAATACGATATCCCGACAGAAGTCGCAGTTCTCGAAAACTTCATTTACCTTGGAGAAGCTGAACTCGTTGACTTTATCTCAAAGTACGGACTCGCTATGGATCTTGACGATATTAAATTCTGTCAGAAATATTTCAAGGAAACCGAAAAGCGTGACCCGACGATTACCGAGATACGTATGATCGACACATACTGGTCTGACCACTGCCGTCACACCACATTCTCAACAATTATCGACAATGCCGAGATCAATGCTGACTACATCAGAAAAACATATAACGAATATCTCAATGCAAGAGAAGAACTCGGAAGAACCAACAAGCCGATAACTCTCATGGACATTGCTACAATCGCTGCAAAGAAGCTGAAAAAAGACGGCATTCTTAAAGATCTCGACGAATCCGAAGAGATCAATGCCTGCTCCGTACAGATCAAAGTCGATGTTGACGGAGATCTTCAGGATTGGCTCCTTATGTTCAAAAACGAAACACATAACCACCCAACCGAGATCGAACCTTTCGGCGGTGCTGCTACTTGTCTTGGCGGCGCTATCCGCGATCCGCTTTCCGGACGCTCTTATGTATATCAGGCAATGCGTGTAACAGGCGCAGCAAATCCGCTTGTTCCTGTTGAAGATACCGTCCACGGCAAGCTCCCACAGAGAAAGATCACTGTCGGCGCCGCAAACGGATACAGCTCCTACGGCAACCAGATCGGTCTTGCTACCGGTCATGTTTCCGAGGTTTACCATCCCGGATATGTAGCAAAGCGCCTTGAGATCGGTGCCGTTATCGCTGCAGCACCAAAGGGCAACGTTATCCGTGAAGTTCCCGAGCCTGGAGATGTTGTGATCCTCCTCGGCGGAAGAACAGGACGCGACGGCTGTGGCGGTGCAACAGGTTCCTCCAAATCGCATACAGAAGCTTCACTTGAAAGCTGCGGTGCTGAAGTACAGAAGGGTAATCCTCCCGTTGAAAGAAAACTCCAGAGATTATTCAGAAATCCCGATGTTACACACATGATCAGACGATGCAATGACTTCGGTGCAGGCGGTGTTTCCGTTGCTATCGGTGAGCTCACAGACGGTCTTATCATCGATCTTAATGCTGTTCCCAAGAAATATGACGGACTTGACGGAACAGAACTTGCTATTTCCGAGAGCCAGGAACGTATGGCTGTTGTTGTACGCAAATCCGATGCAGATAAATTCATCGCAGAAGCTGAAAAAGAAAACCTCGAGGCTACTCTCGTTGCTGTTGTTACAGAAGAGCCTCGTTTAAGGATGAACTGGAACGATAAAACTATCGTTGACCTTTCAAGAGAATTCCTTAACTCCAATGGCGCAGAAAAGCATACCGATGTTGCTGTTCCTCTCCCTGTCACATCACAGCTCAAAACCTACACAGACTGCGCAGACAGTTGGGAAGCGCTTATGACAAATCTCAACGTTTGCTCACAGAAGGGTCTTGTTGAGCGTTTCGATTCAACTATCGGTGCAGGTACAGTTCTTATGCCTTACGGCGGTGCATATCAGCTCACACCTACACAGGCAATGGCTGCAAAGATCCCAGTTCTCAAGGGCGAAACCAATACTTGCTCAATAATGGGCTGGGGCTTTAATCCTTATGTAAGCGACAAGAGCCCATACCACGGTGCAATTGCTGCTGTTATCGAATCAATTGCAAAGGTAGTCGCAGCAGGCGGAAGCTACAAGAGATGCTGGCTCACATTCCAGGAATACTTCGAGAGAACACAGAACAATCCTACACGCTGGGGCAGACCTTTCGCAGCACTTCTCGGCGCATACAAGGCACAGATCGAACTTGGCTGCGGTGCTATCGGCGGTAAGGATTCGATGTCCGGAACATTTGAAAACATCGACGTTCCGGCAACCCTCGTTTCCTTTGCAGTTTCCACAGGCGACAGCAAAACCATCATCTCCCCTGAATTTAAGAAGGCAGGAAATAAGGTCATCCTTATCACTCCTGAATATGATGAAAATAATCTTCCGAAGTTTGAAAGCATCCGCAGCTGCTTCGAGAGAGTGGAAAAGCTCATCTCAGACGGTACTGCTGTATCTGCTTGGGCAGTTGGATTCGGCGGCGTTGCAGAAGCTGTTGCAAAAATGTCTCTCGGCAACAGAATAGGTTTCCGCTTTGACAAGAAGCTTTCTGAAGATACACTCTTCTACTCCAAGTACGGCTCATTTGTTATCGAGCTTAACGGTGATCCGTTCACAGTTGAAAATGTTATCGGCGAAACTATCAGCGAATACAAGATCGACTGCAAGGGTTACACCGTTGATATGGCTGAAATCCAGAAAAAATGGGAAGACAAGCTTGAACCTGTATTCCCCTGTAATATTAAAACAACAGACAAGCCTGCAAAGGTATTCACCTATACAGCAACAGAAAGAGCTAAATCAAGCATTCACGTTGCTAAACCTCGTGTTCTTATCCCTGTATTCCCGGGAACTAACTGCGAATATGATACAGCAAGAGTATTTGAACGTGCAGGTGCAGTTCCGGAAGTTGTTGTTATCAAGAATCTTTCTGCAGCTGCACTTGAAGACAGCGTTGCTTATGTTGAAAAGGCAATAAAGAACTCACAGATCATTATGATCCCGGGCGGTTTCTCGGGCGGTGATGAACCTGACGGTTCGGGTAAGTTTATTACTGCATTCTTCCGTAACCCACGCATTAAAGATGCTGTTCACGATCTTATGGATAACCGTGACGGACTTATGCTTGGTATCTGCAACGGCTTCCAGGCTCTTATCAAGCTCGGACTTGTTCCTTTCGGTCACATAGTTGATATGAAGGACGATTCCCCTACTCTTACATTCAACACAATCGGACGTCATCAGTCAATGATGGTAAATACAAGGATCGCCTCCAACAAATCTCCGTGGCTTGCCGGATGTGAAGCCGGTGATATCCACAGGATCGCTATCTCACACGGCGAAGGACGCTTTGTTGCTTCGGAAGAGCTTATAAAGCAGCTTGCCGATAACGGACAGATTGCTACACAGTATGTTGACCTCAACGGCGATCCGACAATGGATATCCGCTTTAATCCAAATACTTCCATTGAAGCGATCGAAGGTATAACTTCTCCCGATGGACGAATCCTCGGTAAGATGGGACACAGCGAACGTATCGGCCGTGATATCTCCAAGAACGTTTCCGGTGAAAAGGATCAGAAGATATTTGAAAGCGGCGTTGCTTACTTCGGTTAATCCCTTTATATAAAATTAGACTGACTGTTCATTGCGGACAGTCAGTCTTTTTGTTCTCATTTATTCAAAATATTTTGCATTTCTGAAATCAATAGAGTGCGTTATCGGATCGTAATTCAGATCTGAAACATTTGTTGGATACAACAGATATTCATTTCCGTAGCATATCGGAACAAATTCGTATGAGTTTATAATGATTTGTTCAGCTTTTGTGTAAAGCTCTGTGGCTTTACCGAGATTTTCTGCCCTCAATATCTGTGAAACAGCACCTGCAGCTGCATAGCCTGTATTTGGTGTAAACAAATCGTTATCAGATACAAATCCATCAAAAAATCCGCTTGCTGTCCCGTTTGACGAGCTTATCTCAACCAGAGCAATATCATAAGTTTTGTCAGATAGTTTAAGCTGGTATTCATTCTCCGATACAACCTCAACACCACAGAAAAAACCGAGATTTTGCTGCCATTGTTCGGTTATTCCCGATAAAAGCTCTGAATCACCAAAGCTTTCGGGAACAGTGATCTTCAATCCGTCAATAGAAACGTAATTATTTGCTTTAAGTTCATTATTCCACAATGTAAAGGCTTTATCCTTGTCATATTGATTCAGACATTCATCAGATACAAGTTCCCGATATTTTCTTCCGGCAATAGATATTCCGGGAGGAATAATTCCACATCCTGAAATATAGTCCGGATTCTCCGACTTAATTCTGACAAATGATGAAGCAAGTGCTTCTCTTATTTTTTTGGACGAAAGATACTTTGAGTTTGTATTAAAAATCAATCCGTATGTTTTGGTAGCACAGCTTTCATACTGATTGTTTGAGAATTCTTTTTTATCATAATTTGAAACAACTGTGCTATCAATATTTCCCGATGTCAGATCAGCCATATTTGTATCAGTTCCGTTTTTAATAAAAAAGTTAAGGCTGTAAGGATATGTAGTATAATTCTGTGAATTCGATTTATTTCGTCGCAAAATCATGTAGTTATTATCCCAATACTGATCATAATTCCATTCTTTAAGAAAAAATGCACCATTTGAAACCGTTGTTTCAGCGGCAAGTCCATATCTTCCCTTTGTATATTCAAAAAATGCTTTATTGCAAGGCATAGCACCCGTTAATGTAAGCTTTTCAATAAAATCAAAGCATGGATATTCAAGTTCGATCTGTAAAGTATGATCACTTGTCGCTTTTACTCCAAGATCATCCTTTGACAGAATTCCTTTTGAAACAGCATCAGCGTTTTTTATGCAAAGGAAATCATCAATATACGGAGAAAACAGAGCATTGCTGTCATATATCCTTTGAAAAGCAAATACGAAATCATCAGCTGTGAGCTTTTCAGTATAATCAACAGATTCCCAAAATATATCATTCTTCAGTTCAAATGTATAAACAAGACCATCATCGGAAATAGTATAGCTTTTCGCCACATCAGCTTGTATACTGCCATCTGCTTCCTTTTTCACAAGTCCGCTCATTGTATTTCTAATCACAAATATTGATGCTTCATCACTTGCAAGCTGTGGGTCAAGATTTTGTGGGTTGCTCGCTAAATTGTATTTAAAAGTATGACCCGAACCATCATCCTCTTCGCAGCCGGTAAAAACTGCAAAAATGCTCATTATCATTATTGAAGTAACAAAAATACTCCAAAAGTATCGCTTAACCAATAAAAACTACTCCTTTATACCGATAGCGGTTCCTTATATACATTTCCATATAATAATATCATTTTATTGGATCATTTTCAATACTATTTTAGAAAAAAGCATAAAAAAGCCGCCCGGAAATTTAATCCAAGCGGCATAAAATTTAATTTCAGATTACTTGGTGCCAGCCATGTTTGCAACTTCTTCAGCGAAGTTGTCAACCTTCTTCTCAACACCTTCGCCTCTCTCAAAGCGAGCATATTCAACAACCTTGATTGAGCCGCCGAGAGCCTTTGCAGCATTATCAACATACTGCTTAACAGTCATCTTGTCATCCTTAACGAATGCCTGATTGAGGAGGCAGTTTTCGGAATAGTACTTGCCTACCTTACCTTCAGCGATCTTAGCCTTAACCTGTTCAGGCTTGGAAGCCATCTTAGGATCTTCAGCCATCTGAGCCATGATGATCGTCTTTTCGTTTTCAAGAACAGATGCAGGAACAGCTGCTTCATCGAGGTAAGCAGGGTTCATAGCTGCAACCTGAAGTGCGCAGTCCTTACCAACTTCAAATACCTTATCAGCTGCAAGGTCAGTATCAAGCTTTACCATTACGCCGATGCTTCCGCCGCCATGAACATAAGGAACGAGTACACCTTCAAATCTCTGGAAACGACGAATAACCATATTTTCTCTGATCTTGATAAAGAGATCCTGGAGAGTTTCTTCTACAGTCTTGTCACCGCCGCTGATAACTGTTGCCTTGAGAGCGTCAATGTCAGCAGGGTTCTTTTCGATTACGGTCTTTGCAACTGCTGCAACGAAAGCCTTGAATTCTTCGTTGTTTGCAGCGAAGTCTGTTTCAATGTTAACTTCAACAACAGCACCAACGTTACCTTCAACAACAGAAGTTACAATACCTTCTGCAGCAACTCTGCCGCTCTTCTTTGCCTGTGTAGCAAGACCCTTTTCACGAAGAATGGTTACAGCCTTTTCTGTATCGCCGTCTGCTTCTTCAAGAGCCTTTTTACAATCCATCATACCAACGCCGGTAGCTTTCATAAGATCTTTGATTTCTGCAATAGATGCCTTTGCCATTTTAATTCCTCCAATATTATTGTATAAACCGTTCAAGGTCAAATAATCTAATTAGGGCAGACATAATTATAAAATTGTGTCTGCCCGAAAATGCGGAATAAATTATTCAGCAGCTGCTTCTTCCTTTTCTTCAGCAACAACAGCTTCCTGTGTACCCTGTCTGCCTTCGATGATAGCATCAGCCATAGCGCCTGCAATAAGCTTTACAGCTCTGATAGCGTCATCGTTGCCGGG
>JBJFFR010000070.1:0-59906 GCA_051891935.1 Oscillospiraceae bacterium
GTAAAAACAACAGCGTGAGGATTCCCCATCGAAACAGCCGTTATATTCACACACTTTCCGTTAACATCTATCGGCTTGTTTATGAAGGTGTCGCCTTTGGCTATCATCGGTATGTCCTTCGGCGCAAGTATAGGTTCTCCCATATCAACATCGACCGTTCTGACAACTCCGTCTTCGGGATGAAGCGTGAGATATTTTATTCCGCTCTTCGTTTCAAGAGTTATCTCGGTCTTGTCGGTAAGCTTGTTGTCATAAACATATTTTCCTATGCAGCGCGTCGCATTGCCGCACATCATTCCCTCCGAACCGTCGGCGTTGAACATCCTCATACGGAAGTCCGCCTTTTCGGACGGCATTATAAGCACAAGTCCGTCGCCGCCTATGCCGAAATGACGGTCACTGACTCTTATCGAAACCTCTTCGGGATCGTCGACCTTTTCTTCAAAGCAGTTGACATAAATATAATCGTTTCCGATTCCCTGCATCTTTGTAAAGCGCATAAAAACACTTCCTTACATTTCATACGTTTTAAGAATGTCAAGTGCGACTTCAACCTCGGGAACACGCTGATCCATAGCTCGCTTCTGAATCTGACGGTGAGCCTCTTCCTCCGTGATCCTGAGATACTGGATAAGTACGCATTTTGCACGGTTGATCTGCTTCAGATTGTAAAGCTTCTTTTCGAGCTCCCTGCGCTCTTTTTCATTTTCAAGCAGCTTTTTTCTTGCAGAAACCGTGAAATTCACAGCCTGAACAAGCACCGACTTCGTAAACGGCTTTGAGAGTATGTAACAACCCTTGTCGCCTATCTTGCGGTATATCTCGTCATAATTCTTCTGCGCAGCCGTAACGATGAGTGCGCTTGCTGTATTGTCCGTTATAAAGGCCGCAAGCTCCAGACCGTATTCGTCCGCAAGCGGAGTATTGAGTATTATCAGATCAAATCCGCAGTCTGTGACAGTTTTTCTTGCATTTTTTCCGTCCGAAACGGATATAGACTCAAAGCCGCAGGACTTGACCGTCAATGCAAGATTATCACGCATCTCTTCATTTAAAGAGATAATAAGGGCACTTGAACCTGACATTGCTGCACTCCTTTCAGAAAACATTTTTTGGCTGACAATGCTATAATAACACACTTATTTCATTTTGTCAATAGTTTTTGCAAGTTTTTACAATTAATCCTGCATAATTTTCTTTTTTATAACATTATTTAATATTATTTTGCAATATATAACTTGTTTAGCTTCATTTTGCGGTTTTTCTGTTGTTGTAAAAGAACATCGAGATCGCAGCCAGAAAAATTATGCCGTATCCGACAAAGCTCCACATATCAGGCACCTGACCGAAGATAAAAAATCCCAAAATCGTTGAGAAAAGTATCTGTGTGTAATCAAAAACCGAAACCTCACGAGCAGGCGCATGAGTGTAAGCCGCAGTTATCGAGAACTGACCGCCTGCCGCAGAAAATCCCGTCAGCAGCAGCATCAACGTCTGATATAAGCTCATCGGAACAAAGTTCAGCACCACATACGGCAGTACGGAAAGGCAGGAAAACACCGAGAACACAAACACTATCACGGGGCTCTTTTCGCCGCCTTTTCCAAGCTTGCTGACGAAAGCATACGCCGCTCCTGCGCCAAGTCCTCCGAGGAATCCCATCAGCGACGGAAAAAGCGAAGCGTTCGCAAAGGTCGGCTTTATTATGAACAAGCTTCCCACGAATGCCGTCAGTACAGCGCAAAGCTGAAAGGCTGTCGGCTTGTCTTTGAGTATTATTGCCGAAAAAACAACCGCAAAAAACGGCGACATCTTGTTAAGCATCGAAGCATCCGCGATCATAAGATGGTCGATCGCATAGAAATTACATATCATTCCAAGCGTTCCGCAGAATGCCCTCATAAACAAATAAATGCGGTTTTCCTTTTTGCAGGTTATCTTAATATGATCTTTTTTCAGAACAATAAACGCAGCTATCGCAGCCACAAAATTGCGGAAGAAAACCTTCTGCATGAACGGAAGCTCCCCTGCAAGCTGTATCGAAGCATTCATCACCGCAAAACAGAACGCCGAACAGATTATATACAAAATCGCTTTGTTTTTACTTTTCATTCTATCACCTAAAACTCCCAAAACTCCAAAATCGCACAAGCCAAGCCGACCTGTGCGATTTGATAAATATTTAGATGTTCCCTTAACTGTGTTTTTTCAAAGTTGCCTTTAAAACCTTTCGTATCTGCCTTATGTCGATCGGCTTTGAAAGATGACCGTTCATTCCGCTCTGTGCGGATTTCTTGATATCCTCATCAAAGGCATTCGCCGTCAATGCGATTATCGGAACACTCCTTGCGTCGGCACGGTCAAGACCTCTGATCTTCCTCGTTGCTTCAAGTCCGTCCATAATGGGCATTCGTATATCCATAAGGATCGCATCATAATGCTTTTCTTCGGATTCGGCAAACATTTTCACAGCTATCTCACCGTTTTCCGCAGTTTCAACGATAAGACCGTCATTTTCAAGCAGCTTCCGTGCGATCATACGGTTCATATCATCGTCTTCCGCAAGGAGAAGCCTGCATCCCTCAATAACGACATCTTCATCTTCAGCCGCTTCGCTCTCGACCTTTGACTTGTCTGCAATAGGAAGCTCAAGATCAAAGTGGAACTCCGAGCCCTTTCCGAGTTCGCTCTCAACATCGAGCTTTCCGCCCATCATTGCAACATAAGCATTGCTTATCGCAAGTCCAAGACCCGTTCCGCCGTATTTTGCAGTTATCCTGCCGTCAAGCTGTTCAAACGAGTCGAATATCTTTTCAATATTCTCCCGACTGATGCCGATACCCATATCCTTAACGGAGAAATGCAGCTTTACCTTTCCGTCGTCAGCTCCGACCTCATCCACCGTGAGTGTGATACCGCCCTCCGATGTGAATTTGAGCGCATTTCCGAGTATGTTTATAAGCACTTGACGAAGCTTTAAGCTGTCGCCAAATACATAACGGTGTTCGACCGTACCCTTGACCTCAAAATAGAGTCCCTTACGTTCGGTCTGAACACGGATGATCGTTTCGGTATCATCAATAAGCGTCTGAAGATCGAATGGGATACTGCTGACCGTCATCTTGCCGCTCTCGATCTTTGAAAGATCAAGATTGCTGTTGATAAGTTCAAGCAGATAGTGTGACGAGCTGTCGATCTTTTCAACGTAATCACGAGTTTCATCATTCAGCTCACAGCTGTCAAGGAGTATCCTCGTGATGCCCATAACTGCGTTCATCGGCGTTCTGATCTCATGCGACATCTTTGAGAAGAATTCGCTTCTTGCAACGTTTTCCGAAGCTGTTCTCGACGAAATGACCTGTGCCGAGATAACTTTCGAAAGCTCTGCCACTGATTTTATCGCACTCTCACGGTGTTCACGTTCGACAGCGCAGAACGCAAGGAACGCATACGGCGCACCGTTGTGGAAAACAGGCGTTATCAGCGTCTTTCCGTTATCACGAAGCATAGAAACGAAGGCTGAAAGCTCATTTGAGGAAGCATAGAAATTCTTGTCGGCAAGAATAATTTCCTCCGCCGAAAGAAGATCTACAAGCTCCTTATAACCATCGCCGAGCGAAAATGCGCTGTCAATGAATTTTTCCTTGTCGTATTTGCTCCACTGACGGAAAACACGTACCGAATGGCGGTCGCTGTTCATATCGAAGAAGGCTATCCTCTCCAACTCGAGCATACGTCCTATCTTGCAGAAGATAATATCAATAGCGTTTGTGAGCTTTTTCGACTTTTCAAGCATATTAATGGTGTAGGAAACCATATTTTCGGTGGGATTGTATTCATTTTCAAGCTCGCTGATGCCTGCGCTCGATTCGTAGTTCGCCGAAGCAAGCTTCGCCCTTACCGAAAGATCGAACTGTGCTTCACGGTAATATGTTATCCTCGGATAGAACGGCATCTCACAGGCAAGGCTTGCAAGACGGGCATTATCGACCGCATCAGCAAATTTTGAAGCCTCT
This sequence comes from Oscillospiraceae bacterium, assembly GCA_051891935.1. Classification (GTDB taxonomy): domain Bacteria; phylum Bacillota; class Clostridia; order Oscillospirales; family Ruminococcaceae; genus UMGS363. The sequence goes on from JBJFFR010000070.1 coordinate 4,017, forward strand.
CCGCCCTGAAAAACACCTATTCCGCAGTATATCGAGGAATCATTCTCCGAGAAATATACACGATCAATGTACGAAAGCGCCTTTTTCATATTGTCATTTTCATATCTGTCCTCATTGTTCGGAACATAAACCGCAATATCGGAAACCGACATTCTCCAAATAATATTGCCCTCCGACTTGAAAAGGCGTATAATGGCTGCTATCTCCTCCATAACGCCGTTGAAATAATACGAACCCTCGCTTCGGATAAATTCGTTTACATTTTTGAGTGAGAAAATGATTATCGCAAATTTTCCGCCGCTTTCAAGCGCCTGCTTCTTCGCAAGTATGTATCCGTACTCGTTGTCGTAGAAGCCGGTTATCTTATCACGGCTCTTGAGTGCGAGCTGACGCTGCTCCTCGAGTACCTGCTCCGTAATATTCTGAATGCAGGCAACGACTCTTGCAACTTCGCCGTTGATCCTTACCGCCTTGCCCGATACCAGATTCCAGGTTATTTCCCCGTTCTTGCTGTATATCCTTGCCCTGAACGGTTCGTCCATCTCTCCGTCAAGGAATGCGACCAGCGTGTTGATATCTTCCTCGGGACAAGTTTCTCCCTCGATCACTCGCTTGCGGAAATTATTAAACACGCTTCTGCGTGCAAAGCAGTTCTTTTTGTCCGTATCAAAATGGAAAATGACAAAAACATCATCCGCAGTCATGTACTCTACAAGACTGCTGTTCGATGACTTTAAAGCGATGGAACAAAGCTCGTGTTCACCGTCATAACAGAGCAAAGCCTCACGGCATTCTTCGGTAATATCGCTGATCTGTGAGAAAAGCTCACGGACGCTGTCGATTTTAAAGGTGACCTCCGATTCTGTTTTGCCCTTTTCCGCAAGCTGCTTAACTCCGTCACGGAACTTTTTAAACGTCCTGATTATAACACCTACAAATGCAGCCGCACAGGCAAGTCCGAATACCGACATTACCGCCATAGTAATGTTAAAGTGCCTGCGCATAAAATCATAAGCGCTGTAAATGCTCTTCTCGCTTTCAACAGCCGCAACATACCAGGTGTTGTTGTAATATGCGTTTCTGCTGTAGAACCGCACAGCGCTTACCGTACAGTACGCCCTTCCATCATCAAGCTCAATGCCTTCCGTTGTATAAGCAATGTCCGAGTATTTTGCGGGGACAAACCTTATCTGACTTCCGGGGGATATATTTTTGATTGAGCTTATGCCGCTCGACGCCTGAACGATGCCGCTGAGCTCTTCATTTTCAATATATTGCTTTGAACTGATAAGCAGCAGTCCCAGATCGGGATCCTGATTGCTGAGCAGTTCATTCACCTTATCGCAGGAGAGCGTTATTCCGATAACGCCGTAGACCTGATCTTCATATATCAAAGGCAGAGAATAGGTTATAATGCGATCGTTGCTTCCGTCATCAAAAACGAAGCTATCCGCCCAGTAAACGTAATAGCTGCTTTTTTTGCTCGGATCCTTTCGTGCATCCGTAACAGGCTTGATAAAGAACCTGTACTTGGCAGCGTCGCTTTTGCTGAATGAAAAATCGCTCGTCCAGTTGATATCGAGAGGAATATTATAATGAACGGATACGGATTTATTTCCCCTCGTCATTAACGTGTCAACATCATCTGACGAGCTCGGGTCTGCATCCTTTAAAAAAAGTCCCTTGTATGAATCCGCTGTGAAATCATCATCGCCGCAAAGCACCATAAAAACTCCGCTCGGCGAATGATCCGACATAAAATCTATCAGATTTCCGGCATATTTCTCAATAAACAAGCTCTGCGCACCGGGATCGGACAGAAACGCTTTTGAAGTCAGTCCCCTTGAGTTAAGCACATCCGAAAGAACAACATTTGCCGCATACACCTCATCGGACATATCGGAATACTCCTGCAGTCCGTCCTTGAGCAGCTCGCTGTGCTTTGCAGCGGAATAATAAAGATTCTTCTCCGCTTCGCTGTTGATCTGCCTGAACATTTCTCGTGAATTCACTGAAAATGCGTAGATGATCGCTTGTACAAGCACAACTAACGCAAAAAAACCGGCAATATACTTCAAAGTGCTGCTTTCCACTTTTTTAGAATTGCCCATATATCATCATCCCCGATCGGAAAATATAAAAACATTCTTCAGCAATCCGCAAAACATCCCGTCAAGGCTCACATTCCGCTTCTTCGAGCTTTGACCCTGCCCTTTTTGTGTCTTGCTGTAAAAAAGATATTATTCGCACATTTTGATTATTAAAAATATTATAGCATATATTCAAAAAATAAGCAATAGATTTTTAATTTTTTCAGCAACTTGTACAAAAATCTTAACTTTTGTTAAACAAACGGGGAATACATGAGGGTTTTTTCTGAAAAATGCTCAAAATAAGCCGTAATACTTGAAAAAAAACAAAGGATGTGCTATAATTGATTTATATGACTATAAGGAGATGATCCTATTGATCACAGTTGAAAACTATCTCGGCAGGATAGGGATTTCCGAGGATTACCTCGTTTCACTCATCAGCCGTACAGCGTCACAGTGCTTCGGCGTTGCGGATCTTAACCCTGTTGATACAAAGAAATATCATCTTGTCAGCCTGTTCAAAAAGGCAGATTTAAAAGGCAGACGCGGCGTGAAGCTTAACGCTGACAAAGACGGAAATATCACCGTTTCGCTGCATATCTCCGTTCTCTACGGAACAAACATCTCCGCCGTTACCGAAAATCTTGCTCATAAGATACGCTATACGGTCGAGGATAAAACAGAACTCAAAATATCAAAGATCTCCGTCTTTATTGACGGTATGCTTGAATAAAGCACTTTAGCATATTACCGAAAGGGGAATAACAAATAGTGATAAGCGGAAAAATGCTCAGGGAAGCTTTCATTTCCGGTGCCGCATCCATCTCCAACAACAGACGTACCGTGGACGAGCTGAATGTCTACCCCGTCCCGGACGGAGATACGGGCACAAATATGTCTATGACAATGGGCAATGCAATGCGTGAGCTTGAAGTCATGAACGACAACTGCACCGCATCGGCAGCTGCGGATACCGCCGCTGCAGCTCTTTTAAGAGGCGCAAGAGGAAACTCGGGCGTTATCCTCTCTCTTCTTTTCAGAGGATTTTCCAAAGCCTTCAAGGGCAAAAACGAGATAAACTGCGCCGACCTTGCAAATGCGCTTGAACTTGGCGTAAAGGGCGCATATAAAGCCGTAATGAACCCGACCGAGGGAACGATACTTACCGTTGCCCGTCTTGCATCCGAAAAGGCTTCACAGCTCGCACCGACAGCCGAAAGCGAGGTTCAGCTCTGGAGCGCAGTCTGCGACGAGGCGGAAAAAGCGCTCGCACAGACCCCCGAAATGCTGCCCGTCCTCAAAAAAGCAGGCGTTGTTGACGCAGGCGGAAAGGGGCTTATCATAATCTGGCGTGCAATGCTCGACGTTTTCAGCGGCGGAAAGGCCATTGCAGATGAAAAAGCAAAGGAAAGCTCCACCTCAAAGACCGTTGTCGGCGACTTTGACGAGGAGATCAACTTCACCTACTGCACCGAATTCATCGTAAACAAAAATCCCGACTGCCCCGACGCTTCGCGATTAAGAGCGTTCCTTGAAACGATCGGCGACTGCGTTGTTGCGGTTGATGACGACGATATCATCAAGGTTCACGTTCACACCGACCACCCCGGAAAGGCTATCGAAGAAGGTATCATCTTCGGCGCACTCACAAACCTTAAAATAGACAATATGCGCCACCAGCATAAGAACAAGCAGAAGGAAGCTGCCGTTATGAAGGTGCGTGAATTCACCCCTGCTGCGCCCGAAAAGCCTTACGGATTTGTTGCCGTTGCTTCGGGAAAGGGTATTGAAGACCTCTTCACAAACCTCGGCGCAGATAATATCGTAACAGGCGGTCAGACGATGAACCCCTCCACGGACGATATCCTGAAAGCTATCCTCGCAACTCCTGCGGAAACCGTCTTTGTGCTTCCGAACAACAAAAACATCATCATGGCAGCCGAACAGGCAGTAAAGCTTGCCGACAGACGCGTCTGCGTGCTCCAGACCAAAACAATACCGCAGGGTCTTACCGCAATGATGAACTTCGACCCGTCTGCGGATTATGAATCCAACCGTATGAATATGTCAAAGGCTCTCGAGAACGTTTCAACGGGTCTTGTGACCTTTGCAGCCCGTGACAGCGACTTTGACGGAAAGAACATCAAAAAGGGCGAAATACTCGGACTTGAGAACGGAAAGCTTGCCGTGACCGACAGAGAAGTCACAAAAGCCGCATATAAGCTTATCAAGAAGATGATAACGGGCGATTCTTCCTTTGTTACCATCATCAGCGGTGCAGATACCAATGACGAGAACACCGCGGCTCTCACCGAGCTTGTCCAAACCAAATTCGGAGATAGGGTTGAAATAATGAACGTCAACGGCGGCCAGCCTGTTTACTATTATATTATTTCAGTTGAGTAAAAACGACCTCCTCGGAGCAAATGTTCACGAGGAGGTCATATTCTTATAAACGAAAACTGTGTATGCACAATTTGCATACACAGTTATTTTTATCAAAGTATCTTGAACATCGAAACCTGTTCCGAAAGAACCTGCGACTGTCCGTTAAGCTCTTCGCAGGATGCAGCACTTTCTTCTGCCGTAGCGGAGTTCTGCTGAACGACCTCGGATATCTGTGCGATGCCCGTATTGATCTGTTCGATAGCAGAAGCCTGTTCCTCCGAAGCTGCGTGGATCTTTCCGACAAGCTCCTTTGAAGTTGCAGACATTTCCGATACCTTTCCCATAAGCTCGACCGTATTTGCAACCACTTCGCCGCCCCTTGCAACGGATTCCATAGTTTCATTGATGATAGCAGCCGTTCTCTTGGTAGCTTCGTCCGACTTGATAGCAAGATTTCTTACTTCATCCGCAACTACCGCGAAGCCCTTGCCTGCTTCACCTGCTCTTGCAGCCTCAACAGCAGCGTTGAGCGCAAGTATATTCGTCTGGAAAGCGATATCTTCGATGGCCTTGATGATGTTGTTGATCTGATCGGATTTTACTCTGATATCCTCCATAGCAACACGCATACGCTCCATTTCCGCAGCCTGTTCGCTGATAAGCGCATCGGACTGTGAAGCGCAGTTGTCTGCTTCTCTTGCATTTTCGGTGTTGTTGCCGATCTTCTCTGCGATCTCGCTGATAGTCGCCGAAAGCTCCTCGATCGCAGCAGCCTGACGGGTAGTACCCTCCGCAAGGAGCTGTGAACCGTTGGCGATCTGCGATGAACCTGCCGACACCTCGCTCGCGGAAACATTGATACCGTCGATAACATTGCTGAGCTTGGTGCGTATCTGATTGACCGAATCCTTCAATGCAATAAAATCACCGTTGTAATTGACCTCAGGTTCGACCGTAAAATCACCATCTGCCATTGCAGAGGTAACTCTGTTGATATCGGCAACATACGCTTCGAGAGCGTCCTTCATCTTTATCATTCCATCAAGCATCTTGCCTATTTCATCTTTTGAATACTTGACGTCGGATACATCGAACATAATATTTCCGTCAGCCATTTTAGTAAGAATATCGCAGGCCCGAGAAACAGGTTTTGAAATGCTCTTGATAATATAATATATAAGAAACGCTCCGCAGATAATGCAGGCAGAAATACCGATAACGATCGAAATAACAAAAACGCCGCGCGCATTTGCATCATTTTCTACTGTTGTAGTTCCGCAGAATATCGCACCGATTATGTTATCGTTCTGATCCCTGAAAGGCTCATATATAGTATAATAGTTCTCCCCGAGAATATTGGCTCTGCCGTGATATTTTTCTCCGCCGTCGATAACGATCTGCTTGACCTTTTCCGACATCTGAGTTCCAATGGCTCTCTCGCCGTTTTCGTCCATAATTGTTGTGGAAATTCGTGTATCTCCGCCGAAAATAGTAATGTCAAAGTTTACAACGCTCTTTATCTCATCGAGCACATGCGGACGTGTGAAATCGACCGCAATTATCTCCTTGCCGACAGGATAACTAAGACTGTTAAGAACAGGCATTACGCAAACATAATATATTTCGTTTCCGTTAAGCACATAGCCTTCATAATTGTCATTTTCAAACAACGGTTTGAAAAAATCAACGTCAACGCCTTCGCTTGACCACAAAATGTTCCCGTCTGTATCCGTGAAAATACCTATGTAACTGTCATTCGATATTTCCTCGGAAAATCTGTCACCAATGACATTTCCTCGGTCAACATCGAACGCACGGCTGAAATCCTTGTTTTCACATAAATCAGCCGCAATAGTCTTTACATTGCCTTCGGCAGAGGTTATTTCGTCCTTGATAAGATTGATGCCTATAGCTGCTTCGTTTTCAAGAGCCTCGGTGTTCATCTTATTGATCCGAATTGCGCAAGAAATAATAACGAGCGTTACCGCAAGAATTATCGACGCATCGATAACTATCAATAGATTTCGCCCGAGTATCCCCATACTTCCTTTTTTTGCCATAGAATCACCTCATAAAAATTAATGTCCGCATAGATGCGATTAATATGTTGTTTATAATTTTAGCATATTGCTACCACAAAGTCAACAGTTAACACAAAAATTGTTCATTATCAACAAAAACAAGCCGATATTTACGGCATCAAGAAACCGTTTTCGATTGCTTTGTCAAGCAGATCATCGACCATTCTGCCAAGTTCTTCCGAACCGTCTTTTACTGTGTCGAAACGCTTTCTTACCTGTGCGGAGCTTACGCCGTGCTCCTTCCACGAATATCCCTCTCTCGAATAGTTGAGCAGAAGCGGCTGGATCCTGTCCATTGCATTGGAAAAACGAGCCTCGGGAGTGTCGTTCCTCTCGAATTCGTCCCAAAGCTCACGATATTCTCTGACCTGCTCATCGGGCAGCATACCGAATACCTTTTCTGCAGCGGCATTTTCACGCTCCTTCTTGGTCTTTGCACCCTCATCGTCATAGCAGTAGGTATCGCCTGCATAAATCTCCACCGCATCGTGAACAAGCACCATTTTCATCACCTTTGTTATGTCAACAGGCTCGTTGGAATACTCCGAAAGCACCGCTGCGGCGATCGCAAGCGAAAACGAGTGTTCAGCGTCGTTTTCGCGGCGGGGAAGCGGCTTTTTCTCCCTGAAATTATCATCAAACTCCTTTGACCCCTGCGGAAGATCGTCACAAAGAATATAGGTCTGACGATAAACGTTTTTCAGCTTGTCGAGCGTGAGCAGAAATTCAAGCTGCTTTTTAAGGCGTTCGTTTTCCATTTAAATCTCTCCCTTTTTCTTCTGCATATAACCTGCTATCTTCGCAAGAAGCATCGGCGGAACAAAGCCTGCGCCGTAGTCTGCGATCTTCATTTTCAGTGTCGGGATAATAAGCGTTTTCCCTGCAAACATTCCCTTAACAGCGCATTTCGCCGCATATTCAGCCGAAATTCCTTTCAGCGCAAACGAAACTCCTGCCGTATCGTTGAAATTCGTATCAACAGGTCCGGGGCAAAACGCACTCACAGAAACCTTGCTGCCTTCGTTTTTAAGCTCGGAGCTTACAGCCTCGGTAAGACGGACAACGTAGTTTTTCGTGCTGTAATAGGTCGCCATATACGGTCCCGGCATAAAGCCTGCCGAAGAAGCGACATTCAGAATATATCCTCTGTCACGCTTACGGAAATCCTTTAGAAAAAGCTTCTGCAGAATGTGAACAGCCGTAACGTTCACGCTTATCATATTGATCTCACGTTCAAGCTCCGTTTCGGCAAATTTTCCGAACAGTCCGAAGCCTGCGTTGTTCACCAGTATATCAATATCATATTTTTTTGCCTCGCAATAAAGCCGATAACATTCCTCGGGCTTGGAAAGATCCGCAGGGATTATCTTCACCCTTCTTTCACCGATCTCGTCATGAAGCTCTTTGAGCGCATCGTAATTTCTTCCGGAAATAACCAGCCTTACTCCTCTTTTTGCAAGCTCACGGGCGATCTCACGTCCGATCCCCGAGCTTGCGCCCGTAATAAGTGCCGTCACAAACTATCCCTCACTCTCATTTGTTTTCCCTAATAAATTCTTCCCACTTTTCGGGAGAATACCCCACCGCAGCCTTTTTGCCGCAGCGGACAATGGGGGTTCTGTACAGCTTCGGGCATTCGCAAAGCTTGTCATACTTTGCGTCGTCAAGAAGATATTTTATATTGCAGTAGTCCTTTGAATTTGTGTCAATGACCATATCAATTCCGCCGAGCGCCTTTACAACGCTGTCAAATTCTCCCTTGCTCATTCCTTTGGAAAGAATATCAATGCTCTGAACTTTGATGTTTCTCTCCTTGAACCAGCGTTCCGCCTTTTTTGTATCGAAGCATTTCGATTTACCGAATATCTGAATTGCCATAGCTTTCTCCCTTTATAAAAACATCGCTGCCGCACCGTTGCGGCAGCGATGTAGTATAATAGTGTTCTCTTATATCTTTTCGCTGAACAATGAGCTTAAAGAGTACATAGTTCCAATATCGAACTTGCCCTCCTGATTGTAGTTGACTACCTGTGCTTTGAGGTTTGCAGCCTTGCTTATCTGCGTTGCTCTGTCAGCAGCCTTTGCGGAGAAGGAATAGGTTCCGCCGAGGAGCGACTTCACCGCATTGGTGTCAGCACCCTTGAGAGTGTCCTCGTTCACGGTCAGCTTGTTGTCCGAACCTACCTTTAAGCCGATCCTGCCGAGCGCGGAAGCATAAGCCTTTGCTGTATTAGTCATATAAATACCTTTTTTTAGTGCGTCAACGCTCTCCGACTTCTGAAGGCTGTCAATGACCGAGTTATAGTCCTCAACGAAGCTGTTTACATTCGATACAAGCTTGTCTTTGTCCTCAAAATCGGTCTTTGAAGCAGCTGCAAGCTTGGAAGCGCTCTTTCCGAGGTCAAACGAATCGGAAGCGAGCTTCTTTTCGCTCTCGTATGTTCCGACATCGCTGCCCGAAAAAGCCTTCTCGTACTCCTTTATCATATTTTTCTGATAATCCTTGGAGCGCACCTGATCCGCCTTTTTCATAAGGGCAAGAAGATCGCTTGTCGAATTGGTCTGTGCGTAATTCTTTTTGTTATAATTCGATGAAAGAAGAGAAGTGTACATTGCGTTGGACTTGTATGCGTTTATTCCGTACATTGCCGTTTTCCTCCTTTATTTATCATTCTGCTGTGCAAGATTTGTCTTTGCGGTCGAAAGCATGAGCTTTATTCTGTTTTCCTGATTTACCTTTGTTGCGCCGGGGTCATAATCGATCGCAACAATATTCGCATCGGGATAAACGTTGCGTATCTTTCTTATCATGCCCTTGCCGATGATATGATTGGGCAGACAGCCAAACGGCTGCGCACATATAATATTGTTTACGCCGCTGCCGATAAGCTCGACCATTTCGGCGGTAAGGAGCCAGCCTTCACCCATTTTATTCGCAGGCGAAACATATTCCTTGCTGTTTTCCTTCGTTTCGTCAAAATGCGCAGGCGCTCTGAAACGCGAATCCTCGAATGCTTTTATCATTATATCCTGCATCTTTTTAAGGAATATTTCAAGCGCACCCGAGCCTATGTATTTCTTGTATGCGATATGATAAAGCTGCGTATCGACAACGTGGTGATCGCACATAAATATGATAAAGTCAAGAAGTCCCGGAACAACAGGCTCAACATCTTCGCTTCGGAGGAATTCTTCAAGGCAGTTGTTACCGAGCGGCGCATACTTGATGTAGATCTCTCCGACGATTCCGACCCTTGCCTTTACGCTCGGAGTGTAAGCTATCTTTTCAAAGTCCTTGACCATCCGGAAAGCGTTTTTCTTGAACGAACCGATCGAGAAGCCCTCTTTGATGAGCTTGTTCTGCCAGTCTTCAATAAGCTTGTCGGTTTCGCCCTTGTTGTTTTCGTAGGGACGAACCTGATTTCCAGCCCACATAAGGATATCACCGTAGCAGATGCCGACTATAAGATCCTGAAGAAGCGGAAGAGAAAGCTTGAAGCCGGGGTTCTTTTCAAGATTTGCGATATTAAGCGAAATAACGGGAACGAATTCCATCTTGTTATTTTTGAGAGCCTTGCGGAGAAGATTTATGTAGTTTGAAGCTCTGCAGCCGCCGCCCGTCTGGGTTATCATAAGAGCAGTCTTGTGGATATCATATTCGCCCGATTTGAGCGCGTCCATCATCTGTCCGATAACGAGAAGCGCAGGATAGCAGGTATCGTTATGAACGTTGCGCAGACCCTCGTCAACGACCTTTCTGCCCGTTGAGGTGAGCAGCTTCATTCTATATCCGTGATTATTGAATATCTTTACGATAAGTGAAAAATGGATCGGGAGCATCTGCGGAACAAGTATCGTGTACTCCTGCCTCATCTCTTCGGTGAAAAGCAAACGTCCCTGTTCATTATATACGAGTTCAGCCATTAAAATTAAGCTCCTTTGCTTAAAACGAAATTATTATACCAATTAAATATATTATACCACAATGAACTGTTTTCGTCAATAGCGTGATAGATTTTTTACACGGTATTTCAACAAGTAACCAAACAATGAATTTTTTATAAAAACATGGTCGCAACTGGCGTATTTTACTGTAGGGGACGGGTCGCCCGTCCCCTACAATAGTTTGTTAATATTTTGAAAAAAAATAATTCACTCGTTAAAATACCGTGAGATTTTTTTAAAGCTTTTCAGAAATTTTCTTTATGTATTCGGCAAGCTCTCCGTGAAGCTCCTCATTCATAAGACCGACCTCGACCGAAGCCTTGATAATGCCTATCCTGCTGCCCATATCGAAACGCTTTCCCGTGAAATCAACGCCTGTCATCCCCTCGGAAACAGCGACCTCACGCATAGCGTCCGTAAGCTGGAGCTCTCCGCCCTTTCCCTTCGGCGTCCTGCGCAGGACATCAAAGATATTCGGTTCAAGGATACATCTTCCGAGAATGGAAAAATCGGAAAATTCCTCACCTTCCCGAGGTTTTTCTATCATATCGGAAACAGCGTAGATCCCGCTTTCCTCCATAGGTTCAAGCTTCAGCGAATTGTATTTGCAGATATCCCCGTGCGGCACTCTGTTAATGCCGACAACGCTCTTTCCGTACTTTTCATAAGCACGGGCAAGCTGTCCGACCGCAGGGTCTTCGCCGATTATGACATCATCGCCGTACAGCACGGCAAAAGGCTCACCGTCCGCAAATTCCTCCGCACAGAGTATCGCACCGCCAAGCCCGTTCTGTACAGGCTGACGGACGAACGAAAAATTCGCAGCCGAATATATTCTGCGGACTTCTTCAAGCAGCTTTGTCTTTCCGATTTCGGCAAGCTTTTCTTCCAGCTCGGGCGAACGCTTAAAATGCCTCTCGATAGCCTCTTTCCCTGCCGCAGTAATGATAAGAATGTCAGTGATACCTGCGGCTGCGCACTCCTCTGCGATATACTGTACCGCAGGCTTATCCACTATCGGAAACATCTCCTTCGGCACCGATTTTGTCGCAGGGAGAAGCCTTGTTCCGAGTCCGCCTGCAGTGATGACCGCTTTTCTGATCTTCATCCTACCCCTGTCCTTTCAGTGTCAAGCCACTCCTCCGATAATAAAGCTCATACTGAATGCCATATACATCAACACATAAATACAAATAAAAAGTGCAAGCCAGCCGCCCGATGTGCCGCCCTTTGAGCGGAGAGTCTGACGTATCGTGAGCGGAGTGGTCGAAGCCTTTATTTCGGCTGTGCGCTTTACCGCTTTTCTGTAGTATATCTTGTTCGCAAAAGCGCCGAAAAAGAACATCGCCGCATAGACAAGGATGTATGATAAAACGCTGACTATGCCAAACGCTGTGCTTCTTACATCAAACCCCTTTGCAAACTGCGAAAGCACGCCCATATTCATCTCCGCAAGGATCGGGATATACTGCGGAATCATGAAAATTATCCTGATAACTAACGCAGCAAGAGCAATCAGCGGCATTTTTCTGTATGAAAAATACATCTCCGGAATTATCATAGCCGAGAAATTCCAGCTCAAAGAGCTTCCGGTTTCTTTGAATCTTTTGAAATTCGGAAGATAATAATGTGTGTTGCTTCCGACATAATCGGCAAGCTCGCAAAGACGAACTCCTTCAAAATCCTCATCGGGATTGTATCCGCAGAGCGGATCGGTGAAGTTGATAAGATACGGTTCAAGGTTGATCCCACCGAAATTGCCGTCATTGTTCATAGCGTCTTCCATATTTTTGCGAAGCTCCTCGTTATGACGTTCCAGCGCAGGCATCGGAGAACCGCATCTTCCGCAGAAAGCCGTCAGCTTCGGATTGACATAACCGCAGCGAGGACATACGCAGTCCTTTTCGGGATCATTTTCAACGGCATCTGTCGGAACACCCGTGTCGGGCATGGGTTTCCAGCTTCGATGCGCCTTGTGAAGCTCGGTATTTACACAGCTCCCGTATTTTTCATAGCAGGCTCTGTGGTAAGGCGTTCCGCACTCGGGGCAGACAACGACATCATCGTCTTCCTTGAACTGCTCGCTGCAGACGATACATCTGCTTCCTGTATAATCAGCCATTTATAGTAACTCCCTTAATACAATCTTTTAAATAGTATATCACAACCATCTCGAAATAACAAGGAGGGTGCCGATAGTTTCATCTGTTTTTCACAATATTGTATAAAAAATATGTTGATAATTAACAGCACCCGTGCTATAATAGCGATAGCAGATATCCAAATAAAGCAGAAAGGACTTGACAAAATGAAAACCGACAGAATATCAAACCTCCGTGAAAGAATAACAAAGATCGCAAAGGCTGCATTCGCGATTGCTCCTTTTGTAATGATCGCAATATGCGCCGTGCTGTATTTCACGACCTTCCGCAACATCACCGCAGAACAGCTGCTTAAATATACACCCGAAAATATATGGCTCGCCGCCGTGGTTATAATAGCAATGTTCTCGTTAAAATCGCTGACCTTCTTTTTCCCGATGATAGTCATCGTCACCGCCTGCGGAATGACCGCACCGAATATCTGGGCGGCACTCGCAATTAACACGATCGGCATTTTCTGTATGATGAACATTCCCTATCTCATCGGTAAATTCGCCCAAAGGGAATATGTCGAAAAGCTTGTTATGAAGCATAAAAAGATGCGTGATATCATCAGCCTTAATATGTCGAACGGCATATTTTTTACATTTTTTCTGCGGATAATTAACTGTCTGCCATACGATGTTGTAAGTATGTTCCTCGGCTCGGTCAATATGAAGTGGCGTGACTACATCATCGGCTCAATGCTCGGAACGCTGCCGGGAATGATCTGCTGTACATTTATGGGAAATTACATCGACGACCCTCTCTCGGTAAAATTTATACTCTCTGTCGCAATAAATGTCGGAATATCGGTAGTATGCGGCATCTCTTACCTTATTTATGCAAAAAAACGCAGGAAGGAACTCTCTTCAAATGATAAAACTTATAGCGTCTGATATGGACGGAACACTTCTCAACGACAAAAAGGAATTTCCGCACGACTTTGACGAAGTGCTGGACAAGCTATGTGAAAAGGGCATTCACTTCGTAGTCGCAAGCGGCCGCTCCTATTCCACCTTAAAGCTCAACTTTGAAGGTAAGCTTGACAAGCTTGACTTTATCTGTGACAACGGCGCTTATGTAATTGCAAACGGTGAGCTTGTCAGCATGAGTCTGCTCAAAAAAAGCTGCGTAAAGCGCCTTATCGAAATATGCCGAGGAATGGAAAGAGTGACCCCCGTTCTCTGCGGCGTTCACGGAACCTATTTTGAACGCAGGGACGAGGAATTCTACAACGAGGTAACACGCTACTATCTCCATTACACCTGCGTTGACGATATCGCAGCAGTTGACGATGATATCTTCAAGATCGCCGTCTGCGACTATAACGGAGCAGAAAAGCACTGCTATCCTGTCATTGCAAACGAGTTTGCCGACGATTTCACCGTTGCCGTAACAGGGCCGAAATGGATAGACATTATGAACAAGGGCATCAACAAGGGTGCAGCTCTTAAAGAAATTCGTGAAAAGCTCGGCATAAGCCGTGAGGAAACAATGGCTTTCGGCGACTATTTCAACGATGCGGAGCTTCTCCTTGACGCAGGATATGGCTTTGTGATGAAAAACGCTCACCCCGATATGAAAAAATTCGGCAGATACACCGCCGAGAGCAACAACGACGAGGGTGTGACCAAAGCGATAAAAGAATATGTTCTGAAAGAGGCAAACAATGAATGAACGTCTTCCCTATCTGCGTGAAAAGACCTCACTTCTGACGACTTCGCCCGGAGTTTACCGAATGAGGGATAAAACGGGGCACATTATATATATCGGCAAGGCAAAAAACCTTCGCAACCGTGTTACAAGCTACTTCTGCAAGTCGCCTGACCACACACCGAAGGTCGCAAAAATGGTTTCCAACGTCTATGACTATGATTTTATCGTCACCGACTCGGAGTATGAAGCGCTCGTCCTTGAATGTTCACTTATAAAGCAGCATAAACCGAAGTATAATATCCTTTTGAAGGATGACAAGGGCTACAGCTATATCAAAATTTCGGATGAGGAATTCCCCCGTATCACCTCCGAGCTGCAGAAAAGCGGCAGCGGAAAGTTCATCGGTCCTTACACAAGCTCGTTCGTTGCAACGCAGACCGTCAAGGAGGTTAACAAGGTCTTTATGCTCCCGACCTGCAAGAAGGTCTTTCCCCGTGACTTCGGCAAGGGCAGACCCTGCCTTAATTTCCACATAAAGCAGTGTATGGGTCTTTGCACGGGAAAATTTTCCTGCGATGATTACAGAGCCATAATCGAACAGGCGGAAGAATATATCGCAAGCGGCTCGGAAGCCTCGGTCGAGAGCCTTACCGAAAAAATGAACGAAGCAGCGGAAAATCTCGAATTTGAACGTGCAGCTTCGCTCCGTGACCGCATAAACGCAATAAAAAAAGCTGCCGACAGCCAGAAGATCATAAACGAGGATATGCGTGATACCGACATCATCGCCGCAGCGCAGAACGGAAGCAATGCCTGTGTTGCCATTCTCCAGTATCGTGGCGGCAGACTCACCGACCGAAGCGAGCTTCCCGTGGGCGAGATCGACGATACTGCCGTTATGATACAGGATTTTATGCTTGCATTCTATACAACTCCCGAATCGATCCCCCGTGAGATAATCACCGAGGAAGAGATACCCGACGCCGAAATGATAAACCGCCTTTTCCGTGAAAAAAGCGGTCACGCCGTTGATATTTTCTCCCGAACAAGAGGAAAGGGTCTGAAGCTTATCAACATGGCAAAGGAGAACGCAAGCGAGTCACTTGCGATCAAGGTCGGACGAACAGGCGCAGAGATCGTCGCTCTCGAACAGCTTGCAAAGCTTCTCGGTCTGGAAAATCCGCCGATGTATATCGAATCCTACGATATCTCAAACCTTGCAAGCTCGGCAATGGTCGCAGGTATGATCGTCTTTGAAAACGGCAGACCGAATAAAAAGGCTTATAAAAAATTCTCGATAAAGGAAACCGAGATACAGAACGACTATGCTTCAATGCGTGAAGTCCTGCAGCGCCGTTTCAAGCATTATAAGGACGAAAACGAAACGGACGAGGGATTCTGCCGACTGCCCGACCTTATACTCCTTGACGGCGGAAAGGGTCAGGTCAACGCCGTTGAACCTATCCTGCGTGAAATGGGCATCAACGTTCCGCTTTTCGGCATGGTCAAGGATAACAAGCACCGCACGAGAGCCATCGCAACGGGCGGCGGCGAAATTTCCATAAGCGAAAACAAAGCGGCATTTATGCTCCTCACCAGAATACAGGACGAAGTCCATCGCTATTCAATAACCTACCAGCGCAAAAAGCACAGCAAGCAGTCGTTCAGCCTTGAGATCACAAAAATCAAAGGTATCGGCGACAAAAAAGCGGAAAAGCTTCTCTCGGCTTTCAAAACAAAGGACGAGCTGAAAAAAGCCACCGCCGAGGATATCGCCAAAGCCGCAGGGATAAATATGCAGCTTGCGCAGGAGGTCAAGGATTTCATCGAAAACGAGTACAAATAATTTACATTAATCAAATATCCCCCTTTGGATATACTATTAATATAAAAACAAAGGGGGGATTTTTATGTCCAAACAAGGAATGAACCGCATAGACCGAACACATACAAAGCAAAAGAACGAACAGGCTGCCGTTCCGCAGATCCAAGGCAGAGCGCACACATCCGATGTCAAAGCCAACCCCATAATCGCAGGAACTTCCGCACCGTCATTAAAGGTCTACCACTCGACTCCGCACAAGTCGGATAAACCGACCTCGGACGCTTATGCAGCGATAGACACCGATCTTGCCCGTGACAATCTCGAAAACGACCTCACCGCAGCAGATATTCAGGATCTTTAATGACTCTTTCGCACAATCGGGAACATTAAAAACACAACGAAAAACACCGCCCATAAAGGACGGTGTTTTTCGGAATTAAGGAAGTTTATGAAAAAGAAAAAATGAAAGGTTGTCTAAATTATAAAAAATAAATATCGGAATTGTTTATAAGCTATTGCCGTTTGATTTATTTTCTGAATATATTATAACATCGGTATTACCAAAAGTCAAGTGTTTGGGAAATATTTATATGATTGCACCAAATGTTTAAAAGTTTTTATGCAATTTTCACAAATTGACCTTTACTTCCATAATTCATACCAATTTCGATAGCTTTAAGGTTGTTTTCTATCAGTGCAGCTTTGTGCGGAGGAATGATCTTTTCAAAAACGGTTCGTATATTTTCGGTAGAAGTAAATCCCGTTTCTGCAATGAATTTTCCTGCAAGAATAATGTTCGCACCGCCCTTGAGGTTCGGGTCAGTGTCGGTGAGAGCGGTCGCAGGAATCTTGCAGACCTTAACATCGGTACGGGTAACCTCGGCGTCAACCATAGAACTGTCAATAATGACCAGACCGCCCGGCTGTACCTTGTCAATGAACTTTTCGAGCGAGGGCGTGTTCATAACGATCAGCACGTTCGGATTCACCACAAGCGGAGAGCCGATAGGCTCATCGGAAACGCATACCGAACAGTTGCAGGTTCCGCCTCTCATTTCGGGGCCGTAGGAGGGCAGCCACGAAACCTCTTTGTTATCGTAAAGGCCGAGATTTACAAGCAGCTTTCCTGCGAAAAGTATTCCCTGACCGCCAAAACCGGCAAGAAGAATATCATAATTCATTTTGAGCAGCCTCCTTTGTTACATCTTTGTATGCTCCGAGCGGATAGAACGGTATCATCACTTCATCGATCTTCTGCAAAGCCACGGTCGGCGAAACTCCCCAGTTTGTCGGGCAGGAGGAAAGTACTTCGATTATCGAAAATCCTCGCTTTGCCTTCTGGTTTTCAAAAGCCTTTCGGATAGCCTTTTTCGCCGCTTTTATATGAGGAACGGTATTGACCGCCACTCTTTCCGCAAGTGCAACACCGTCGAGAACGGAGAGCATCTCCACCATTTTTATCGGATTTCCGGCAACGGAAACATCCCTTCCGTAAGGGGTCGTCTGCGTTACCTGACCGGGGAGCGAGGTTGGAGCCATCTGTCCGCCCGTCATTCCGTATATGGCGTTGTTTACAAAAATAACAACGATGTTCTCCCCTCTCGTTGCGGCGTGTACGGTTTCTGCTGTTCCGATCGCAGCACAGTCGCCGTCGCCCTGATAGGTGAAAACGAACTTGTCGGGAAGCGCTCTTTTTACGCCCGTTGCTGTTGCAGGCGCTCTTCCGTGAGCAGCTTCTATCATATCACAGTTAAAGTAATCATAAGACATTACAGCGCATCCGACAGGCGCAACACCTATCGTATCGCCTTCAATGCCCATTTCATCTATGACCTCCGCAATAAGGCGGTGTATAATGCCGTGTGTGCAGCCCGGGCAGTAGTGCGTGGGCACATCGGTAAGGCTTTTAGGTCTGTCAAAAATCACAGCCATTGCAAATTATCCTTTCGTTAATTCTTTATTTCCGATAACTTTTTGATCTCTGCAAGCACTTCATCGGGCGAAGGGATAACTCCTCCGGTTCTTCCGAAGAAATGTACAGGCTTTGAGCAGTTTATAGCAAGCTTTACATCCTCGATCATCTGACCCATCGACATTTCAACATCAAGCAGAGCCTTTGCGTTTCTGCAGGCTTCGTTGATCTCGTACACGGGGAAAGGCCAGAGCGTTATCGGGCGGAAAAGTCCTGCTTTTATCCCCATTGCACGGGCACGGTTCACAGCGGATTTTGCAACTCTTGCAGATGCGCCGTAAGCAGTAACAACAATGTCCGCATCATCGCAGAGATAGCTCTCCGCTTCGGTGTGGTTCGCCTTTATGACTTCATAGCGCTCATATCGGCTGCGTATCGAGTTTTCCAGCTCCTCGGGAACAAGGTAAAGCGAATTGATGATGTTGTGTTCACGCTTGTTTCCGTGACCGTTCGTTGCCCACGGCTTCGGCGCAAATTCGGTTTTTCTCTCGGGGAAGCTCACAGGCTCCATCATCTGACCGAGCAGACCGTCTGCAAGTATCATCGCAGGCATACGGAACTCATCAGCCATATCGAACGCAAGCGTTACCTTATCGACCATTTCCTGAACCGAGCAGGGCGCATAGACGATAAGCTGATAATCGCCGTGACCGAGCGCCTTTGTAGCCTGCCAGTAGTCCGACTGCGAAGGCTGTATGCCGCCGAGTCCGGGACCGCCCCTCTGAACGTTGATTATAACGCACGGAAGATCGGAGCCTGCAATATAGGAAACGCCCTCCGATTTGAGCGATATTCCCGGCGATGACGAAGAAGTCATTGCACGAACGCCTGCCGACGCTGCGCCGAGAACCATGTTTATTGCGGCGATCTCCGATTCAGCCTGAAGAAAAACACCGCCGTTTTTCGGCATATATTTTGCAAGATAAGCAGCGACCTCCGTCTGCGGCGTGATAGGATATCCGAAGAAGCATTTGCAGCCTGCACGGATAGCAGCCTCGGCGAGAGCTTCGTTGCCTTTCATAAGATTTCTTTCCACTTTAAGTTCAGCTCCTTACTTTTCGACCTTTATCGCACAGTCGGGACACATCGTTGCGCACATAGCACAGCCTATGCAGGCGGAATCGTCAACGCAGTGTGCAGGAAAATATCCCTTCTTGTTTCGTGAGTTTTTATCAAGCTCAACAATTTTTTTCGGGCATACGCTTGCGCAAAGACCGCAGCCCTTGCAGCGTTCCCTGTCAACGGTTATTTTTGGCATAGTATTATCTCCTTTTAGGTTTCCCATATTTTTTTTACAAATATTTCGGCGTCAAAGCGGTTATTTACGTTTGCCTTTCCGCTCGTATCAACTGTGTATTTCAGCGGCAGACCCGAAAGCCTGCACACCTCGTCGGCATAAGCGGAGCTTTTTTCGATCGTTTCAAAAGTTGTTTCCTCACCGAGATTCGAGTTGTTCACGACCGATGACATCACAAGTCCCGATGCTGCTTCTATCTCACGCATAAAATCAATCGCATCCTGCGCTGTCCCCGTCAGATACCGATACATATTTACAACGTAAATACCCTCAATATCATCGGCATTTTGAACAAGAAATTCACGATAGCGTGAAAGTGCCGAAGCGCCCGAATCATCGCCGCCGACATCAATTATGACTTTGCCCTGTGAATTCATAAATTCCTCAATGTTGAACGAAAGCGCAGGGATATCAAGGTTTGTGTTCGCATACATCGGCGCTGCAAGGGTTATTTCCTTTTCCGCAAAAAGCTTTGCAAAATCAGCGCTTCTGAAATACGGATTAACTATATCAAGGTCAACAACGGTTACTTTTTCGCCTTCTTTCGCAGCCTTGACTGCAAGATTTGCAGCAAAATTCGTCTTTCCGCTGCCGTAATGACCCGTTATTATGGTGTATTTTTTCAAATTCAGGTTCATTTTGGTTTCTCCAAGTATTACATCTGGTTTTCAAAACTATTATACATCGTCATTTTAATCTTGTCAAGTGTTCAGAGAAACAATTTTTTGTAATATTACGCAAAATCTCTTGTAATTTGCGAAAAAATGTTGTATAATTAATTATAGCAATCCACAAAAATATCCTGACAAGTTCGGCGGTGCAAAGCTTGAATAGTGTCGTCATTCACCCTTGACAGGCATCAAGCCTGCCTACGGGTTCATTCCTAACTCTTCAAGCTTTGCTCTCGCCTCCTTTTGTCAGTATATTTCTGTGTCTTGCTATTGACAAAACGAAAGGAGGAGCTTTTATGGCAAATGAAATCATTTCGGAGCTTTCATCGCCGTTCTGGGAGAAACAGGAACGTTCCTGCCGTCTTCCCCGATGGAACGATCTGCCCGATATAGGTCTTTATATGGATCAGGTGCTTTCCCTTATGAGCAAGTATATCCGCATCTTTTCTCACGGCGAAGCCAACCTTACCCCGTCAATGATAAATAACTATGTCAAGCTCGGCATACTTCCTCCGCCCGTCAAAAAGAAATATTCAAGGGTGCATATTTCGCATCTGCTGATAATCTGTGCAATGAAAAGCGTCCTACCGATACAGGTCATAGGCGCAATGATCGAACATCTGCTCAAATCACGCACCGAGGAGGAGCTTCTCAACTTTTTCAGCGAGCAGTACGAGCATACCTTCCACCAACTTGTCGATATTCTCCACAGCTCTATCGAAAGTCAGACGGACGATGACAGCGGCTTCGGAAAAATGCTTATAACGACTGCTATCCAGGCGGCGGCAGTTTCAAGCGGAAGCAAGATAATCTCCGAAAATGCCCTCGGCGAGATGCAGCATCTCGGCATCCTGAAGCTCCAGAAAATCCAGCCGAACAATTAAGATACGGTATTTTATTGAGCAAATAAAAACTGAACAATATATAAAAATATGCCATGTCTTTCTGTAGGGGACGGGTTGCCCGTCCCGTTTAACAAGGATATCGGTAACAATCGGGACGGGAAACCCGTCCCCTACAAAAATTTGTTGATACAAAGCCAACAAATAGTTTAATCGTTAAAACACCGTGACAATTAAGACTAAAACTATTGAAAAACGGAAGGATTTAGTGTATAATTGATTTGATAATTTTCTTATAAGGAGATAGAATTATGAGCAACGCTTTTAAGGCTGCGGATATCCTTCTTCCGCATAATATTGATATGGAAAAATGGTCGGTAGTTGCCTGCGACCAGTACACCTCCGAACCCGAATACTGGGAAAAGACCGAGCAGATCGTCGGTGACGCTCCCTCGACTCTCCGACTTATCCTCCCCGAAGTATATCTTGAAAGCGAGGGCGTTGACAGCCGAATTGCAGATATACATAAAAATATGGATAAATACATCGCTGACGGTATTTTTGACGAGTATAAAAACGCTATGATCTACGTTGAGCGCACAACAGCCGACGGAGTAAGAGCAGGGATCGTCGGTGCTGTCGACCTTGAAGAATATGACTACCGCAAGGGCAGCAAGTCCTCCGTCCGTGCGACCGAAGCAACCGTTGTTGAACGTATTCCGCCGAGAATAAAGGTCAGAAACGGCGCTCCGCTTGAGCTTCCGCATATTATGATACTCATTGACGATGCAAAGCGCACAGTTATCGAAAAGCTTTCCCAAAAGAAAGATCAGCTCAAAAAGGTATATGATTTTGAGCTTATGCAGGGCGGCGGCCATATCGCAGGATATCTCCTCGGCGAGGACGATATAAATGCAGTAATATCTGCACTTGACGCACTCGGAAACGCAGACGAATTCAACGCAAAATACGGACTTGAAAACGAACCCGTTATGCTCTACGCAATGGGCGACGGAAACCACTCCCTCGCTACCGCAAAGGAATATTACGAGCAGCTCAAGCGTGAAAACCCCGACAAGGATATGTCAGCTCATCCTGCACGTTATGCACTTGCAGAGATCGTGAACCTTCACAGCGACGCACTCCGCTTTGAAGCTATCCACCGCATTGTAACGGGCGTTGATGTTGACAAGCTTCTCTCCGCACTCAAAACCGCTCTCGGAACATCCGAAAACGGCAGCGGTCAGTCATTCGTTGTTGTAAACGGCAGCAAGGACGAAACGCTTTATATCGGCAAGCCGACTTCAAACCTCACCGTTGGCAGCCTCCAGCAGTTCCTTGACGCTTATGTTAAAGAAAACGGCGGAAAGATCGACTATATCCACGGCGAGGACGTTATCCGCAGACTTGCCGCAGCCGATGACGCTGTAGGCTTCCTCCTCCCCGATATGGGCAAGGAAGAGCTTTTCCCGACCGTTATCAAGGACGGCGCACTTCCCCGAAAGACTTTCTCTATGGGTCATGCGCAGGATAAGCGTTTCTATACCGAAGCGAGAAAAATCAATGCGTAATGCGTAATTCGTAATGCGTAATTAAGCTTCGCAAATCTGATAGAAAAATAAACGGTACAATCACGACAAAAATTAATTTCGTGGTTGTACCGTTTTTTATTATAATTTGTAATGTAAATTCACAGCACGCAATAATTACGCATTACGCATTACGAATTACGCATTATTTCATGCTCTTTTTTCCTCAAGGTCTTTTTCAGCCTTTGTCTGCTGGAGATATTCGGCATTAAGCGTATCACCCGTGCCGAACTGCTTTTCGTATGAAGCATAGCAAAGGCTGGACGCAAGCTGCAAGCGAAGATGCGGCGGTGCGAGCATTACATTTTCCGTTTCGGTAAAATTGTTGTTTTTGTACAGCTCCTCGGCTGCGTCACCGACGAGTACGATATCTCCGTGATAACCCTTTATTCTTGAAACGATATCAGCTTCGGAAAGGATTGTATCGTCAAAGATCCTTGTTATCACATCCTTGTACGATGTAAAAAATGCTGTGTACATAAGGTCTGCACGCGCTTTCATAACCGTACAGATAACTCCCCTGTAGCCGCGCATATTATATGCAAGCGATTCAAGGGTCGAAACGCCGACGCACTTTTTATTCAGCGCAAAGCTCATCGCTTTGACCGCCGATACACCTATTCTTAATCCTGTATATGAGCCGGGACCGTTTGAAACAGCCATTGCGTCAACGTCGTTAAGTCCGATGCCTGCATTGCGCAGAACCTCGGTGCAGATCGGCATAATGACCTGCGAGTGGGTAAGGCGTGTTAAGACAGAAGTTTGTGCAAGAACGGCATTTTCGCTGCATACTGCAACGGAAGCAGTTTTTCCCGATGTATCAATTCCCAAAATGATCAAAACGCTCATCCCCTTTGACTTCAATTCGGCGTTCTTCCTCGCCTATATTCTCGATCGTAACGGTAATAATGTTTTTGGGCAGGCAGTCGGCAATATTCTCCGACCACTCCACCGCGATCACACAGTCATCCGAAAGATAGTCATAAAATCCCGTCGTTTCCAGCGCCTCTTCATTCATTATTCGATACATATCGAAATGATAAAGCGTAAGCGCCTTTCCTCTGTATTCATTCACAAGCGCAAAGGTCGGTGAAGATACCTCGTCGGGGAATCCCATTCCAATGGCAAGTCCGCGCGTAAAGGTTGTTTTTCCTGCGCCGAGCCCACCCTTATATGCGATGATATCGCCGCCTTTGAGCATTGCTCCGATCTTCTCGGCAAAGGCGATAGTTTCCTCTGCCGAAGCGGTTGTAACTGTAATCATTATAAAAGCTTGCTCCAAAAATCAAGTAATGACGTTCACAATATGGAAGCTTTCACAGAAAAAGCTGATATTGTCATCCTCCAGCGAACGGATCCTGTAACGT
The DNA here is from genome assembly GCA_051891935.1 of Oscillospiraceae bacterium. Taxonomy (GTDB): domain Bacteria; phylum Bacillota; class Clostridia; order Oscillospirales; family Ruminococcaceae; genus UMGS363. The sequence continues at coordinate 27,887 of JBJFFR010000070.1, forward strand.
TTATCCTGCGAGTAGCCGAGCGACTGCGTGTTCACGATATCGAAAGCGGTGAGCGGTGTAGTCACGCCCTTGCAGCCGATCTGGAACTCGCTTACGTTAAGGAAGTCGATCTCCGCCTTAAATTTGACGGGATCCTCGGAATAGAAGGTCATAAACAGGCTGGGAACAAGCTGTCCGTCCGTTCCGAGCGTTTCGGAGTATTTGAATTCGCCGAAAGCGTCAAAATTATACCAATAAAAGTCGCTGCAGATATCGGTGATCTGCTCGATGCCGTAGATCTCACGGAAGCCCTTGCGCAGCTTGCAGGGATCCTCAGGGAAGACCATGCATTTTCTCATACCGAGGTTATAATCCTCAAAGCCCTGCTTTTTGTACCAGTGGCGAAGGCTGTCCTCGCAGAAAAGCTGCACGTTCATCTGATAATTACCCGACTGGCAGTGATAAACAAGGCGTTTTACGATCTCCTCGCCTATTCCTCTGCGGCGGTAATCGGGTCGGACGCAGATACCGCTCATTACAGCGGCGGTCAGGCCGTCCGAAGCCACTCTGCCAAGGCCGACAAGCGTATATCCGTCATAGGCATAGACCGAATAAAAGCTGTTTTTGGCAGCCTTTTCGATCTCCTCATCCGTATAGCCGGGGAGGTTATACCAGTTCAGTTTTTTGTACAGGTCAATCTGATCTTCATATTTTCTTGTTTCGGAAAAATAATCTATTGCCATATAGAACTCTCCCGCTTCTTCCAAAAAGAGAATAAAAATTTTGTCTGTAGCAATCCACAAAAATATCCTGACAAGTTCGGCGGTGCAAAGCTTGAATAGTGTCGTCACTCACCCTTGACAGGCGGCAAGCCTGCCTACGGGTTCGTTCCTAACTCTTCAAGCTTTGCCCTCGCCTCCTTTTGTCAGTCTATTTCTATGTCTTGCTATAAACGTACAAACACTGCGCAATACAAAATAACGTTGATTTTTTGTTAAATTTGCACAGTATTCGTTATATCAATCCAAACTCATTAGTTATATTATAACAGCTTTGTACCTGCGTTGTCAATATGTAATTCGTGAACTTTCCAATTTTTAAGTCCTAATTTTTCGAGAGCAAATTTCATCTTTCCGCAGAAGAACTCATTATCCGCATCGACGATAGCCATAAGCGAAGGGCCTGCACCGCTCAGGTACGCCGCATAAGCGCCAAGACTGTATGCGGTTTCAAAAACATCCTGACCGTGAGGGATAAGATTCATTCGATACGGCTGGTGAAGCTTGTCATTCACAGCAGTGCGGAGATTCTGATACTTGCCCGTAAGGAGCGAAGCCGAGAAAAGCGCAGCACGGGAAAGATTGAAGACAGCGTCCTTATGACTTATCTCTTTGGGCAGACAGGCACGGGCTTCTTCCGTTTTCAGCTCGAAATCGGGTATAACTACCACAAATTTAAGCGTTGTAAAGACCTCCTGCTTTACCCAGTGGACTTCCCTTCCGTCAAAAACAGCTGTAACGATACCGCCGAGTAGCGCAGGTGCAGTATTATCGGGGTGTCCTTCGATCTGCGCCGAAAGGTTGACAAGATCATCCAGTCCGAGCGGATTTCCCATAAGCGTATTTGCGCCGAAAAGTCCTGCGATTATGCAGGCGGAAGAGCTTCCGAGACCTCTTGCCATAGGGATATTGTTGATCTGCTCGATCGTAAGACCCTTGAACGGCTTGCCGCATATCTCAAAAAGCGTTTTTGCCGATTCATAGATAAGGTTATTTTCGCCCTCCGGCACGGGAGTTCCGTCAAGGCTCTTTATGAAGACGCCGTCCGCTTCCTCCATGTTTACATAATTATAGTATGTCAGTGCCAGTCCGAGCGCATCAAAGCCTGCGCCGAGGTTTGCACTCGTTGCGGGTACTTGTATCTTGATCATTTTCCTCAATTCCTTTCCGCAATAATTTCCGGGACATAAAACGGGCGGATATGGAATCCGCCCATATATATATATTCAATTTGCAATTTTAGCTTTCGAGGTTGAGAACTCTGATCGTTCCGAGAACCTTTCCGCCAAGCTTTGAAAGCTTCTCGTCGAAGTCCTTTTCCTTGATCTCGGGAGTGATGAATGCGATCTCATCGGCAGGACAGCCTTCTCTTGAAAGGAACTCAACATCGCCGAATACTTCCTTTGCCTTATCTGCGGAAACGCCCTGAACACGAACATAGAACGGAAGAACATCTTCCTTGTAATCAGCGATAAAGCTGTTGTCCGGGCTGTCTTCCCAGACCTGTGAAACGGAAGTGCCGTTCATCTTTGCAGCGTCAATAAGGTCGGCAACGATAGCGCTCGCTGTCGGGAACTTTCCTGCGCCTCTGCCGTAGAACATCACCTGATCTACTGCGTCGCCGTAAACCATGATGCCGTTGAAAACATCGCTTACGCTTGAAAGCTGGTTTGCACCGCATACGAATGCAGGACGAACGATAGGAAGGATCTTTCCGTCAGCTGTTCTCTTTACGGAACCGATGAGCTTGACCGAGCCGCCCCAGCTTGCAGCATACTTTGCGTCCTCTGCTGTGATGCTTGAGATGCCCTCGCAGTGTACCCAGTCGGGGTAAACGTGCTTGCCGAAAACAAGTGAGGAAAGGATGCATATCTTGCGGCAGGCGTCATGACCCTCAACATCGGCTGTAGGATCCTTTTCTGCATAGCCGAGCTTCTGCGCTGTGGAAAGAGCCTCTTCAAAAGGCATATTCTCATTTATCATCTTTGTGAGGATGAAGTTTGTTGTTCCGTTAAGTATGCCTGCAACTGCTGTGATGTCGTTTGCCGCAAGGCACTGGTGAAGAGGACGGATTATCGGAATTGCGCCGCCTGTCGAAGCTTCAAAGAGGAAGTTGCAGTTATGCTCCTTCGCTGTTTTAAGAAGCTCTGCGCCCTTCTTTGCAACAAGCTCCTTATTGGAGGAAACAACGCTCTTTCCCCTTTCAAGGCAGCTCTTCACGAAGTCGTATGCAGGATTTACGCCGCCCATAGCTTCGGCAACGAGAGTTACTTCGCTGTCGTTGAGGATGTCGTTGATATCCTTTGTGAATTTTGATTCAAACGGGCTTCCCGGGAAATCTCTGATATCGAGGATATACTTGATATCAAGATCCTTGCCTGCTTTTTCAATGATCTTGTTCTTGTTTTTGTAGAAAAGTTCAACTGTGCCTGAACCAACTACGCCGAAACCTAAAACTGCTATCTTTGCCATAAACTCTACTCCTTAATCTATATTACCCTTAATATTTACCGAATGTATAAACTCACTTTCATTCTCCTGAAAGCACACGGACTTCAACAACTCCGCCAAGCGTTTTCAGCTTATCCGCAAGAGAATATGCCTCGCTGCCGCTGCCGTGGAGCTTTGCCGTGATGGTGACCGCAGCTGCGCCGTCTACGGGGATATTCTGGTTGAGCGTGAGGATATTCGCCCCGAAAAGATGTATCTCCGAAAGGAACAACGAAAGCACGCCCGGTTCATCACGCAGTACAGCGTAAAAAGTCACGATCTTCTGCGTGAGCTTTTCTTCGTATGTGAAAACGCACTCACGGTATTTATAGTATGCGCTGCGTGATATGCCTACTCTTTTGCAGGCAGAAGCCGAACTCTTCTCCTCACCGCAGGCAAGCAGCCTTTTCACTTCAAGCACCTTCGTGAAGACCTCGGGAAGGACTTCAGTGCTGACAACTATAAATGAATTCTCATTCATTGACTTTTTTCACTTCCTGACCGTGAAGAATAGGGCTTTTCCTTTGGATATCAGCCGTTTAAAGCGACCGTTTCGTCCTTGTATAAAAAACAACTGTATTTGCAATAAATACAATTATAGCAATTTGCTTTCCATTTGTCAAGATAAAAAACAACATAATTTTCATTTTAACATTTTATTCACAACTAAAAGAGCATATATTTTGCGAAAGACTTGATTTAATCTCAAAAATGTGATATACTATAACTAATAATTTTTCCGAAGGGAGAGCCGTTCCTTACGGACGGCAGAACATACTTATGGATATCAGAAAAGATAAGATCGCCATCGGAAGCGATCACGCAGGCTACGGCCTAAAAAAAGAGATCATCAAGCACCTTGACGCTGTTGGAGTTCCTTACATAGAGCTTGGCTGTATGGACGGAACGAGCTGCGATTACCCCCTCGTTGCCCGTGAGGTTTGTGCAAAGATCACCGACGGTACTGTAAAGCAGGCAATCCTTATCTGCGGAACAGGCATTGGCATTTCCATCGCCGCAAACAAGGTCAAGGGCATCCGTGCAGCACTTTGCACCGACGCTTACACCGCAAAATACACCCGTCTTCACAACGATGCGAACGTTCTCTGTATGGGCGGCAGAGTTACAGGCGCAGGAGTTGCCGAAGAAATGGTCGACGTCTTCCTTTCCACCGATTTTGAAGGCGGCAGACACCAGCGCAGAGTAGACCTTATCGAAGAATAATTTTGGAGGTAAATAAAAATGCAGAATGTTAAACTTATCGACCACCCCCTCGTTCAGCACAAGATCTCTATGATGAGAGATATCAACACAGGTTCAAAGGAATTCAGAGAACTTGCTTCCGAAACAGCAATGCTCATGTGCTATGAAGCTACCCGTGATCTTCCGCTCAAGACCGTTGATATCCAGACTCCCGTTGCCGTTGCAAAGACACAGATCATCTCGGGAAAAAAGATCGCATTCGTTCCCATTCTCCGTGCAGGTCTTGCAATGACTGACGGTATCCTTGAGCTTCTCCCTGCCGCAAAGGTCGGCCATGTCGGAATCTTCCGCGATCCCGAAACAAAGGATGCTGTTGAATACTACTGCAAGCTTCCCGTTGATATCGCCGAAAGAGAAGTCATCATCACCGATATCATGCTTGCAACAGGCGTAACAGCTGTAAAGACTATCGAGATACTCAAAAAGTCAAACGTTCAGAAGATAAAGCTCATGTGCATCATCGCAAGCCCCGAGGGAATTGATGCTGTAAACAAGGCTTATCCCGATGTTGAGATCTACTGCGGAAGCATTGACGACGGACTCAACGAACACAAGTACATCGTTCCCGGCCTTGGCGATGCAGGCGACAGAATTTTCGGAACAAAGTAATTTACATCAAGTATTATACAAACAGTAAATTCCTGTATGGATATTTTGATCCGTACAGGAATAAACTGTTTAAAGTACATCTGTATTACGAAACAAACTATAAAGGAGGCTGCTGCCAATGTGTGGAATCGTCGGATATGTCGGAAAGGAAGAATGTGCCGATATTCTTGTCAATGCGCTGCGCAGACTTGAATACAGAGGTTATGATTCCGCAGGTATCGCCGTTTTTGAGGGTGACAGGATAAAGACCGTCAAAGCAAAGGGAAAGATCTGCCCCGAAAAAGGCGATGATAAGGGTACGGGACTTATGGCAAAGCTCGAAACCGAGGGAAAACCCGTCGGTAACTGCGGCATAGGTCATACACGCTGGGCTACTCACGGCGAACCGTCGGATATCAACTCTCACCCTATCGGAAACGGCAGAGTTTCCATTGTCCATAACGGCATAATCGAAAATTACCGTGAAATAAAAGCTTTTCTCATATCCAAAGGCTACGGCTTTGAGAGCGAAACCGACACGGAAACCGTTGCAAAGCTGCTCGACTATTACTATGAGGGCGACCCGATAGACGCTGTCACAAAGGCGCTTGCGGACATCGAGGGCGCTTATGCACTCGGCATAATCTTCCGTGAGCATAAGAATAAGATCTACGCCGCAAGAAAGGAAAGTCCGCTTATCGTCGGCAAGGGCGAGGGCGAAAACTTCATCGCTTCGGACGTGACTGCGATACTTGAACGCACACGCAATTACTACCTGCTCGACCATAACGAGATCGCAGAGATCACTGCAGATTCGATAAAATTCTATGATCTCCATAAAAATCTTGTTGAAAAGGAGCTCCAGACAGCTACATGGGATATTGAAGCAGCCGAAAAGGGCGGCTACGAGCATTTCATGCTAAAGGAAATACACGAACAGCCCTCTGCTGTAAGAAATACTATTTCTCCCCGTATTCATAACGAACTCCCAAAATTTGACGAGGAGTGCGGTCTTTCATACGAAAAGATACGCAGCTATAAGAACATCTTTATAGTCGGCTGCGGCTCGGCTATGCACGCAGGAATGGTGGGAAAATACGTTATCGAAAAGCTTGCAAGGGTTCCCGTTACCGTTGATATCGCATCGGAATTCCGTTATCGTGATCCGCTCGTGACCGACAAGGATCTCGTTATCATCATTTCACAGTCGGGCGAAACAGCCGACACTCTTGCAGCACTCAAGCTCTGCAACTCTCTCGGCGCAGATACGCTTGCGCTCGTAAATGTTGTCGGCTCGACCATCGCAAGAGAAGCAAAAATGGTGATGTACACCAACGCAGGCCCCGAGATATCTGTCTGCTCAACAAAGGCTTACGCCGTACAGATCGCTTTTATGTATCTGCTTGCTTTCGGCATCGCCTATGCTGTCGGAGGAATAAGCGAGGAAAAATGCCGCGCTCTTACTCACGAGCTTGAACAGATACCCGATAAGATCCAGAAAAGCATTGATGACAAATCGGCTTATCAGTTTGTCGCTTCAAAAATAATGAACGCAGACAGCCTTCTTTATATCGGCAGAGGTCTTGACTATGCGTTAAGTATGGAAGGTTCGCTCAAATTAAAGGAAATTTCCTATATCCACAGCGAAAGCTACGCTGCAGGAGAGCTTAAACACGGTACGATCTCGCTCATTGATGACGGAACGCCCGTTATAGCCGTTGCAACGCAGCGTGATCTCTTTGAAAAGACAGCTTCCAACGTCAAGGAAGTCAAAACAAGAGGCGCAAAGGTCGTTATGGTCTGCCGTGAGGATATGGATCCCGAAGCGGAGAGCGTTGACTATCTTGTAAAAATTCCCGTTACCGAAAGCGATATCCTTATGCCGATGATAACGGTAGTTCCTCTCCAGCTCATTGCATACTATACCGCCGTTCAGAGAGGAAATAACGTAGATAAGCCAAAAAACCTCGCAAAATCAGTAACGGTCGAATAAAAGGAATCAGTTCAGATGGATAAAAAATTGATCTCGGTAGTTGTCCCCTGCTATAACGAGGAAGAAGTTCTTCCGCTATTTTATGATGAGATAGTGCGTGTGAGCGGCGAAATGATGAACGCTCATCCGCAGCTTTCCTTTGAGTTTCTCTTCATAAATGACGGCTCAAAGGATAAGACCCTCACCATTTTACGAAATCTTGCGAAAAAAGACAGCCGTGTCCGCTATGTTTCGTTCTCACGGAACTTCGGAAAGGAACCTGCACTCTATGCAGGACTGGAAAACTCAAAGGGCGACTATGTCGTGACCCTTGACGCAGACCTGCAGCATCCCCCGAAGCTTATCCCCGAAATGTATGAGATCGTAGCTTCGGGCGAATACGACTGCGCCGCAACAAGAAGAATTTCCCGAAAGGGCGAGCCGAAGGTGCTCTCGTTCTTCTCACGCTGCTTTTATAAGGTCATAAACAGCATCTCACAAACGCAGATAGTCGACGGCGCACAGGATTTCCGCTTTATGACAAGACAGATGGTGAACGCTATCCTCTCAATGAGCGAACGCAACCGCTTCTCAAAGGGCATTTTCTCCTGGGTCGGCTTTGATACAAAGTATATCCCCGTTGAAAATACCGAACGTGCAGCAGGAACGACCACATGGAACTTCTGGAAGCTTTTCAGATATTCCCTCGAAGGCATCATGGCGTTCTCGACAGCTCCGCTTGCATTCTCCGTCCTTATGGGAATGATAGTTCTCATAGCTTCGCTTGTAATGCTTGTGATCACAATAGTGAATGCCTGCAATAACAACGCATGGGAGCTGCCGCTCATCGCATTTCTCATAACCTTTGTCGGCGGACTGCAGCTTTTCTGCGGCGGAATAAACGCCCTCTATGAGCAGAAGCTCTATACCGAGATAAAGAAAAGACCTATCTATATAGCAAAAGAAACCGAAAAAGATGAAAGGAATGAAAAATAATGAATATCTGGCATGATATTTCCCCGAACAGAATAACCAAAAACGACTTTTTTGCAGTAATCGAGATCGAAAAGGGCAGCAAAATGAAGTATGAGCTCGATAAGAAAACGGGCTTCCTGATGCTCGACCGAGTTCTCTACACATCAACGCACTATCCCGCAAACTACGGCTTTATCCCCCGTACCTACGCCGATGACGGAGATCCGCTCGATGTGCTCGTGCTCTGCTCCGAGTCAATTGAGCCGCTCGCACTTGTAAAATGCTATCCTATCGGCGTTATCTCAATGCTCGATAACGGTGCGCTTGACGACAAGATCATCGCTATCCCGTTCAACGACCCGACATATAATTCCTATAAGGATGTATCCGAGCTTCCGAAGCACGTTTTCGATGAAATGTCGCACTTCTTCACGGTGTATAAGTCGCTTGAGGGCAAAGAAACTGTCATTGACGAAGTAAAGGGAAAAGAGGACGCAGTAAAGATCATCGAACGCTGCCTTGACAGATACATAGACTGTTTCTGCAAAGGAAAAGAACACGAATGATCTAATGCGTAATTCGTAATGCACTGCGAAGCTGTGCATCGTAATTGCGTAATTAGCTTCGCAGATTTGATAGAAATAAATAAACGGTATAATCACGACAAAAAATAGTTTCGTGGTTATACCGTTTTTTTAGTTTACAAAGTAAATTCACAGCGCGCAATAATTACGCATTACGCATTACGCATTATTCAAAACTCTATCTTTTCCAGCTTATCAAGATCATAAGGTGTTTCCTGATATACGCAGTAGTTTATCCAGTTGCTGAACATAAGATTAGCATGACAGCGCCATGTGAAATTCGGCGGCTGCGACGGGTCGTTATACGGAAAATAGTGCGCAGGAACGCATATATTCAGTCCCTTGTCAAGGTCACGGAAATACTCGTTTTTCAGCGTGAATCTATCGTACTCGCTGTGTCCCGTTACAAAAAAGAATCTCTCGTTCTTGTCTGCAATGATATGTACTCCCGATTCGGCTGACGAAGTAAGTATTTTCAATGCGCTTACCTTCTCGATATCCTCTCTGCGGACTTCGGTATGCCTTGAATGAGGTACATAGAATGTTTCGTCAAAGCCTCTTACGAGCGGATGATTTGCAACCTCGGTCTTATGCGGAAAGATACCGAACATTTTCCTCGGCAGATCATATTTCGGGATTCCGAAATGGTAGTAAAGCCCAGCCTGCGCCGCCCAGCAGATATGGAACGTTGAGAAAACGTGAGTCTTTGACCACTCCATTATCTCGCAAAGCTCGCCCCAGTAATCAACCTCCTCAAACGGCATCTGCTCAACGGGCGCACCCGTTATGATAAGTCCGTCAAAGCGCTGCTCCTTTACATCCTCAAACGTTTTGTAGAACTTGATAAGATGCTCCTGTGAGGTATTCTTCGACTTATGAGTTGCTGTCTGAAGAAGCTCGATATCGACCTGAATAGGTGTATTTGAAAGAAGACGGAGTATCTGTGTTTCCGTTTCAATCTTCTTCGGCATAAGGTTAAGTATTGCTATTTTAAGCGGACGGATGTCCTGCTTATCTGCCTTTCCGCTCGGCATAACGAAGATGTTCTCATTATTGAGCACGGAAAATGCAGGCAGATTATCGGGTATTTTTATTGGCATCGTGGGTTCCTCTCTTGTAAATAAATTACGGCTCGTTCGTGAGCGCAGTATCAGCCTTGACTCGGTCGCTCGGAACGGCAGGGATGTCGGAAAGATCAAATATCGGCGAAGTTACGGAGCTTTGAGTTTTTTCCGTGTTCTTCGCACAGGTCACAGTCTGCGTTCCGTCCTCATCCTCGTTCCTCGGCACGGTCGTGACAGCGGTTTCCGCCTGTTCTCCCGTTTCCATTGTAACGGCGGTGACACGCTCCATAGACGGCACGGTCTGGGTATCTTCCCTTGAAACAGCAGTATCCCGTATCATTCCGCCTAAGGTTTGCGACGCTTCCGCACGGATAGAGGATTCCATCTCGTGCAGCGAAGAAATGTATTCGCTGTAGGTTTCGGGACGGCTCGTTTCGCTTGAAGTGACCGTTGTCAGCACGGCTGCTTTATTCGTTGCGGTCTGCCTGGGGGCGTTCGACGGATAGTAATCCTCACAGCCCGAAAGCGGCAGCACCGCAAAAATTGTCAGAAAAAGTAAAACAATTCTTCTATAAGTTTTCATAGCGATACTATTATAACACAGCTTTGTTTATATTTCAAGAGTTTTTGACGATAATACCGTTCTTTCCCCATTTTATGACAGTCTTGTACCCAAGCTTTGCATACCAGTCCGCAACGCCTGTGTAATGGATATAGCTGATATCGAAGCCCTCGTCGGCAAGGAGCTTTGTCACCCTTGCGACCATAGAAAGCCCTATTCCCTTGTTGCGGAACTCGGGAACAGTTCCTACACAGCCGGGGCCTCCGACCTTTAGCCTGCTGCCGTTCACGGTATGCTCTCCCATATCGTCCACGATACAAAAGCTTGCGATCATTCCGCCGTAGTATCCGCAGAAAACTCTTCCTCCGTCAAAATACTGCACCCAATCCTTGTCGACCTTTCCGACCGCAGCCTTCAATTCGTTGATATTTCCGTCAAAAAATCCGAAGGAAACGTCCTCCGTAAAGCTTTTTTCATAGCTTATCACTTCACTTTTGAGTGGAAAAAGCATCTCCTCATAAACCTCATCCTCGGGCATATTTTTAATGCTTTCACTTTCGAAAAAATCGGGATAAAGGCTGTTGAATAATAAAATAGTGTCTTGTTCGTTCATGTTTTTTCTCCGTATAGATTTTCTCTGCAAAATACTTTTGACTTCGTCATAACAAATGGTTGAAAACTGAAATCCGGGAGATGATTAAAACTATCCCTCAAATTGGAATTTTATTTAATGCGTAATTCGTTATGCGTAATGCGTAATTTGAGATACTATTCCATAAAAGCGTATTACATCGTTTACGCCACAATAATTACGCATTACGAATTACGCATTGAAATAAGTTCCGAATTGATTTATAAAAAACCAACATCCGATCATCGCAAAAGCTCCGAACCATATATTACAAAAACAAGCCGTTTCTGAAATTGATCGGAAACGGCTGAACTTATGCTTTTATCGGTCAATCGACCTCTGCTTTTCTGCGAAGGATCTTTCTGAAAAAGCCTTCCTTCATCTTTGCAAAAAGGTTGGACATAACCTCCATTGAACCGCAGAGCTTATCCGTGAAAACAATAACGAGGGTTTCACGGTATCTCGGAAGTGCGCAGAGATTAAGCGGAAACATATGCTTTTCAATTATATCACTTTCAAGCGCAGAAACATAGAAATACTTCTTTGCATTTTCAAGCGATTTATGCGCGTGGGTAAAACCGTGAAGGCGCTCTCCCTCGGCAGGCCTATAAGTGTGCCAGTCATAGAGGAAGAGGTCATGCAGAAGTCCGGCACGAGCACCTGCTCTATGATTGAGATTGAAAAGCTTGCATATCTTATAGTTGAAATAGGAAACATTCAAGCAATGCTGAAAACAGGTCGTTGTTCCGTGGTGGATGAAATTCTCCATCTGACGCACAACGCTGCTTTCGAGAAGGTCGGCAACGAGCGTATAATATTCGCTGTCCTTATTTTCGAGGTCTGCCTTAAAACAAATGGCTTTTAACATCGTACCTTGCCTTTCAAAATTACGGAAAACACACTTTTACGGTGATTTTCCATATATCACATCGTAAAAAATATATTTTTATTGGCTTTTTCTTAATTATATAGTAATACAGCCGCATATACAATTGCTTTTGTGCACATATTTTTTGAACTTTTTATTAAATTTACCGGTAAAATTGCCAATATATCAATTTAAAGCTCCAAAATGAGAAGAAACATTCGGGGTAATACTAAGGAAACGCTGATTAATACGTTTCAGCCGTTTTTCAAAATGTACTCAAAGACGGAAACTCGTACATTTTTCAAAACGGCGAAACGAACGCTGCGCTTTAATCAGCGTTTTCCTAATAACCATTTGTTCTATGGATAAAGACGGTGGATAGAATACGCCCAATCAGGTAACTACGTTTACCTTGAAGACGACCGCAGACAGGCTGCCTGCCGTCATTGCAATAATATTGCACGGTAGTTTGACGCAGAGTGTGCGTATTATAGCCACTGTATTTTATCCATAGGTTAAATGGTTATTAGTATAAGTCTGTCAATGCGAAGATCATTACTTTTTTTGCAGCATTTTCGATTTATGGCAGAATACGACTTTACCTTGTTAAAATTGCACTAATAAACGCCGAAAATTTATCCAAAAATTTCGTCGGAAAGTTCTTTCAAAGGTTGCAAATCGGTTACAGATGGTGTATAATATCATTAAAGTGGTGAAATATCCCACAAAGTGGGTCAAAGTGGTGATTTTCCACCCAACTTTCCACATCGTGTGGAAAAGTTGAGTTAAAAAATATGTGAAAAAAGTGGAAAAACCGATCAGAAATACCGAATATAGCGGTATTTCGACATTAAAACGATCTGAAAACAATGTGGAAAGGCGGTGAAGAACTTGGGCGGAAACACTTTAATGGGTACTTATGAGCATACAATTGATGCAAAAGGCAGAATGGCTTTCCCCACAAAGCTCCGTGAACGCCTCGGTTTGAGCTTCATCGTCACCATCGGTCTTGACCGCTGCCTTTATGTATTTTCCGAAGAAGAATGGGAAAACTTTACTGAAAAGCTCAAAACGCTGACGGGCGAAAAGGCTCGCTCCGCCAAGCTTTTCATCGTAAGAGCCTGCCCCGTGGAACCCGACAAGCAGGGTCGTATCCTTATTCCGCAGCAGCTGCGTGATTATGCCGGACTTGACCACGATGTCACCGTCCTCGGCGTTATCGACCGTGCGGAGATCTGGGACAGCGCAAGATTCAACGCAATGAGCGATTCCATTTCGGAAGAGATGCTTTCGGACGCTCTCTCGGATATTGCATTTTAAGGAAAGGCACAGCTTATGAGTTTTTCACATATTTCGGTCATGCTTGACGAATGTATCGAGGGCCTTGACATCAAGCCCGACGGCATTTATATAGACGGCACCTGCGGCGGCGCAGGGCATTCCTGTGAGATCGCAAAAAGGCTGACGGACGGCGGAAGGCTTATCGGCATCGACCGTGACCCCGACGCTATTGCGGCGGCAACGGAACGGCTCGCCCCTTATAACGCAGTTGTCAAAAAGGGAAATTTCTCCGATATGAAGGCTATCGCAGCCGAAGAGGATATTGACAGAGTGGACGGCATACTGCTCGATCTCGGTGTTTCATCTCACCAGCTCGACACGCTTGAACGAGGTTTTTCCTACCACGGCGACGCTCCGCTCGATATGAGAATGTCGCAGAGCGGCGTTTCCGCAAGGGATATCGTCAACGAGGCTTCTTATGAAGAGCTGCGCAGGATATTCTGGGAATACGGCGAGGAAAAATTCTCCCCGAGGATCGCAGATACTATTATAAAAAGGCGTGCGGACAAGCCTATCGAAACAACGTCCGAGCTTGCCGACATTATCTGCTCGTCCATACCCGCAAAATTCAGGCGCGAAAAGAACCCCTGCAAAAAATCGTTCCAGGCATTGAGAATCGCCGTGAACTGTGAGCTTGACGAGCTTGACAAGGCGCTTGACGACGGTTTTGAAATGCTAAAAAGCGGCGGAAGGTTTGCGATAATAACCTTCCACTCGCTTGAAGACAGGATAGTTAAGCAGCGCTTCGCAAGCTTCTGCACAGGCTGCACCTGCCCTCCCGATTTTCCCCAGTGTATATGCGGAAAGAAGCCGAGAGGAAGGCTCGTCAACCGCAAGCCGATAGAAGCCACCCCCGAAGAGCTTGAACACAATAAAAGGAGTCACAGCGCAAAGCTGAGAATTATAGAGAAGCTTTGATAAGAAAAAGAAGGAATTAAAATGAACAGAGGAAACGCAGCATACGATCTTTCCAAATATGAAAACGCAGCGCCGAAGCTTACAGACGGCGAAAAGTCGAAGATAGTTGTCCGAAAGGCAAAGCAGAAGCCTGCAGCTTCCGCACCGAAGATACTTATAACAGCAGTTATGGCGGTGCTTGTATTGAGCCTTGTGGTATATCCGAAGGTGCAGCAGGCGACTGTAATGTCCGATATCAACAAGCTCAACGATCAGGTAATGATACTTGAAAGTGAAAATGTCCGTATGCAGACAGCTATCGAAAGCAAATCCGCTCTCAAGGCTGTTGAAGATTACGCTGTTGACGTTCTCGGTATGCAGAAGCTCGATAAGTCACAGATAGAATATTTGAGCATCGAAAACGGCAACGTTATAGATATCCCCGAAGAAAATGAAAATATTTTTGTGAAGCTAAAGCTTTCATTTGAAGATTTTCTGGAATATCTCCGCGGATAATTAAATAGAATTTTACAGCAGTTCTTTCGGACAGGTGCCGCAAAACTGCTGCAGCAAAGGGTTGTACGGCGGTAAAAGCAGGTGCAGCCCGTATTTTGCTAAATAAGACAGTATAAAGGGAAGCCCATTTGGGCAGTTCGTAGGATAATTGCGAAACGCTTAAAGTTGGAGGCTCGGTACCGAAAAATACTTATTACGGTACTTTCCCTAATCCCTCTCTCCCCTTTTGAAAGGAAGATCTGAATTGTCGCTCCGACCAACCAACTCAATGAAAAAAAAGCTGAATCTTTTCATCTTTCCGGCAATGATCGTTTTTGCAGCTGTCATTGTGATAAATCTTTTCGGGATCTCGATCACGGAAAACGGAAGATTTCAGGCTATGGCGAACAACAACCAGTTCCAGAGCACCGTTGTGAACGCAAACCGAGGCTCGATCTATGACACGAACGGAAAGATACTTGCCCAGTCTGCAACGGTCTACTCAATAATCCTCAACCCGAACAGACTTTCCGATTCCGACAATGAAAAGATCTCGGAGGAAACAGGCAAGACCGAACGTCAGCGCAAAATCGACGCCTGCGTGACGATACTTACCGAAGAATTGGACAACGTTACAGCCGAGGAGATAAAGAAAAAGCTTTCAAATATGGAATCAAAATGGGCTTGCGTTGCAAAATCCATTGAAAAGCCTATCGCCGACAAGATACTTCTCCGAGCATCGAAAGAAAAGCTCGGCGATCTTATTGGCACAGAGGTCGATACAAAGCGTTATTATCCGCAGGGAATGCTCGCCGCTTCCGTTATCGGCTTCACCAACTACGAGGGCGATGGCGTTTACGGCGTTGAATCCTACTACAACGACTATCTCAAGGGCGTTGACGGAAAGATCATCTCCGCAGTTGACGCATTCGGAAACGAAATGCCCTATAAAAATGATAAGATATACGATTCGCAGGACGGAAACTCGATATATCTTACCCTTGATATGACCTTACAATACTACGTTGAAAAATATCTTGAACAGGCGGTAGAGGAAAACGACGTTCAGGAACGTGCCTGTGCGATAATCATGGATGTAAATACGGGTGCGATAAAGGCTATGGCAAGCACCCCCGGTTTTGACCTCAACGACAGAAACTCCATCTATTTCAAGAAGGACATAAGCTACCTTGCAGGTATTGAGGGAACTCCCGAATATGACGAGGAATACGCAGCTCTGCGTGAAAGACAATGGAAAAACAAAGCCGTTACCGAGCTTTACAATCCGGGTTCGGTTTTCAAGGTAGTAACGGGTTCTGCAGCACTTGAAGAGGGTGCGATCACGCTCGATTCGGATTTCACCTGCAATCAGGTAATTGACGTTGCCGGCACACCTATCCACTGCTGGTCAAGATATTCCCACGGCACGCAGGATTTCACCACCGCTATGACAAACTCCTGCAACCCTGCCTTCATCCAGATAGGTCAGGCGCTCGGCAAGGATAAATTCTGCAAATACTTTGAAGCCTTCGGACTAACCGAACCGACAGGCATCGACCTCCCGGGCGAAGCGGACAGCATCTATGTAAAGCGTGACAATATGGGTCCCGTTGAGCTTGCTTCCAGCTCGTTCGGACAGACAAGCAAGATCACTCCCATTCAGATGATAACCGCTTATGCCGCAGTCGTAAACGGCGGATATCTCGTTACTCCGTATGTTGTCAGCAAGATAGTTGACACCAACGGAAACGTTATAAAAACTACCGAAACCTCGATCAAGCGTCAGGTCATCTCCGAAGAAACCTCCGCAAAGATGCGTCAGGTGCTTGAATCCGTTGTAAATAACAAGGGCGGTTCAAACGCTTATATCAAAGGCTACTCTATCGGCGGAAAGTCGGGTACCTCCGAAAAGATCGACAAGATGAACCAGACAGGGCTTTCCGATCTCTATGTTTCGTCCTACTGCGGCTTTGCTCCTGCTAACGACCCCGACATTATTATGCTCGTAATGGTTGACGAACCGACCGCAAGGGATCAGAACGGCTCTCTTATGTACTACGGAAGCGTTGTTGCCTGCCCTGTCGTATCGAACACCTTCAAGGAGGCTCTCCCCTACCTCGGCTACTACCCCGAATATACCGATGATGAGCTTGAAGAGCTTGGCGTTACTATCCCGAATGTTGAGGGTCAGACTCCCGAAGCTGCAGGTGCAACGCTTGAAGCGCTCGATCTCCAGTACACCGTCATAGGCGACGGTGAATATGTCACCGCACAGATACCGTCACGCGGAAGCTCGCTCCGCCGAAACGGAAAGGTGATCCTTTATACCGATGAAAATCCTGAAACGGATTATACGACCGTTCCGAACATTATCGGAATGTCGCTTTCGGACGTAAACTACACTCTCACGCAGGCTGACCTCAACTTTAAGGCAGGCGACGGTGCATCCAGCCATGCAGGCGCTGTTGCACACAGTCAGAACTATGCCGAGGGCGATGTCGTTCCGAAGGGTACTATCATAGAAGTTTATTTCATCATCAAGGACGAGGGATAAAAAAGTCTAAGGGTTCTCTAAAAACCGGGACACGAGCAAAGCCTCGTAATGAGTTTTGTCAGCTGCAAGGCATCAAACCGCAGTAAATACTAAAGAAACGCTGATAAATCAGCTTATTCTTATGTATTACAAGGTAAGTAAACGCTTCATTTATTTAATCTAATCAGCGTTTACTTTGATAACGCAGCAGATGATAAAACTCATAGAGGATTTGCCGTGAAGGAGGTTTTCAGAGGTTCCCTCTATATATCCAACCGAAAATCGAAAGGCGGATCTTTATGAAACTTTGCGAACTTATCAATGATACTGTCAATACTATGAAGTCGAAAGCGTCATTTACAATCGGCTCGGAGGATGTTCTCGGCATCACCGACAACACAAAGGAAGTCGAAGCCGGCTTTGTATTCGTCTGCATCAAGGGCAAGAACTTCGACGGTCACAGCGCTGCCGAAGAAATGCTTGAAAAGGGAGCATTATGCGTTATTGCCGACCACGATCTTGGTCTGAAAAAGCAGATCATCGTTGATGACACCAGAAAATTCTACGGTCTGCTCTGCGCTGCATGGTTTGACCATCCCGAACGTTACCTTAAATTCATCGGCGTTACCGGAACTAACGGAAAGACCACAATGGCAACGCTTATAAAGGATATCCTCACCCAGAACAGCCGCAAAGTCGGTTTTATCGGCACAACAGGCGTTCTTATCTGCGGAAAGCCTTTCGGTTCCGATTCGTCCACCCCGACAACGCCCCGTGTTTTCGAGCTTTTCAGCATTTTCAACGAGATGATGAACCGCGGCTGCGACACGGTCGTAATGGAGGTATCCTCCTTTGCGCTTGAACAGAACCGCATAGGTCCCGTTATCTTCGACATCGCGGTCTTCACCAATCTCACAAGAGATCACCTCGATTACCACGAAACAATGGAAAACTACTACGAAGCCAAGAAGAAGCTTTTCACCGACCATTGCAAGGCTGCGATCATCAATGTTGACGACAGCTACGGCAAAAGACTTTACGATGAGATCAAGGGAGGCAGCTGCGAACGCATTTCCTACGCTATCAATGAACGTGCCGATATATCCTGTGAAAAGATCCGCACCGCTGATACCTCAACAAAATTCTGGATAAATATCCAGAGCAAGAGCTTCCCCGTTACGCTCAATATGATCGGACTTTACAACGTTTCCAACGCTATGGCCGCTATCGTTGCCTGCGTAAAGGCAGGTATCGGCATCAACAACGTCCTTACTGCGCTCGATAAAGCAAAGGGCGTAAGCGGCAGATGTGAGATCCTCTCCGACAAGAACGGTTTTCTCGTTATGAGAGATTACGCTCACAGCCCCGATGCGCTTGAAAATATGCTTCCTGAAATAAAAGCTCACACAAAGGGAAGACTTATCTGCCTGTTCGGATGCGGCGGCGACCGTGACAGGACAAAGCGTCCGCTCATGGGACAGATCGCCGAAAAATACTCCGATCTTGTGATCGTAACCTCGGATAATCCACGAAGCGAAGACCCCGACGCTATCATCGACGAGATAACCGAGGGACTTTCCGGCTTAAAGCCTTATATCCGCATCACCGACCGAAAAGCGGCTATCAGACGTGCTATCGCCATTGCCGAAAAGGGCGATGTTATCGTCCTCGCAGGAAAGGGTCACGAGGATTATCAGATACTTGCAAATGATGTTCACATCCATTTTGACGAAAAAGAGATCGTTGAAGAGATCATGAACAGCTACAAAAGAACACGTTTCAACCCCGAAATTCACGAAAGCATCTCCGTGAATGACATTATTGAATGTACGGGCGGCAAGCCGCAGGGCATTCACGAGTTCAACATAAGTGTTTTCGCCGACGCTATTTTTTCCGACACAAGAGCAGCCGTAAAGGGCGGAGTTTTCGTCGCTATCAAGGGCGCAAATTTTGACGGTCACGATTTCGCCGAAAAGGCTGTAAAGGACGGAGCTGTTTTTGCAATAACCGAACACGCCATTCTCAACGTTCCCTGTATCGTTGTAAAGAACACACGAAAGGCTCTTCTCGATATCGCAAGAGCGTTCAGAATGAAGTTTTCCCCCGTTGTTATCGGACTTACGGGCAGCGTCGGAAAAACCACCACAAAGGATATGATCGCACTTGCTCTTTCCGCCGAGCACAGCGTTTTCAAGACTCCTGCCAACCATAACAACGAGATCGGTGTTCCGTTCTCACTTTTACAGCTCAATTCAAGCTGTACGGCGGCTGTTATCGAAATGGGAATGTCGGGCTTCGGCGAGATAGAGCGCCTTTCAAAGTGCGTTCGTCCAAATGTCTGCCTTATAACAAATATCGGCTTTGCACACATGGAGCAGCTCGGCTCGCAGGAGGGCATACTTCAGGCAAAGCTTGAGATCTTAAAGGGCGCAGACAAGAATGCTCCGCTCATCATCAACGGCGACGACGAGCTGCTTCGGAGCATCCGTGATGAATACAGCACCTACCGCAAGGTCATTACCTTCGGCATAGAAAACAACGACTGCGACTACATCGCAGAAGATATAACGGCCTACAACGACCGCATTACGTTCCATGTCAGCCACAGCGGAGAAATAATAACCGATGTTACGATATATTCTCCCGGAAAGCACAACGTTTACAATGCTCTTGCCGCAATAACCGTTGCCGATACGGTCGGCTGCGACCCTGCGCTTGCTGCGGAAATGCTCAGCGGCTATCAGGCTGACGCACTCCGTCAGAATATCATGAAGCGAGGTCAGCAGACTCTTCTCGTTGACTGCTACAACGCTTCGCCGACATCAATGAAGGCTGCGATAGATATGCTCTGCGATATCAAGCCTGCAGAGGGCGGCAGACACGTTGCAGTCCTTGGAGATATGCTTGAGCTCGGCGAGGATTCCGCAAAATACCATGCCGAGATAGGCGAATATGTTGCCTTAAAGGGCGTTGACCTGCTCGTATGCTACGGAAAAGAAGCTGAAAACATTGCAAAACGCGCAGGCGAGCTTGGCTATCACGCAGGCTGGTCTACCGAGAAGTCAAAGGTTCTCAATTTCCTTAAATTCAAGCTTCACCCCGGCGATGTCGTGCTTTTCAAGGCAAGCCGCGGAGTTCATCTTGAAGAGATAATCGACGAATTCTACAAAGACTGCTAAAAACCCTAATAGAAAAAGGAGAGCGCTTTTATGCCGTTCTGGATAAATCTTATCGTTGCACTTACCGCATTTGCAGTTTCCGCCGTAATGGGAAAATTTCTCATTCCGCTGCTTAAAAAGATACATTTTGGTCAGACTATATATGAAAAAGGCCCGTCCTGGCACAAGGATAAACAGGGCACTCCGATCATGGGCGGATTTATGTTCATTCTCGGTTCGGCTGTTGCAATTGCAGTAGGATATGCTTTCTACCGTTACAGAACAGCTGACATTGCGCTGACCGACAACACAGACTTTTACCGTCTGCTTGCAGGCTATATCTTTGCACTTCTCAATATGATAATAGGCTTCACGGACGATTATATCAAGGCTGTAAAGAAGCAGAACCTCGGACTTAAACCGAAGCAGAAAATGGTGATGCAGTTCATCTTTTCGTCTGCGTTCCTCTATGTTCTTTACGTCCTCGGCGACACAAAGACAACGCTCAATTTCTACTGGGCGGAGCTTGATATCGGCTGGCTCTACTATCCGTTCATGCTCCTTGTTATCGTGTTCCTTACGAACGCTGTAAACCTTACGGACGGAATTGACGGACTTTGCGGCTCGGTAACAGTAATTTCGATGCTCTCATTCGTTATGCTCTGCTCCGCAATGGGAAACTGGGAATACTCCATCTATGCAATGGCTGTTGCAGGCGGCTGTCTTGGCTTCCTCGTATGGAACCTTCACCCTGCAAAGGTCTTTATGGGCGATACGGGCTCAATGTTCCTCGGCGGTGCGGTCGTTGCGATCGGACTTGTTACAAGGCAGCATCTCCTTCTTGCAATAATAGCAATAGTTTATATCTGCGAGGCTCTTTCGGTAGTCATCCAGGTAACTTATTTCAAGCTGACACACGGAAAAAGACTTTTCAAAATGTCGCCTATCCATCACCACTTCGAGCTTTGCGGCTTCAATGAATACAAGATCGTTATAACCTTCTCTGCGGTCGGACTTATTGCAGGCATTATCGCAAACCTCATCTATGATCTCTGCTGACAGGAGGATAAAAAATGGCAGCTTCATCGGGCGCTGTACCAAGAAAAAATACCAAACCCGCCGACCGCCGCAAGGAGATGACCTCCGAAGGCGTTTCACGCGGATATTCGGAAAAGCCTTTGACGGGCAGCATAGACTATCCCTTTCTCATAATCCTTATGACGCTGCTTGCGCTCGGTATCCTTATGATGTTTTCCGCAAGCTATGCCTGGGCGATCCGTGAGGGTTTTGACGGAACATATTATGCAAAAAAACAGATCGCAATGGCAGCTGTCGGTATCGTCGGAATGCTCGGCGTTGCACATATAGATTATCACATCCTGCGCAAGCCGTTCATCGTTTTCGGTATCTTCGGCGCTGCGTCCGTGCTTATGCTTTTATGCCGCTTCGGTCCGTTCAAGGATCCGCATAACTACTCTTACCGCTGGGTAAAGTTCGGCTCTCTCCCCTCGTTCCAGCCGTCCGAGATCATGAAATTTGCGGTAATCGTTCTTTTCGCTTATCTTATCTCGATCAACTATTCGAAGCTCAAATATGCAAAATACGGCATTCTTCCGTTCATGCTCTGTCTGGGCTTTGTTGTTGGACTTATGGCTATCCAGCCGCATATTTCGGGTACTGTCATCATCTGTGCTATCGGCGTTGTGATGATGTTCGTCGGAGGAACAAACGTCAAGCATATTATCGCACTCGGCATTATCGGCGTAGTGGGACTTGTGCTGCTGGTATTGCTGCTTTCGGCAAAATTCGGATTCACCTATTTTGAGGACAGAATGATATCCTGGATCGACCCGTTCAACGAAAACGCACCTGCGGAAACGTGGCAGACTAAAAACTCGCTGATCGCAATAGGCTCGGGCGGACTTTTCGGGCTCGGCTTCGGCAATTCACGCCAGAAGTTCCTCTATCTCCCCGAAGCAAAGAACGACTTCGTTTTTGCAGTCGTATGCGAAGAGCTCGGCTTCATCGGAGCTATCGTTGTTATCGTGCTTTTCCTGCTTTTCATCGGAAGAGGATTTTTCATCGCTTCAAGAGCTTATGATAAATTCGGAATGATGCTCGCAACGGGACTTACCGTTCAGATCGGCATCCAGGCTCTTCTTAACATCGCCGTTGTAACGAACACTATCCCGAACACAGGCGTTTCGCTCCCGTTTTTCAGCTACGGAGGAACTGCGCTTGTAATGCAGCTTCTGCAGATGGGCGTTATTTTAAGCGTTTCACGATACACTTTATCCGATGAATAAATCCGAAAGGAATGAACCGTAAATGAAAGTTATCCTTGCAGGCGGCGGAACAGCAGGTCATATCAACCCTGCGCTTGCGATCGCCTCGATAATATCCGAACATTATCCCGACACGGAGTTTCTCTATGTCGGAACTCCGAACGGAATGGAATCCCGTCTTGTCCCTAAAGCAGGCTACAACTATGCTTCGATGAAGGTAAGCGGCTTCCAGCGCAAGATCACAGTTAAAAACATTGCACGAAATGTCAGGACTTTGGCATACCTGACTATGGCAGGTCACCGTGCAAAGCAGATACTGAACGATTTCAAACCCGATCTTGTTATCGGAACGGGCGGCTATGTAAGCGGTCCTATCGTTCTGAAGGCTGCCGAAATGGGTATAAAGACCGCTATCCACGAGCAGAACGCTTTCCCCGGAATGACAACAAAGATGCTTTCCAAAAAAGTAGATCTTGTAATGCTCACCGTTCCCGAAGCTATGGAATATCTTGAAAAGGACATCCCATACACCGTTACGGGGCTTCCCGTCAGAAAGGGCTTTTCGAGTATGACAAGAGAAGCTGCAAGGCGTGAGCTTGGAATTGCCGAGGGAGATATCTGCGTCCTTTCAACAGGCGGAAGCCTTGGCGCAGGCAGGATAAACGAAACTGTCGCCGAGCTTATGGAGTGGGAAACAAAGAACAATGTTCCCATCACTCATATCCACAGCTACGGCGGAATGGGAAAAACAACATTTCTCCCCGACCTTGCCGCAAGAGGAGTTGACTATGAGAACAACTCACGCATCCGTCCGAAGGAATATATCGACAATATGCCCGTATGCATGGCTGCTGCCGACCTTGTTATAAGCCGATCGGGAGCAAACGCTCTTTCCGAGCTTGAAGCAATGGGAAGAGCTTCTATACTTATCCCCTCCCCGAACGTTGCAGGAAACCACCAGTACCATAACGCTATGGTTCTCGGCAAGGCAGGCGCTGCTATCGTTATTGAGGAGAAGCACCTCACAGGACAGGTACTTATCGACAACGTCAGCGATCTTTACCGTGACAAAGAGCGTCTTAACCGCTTTGCGCAGCGTGCAGCTTCGCTCTATGTTCCCGACACTCCCGATAGAGTTTTTAAGGCTCTTGATGAGCTTATCAAAAATTAAGTTTATATCAAAAAAGCTGTCCGACAATAAGCTTTTTAACAGTTTTCTCTTTTCTGCATAATATAAATCAAAAAGCAGAAAGGGAGAAATGTTATGCAGAAGCTTATCATAAACGGAGGAAACAGACTGAACGGTGAGATCGCCGTTCAAGGCGCAAAAAATGCAGTTCTGCCGATACTTGCCGCCGCAGTCCTCTGTAAAGGCGATACCGTTCTGCACAACTGCCCGAAGCTTTCGGATGTTTACTCGGCAATGAGAATACTTTCCTCGCTCGGGTGCAGCGCAGGCTTCGACCTCGGATATCCAAACACCGTTACCGTTAATACGGACAGTTTGTCTTCTGCCGATATTCCCGACAAGCTCATGCGTGAGATGCGCTCGTCGATATTCTTTCTCGGCGCTCTTGTCGGAAGAACAGGCGGATGCAGGATAACTCTCCCGGGCGGCTGCGATCTCGGTCAGCGTCCGATCGACATACATATAAGTGCGCTGCGGAAAATGGGCGTTTCCGTTTCGGAGCAGCACGGCGAAATCGTCTGCCGATGCGACAGAAGGCTCAAAGGGGCAAAGCTTTCGCTGCCGTTCCCCTCCGTAGGCGCAACGGAGAACATAATCCTTGCAGCTGTACTTGCAGACGGAAGAACAGAGATAAACAATGCAGCCCGTGAACCTGAAATTGCTTGCCTTGCCGACTTTCTGAACTGCTGCGGAGCAGACATAAGCGGCGCAGGCACAGGAACTATTATTATAAACGGAAAAAAAGAGCTTTTCAGCTGTGAATTCACGGTTATGCCCGATCGTATCGCTGCAGCGACATACCTTTTCTGCACAGCCTGTGCAAAGGGAGAGGTAATACTGAAAAAATGCTGTCCGAAGCATCTCGATTCGGTGATCTCCGTGCTTGAACAGCTTGGCTGCAGTTTAAGCTGCACCGAGGACACGATTTTTTTCAGCGGAAAAGAACCTCTCCATTCGGTCGATATCATTCGGACGATGGTCTATCCGGGTTTCCCGACCGATTGTCAGGCTTTCACGATGTCTGCCGCTTGTATCGCACAGGGAACAACGGTGTTTGTTGAAAATATATTTGAAAACCGATACCGTCATGCCGAGGAGCTTCGGAGAATGGGCGCAAATATCCGTGCCGAAGGAAAGGTCGCCGTTGTTGAGGGCGTGAAAAAGCTTTACGGCGCAAAGGTATGCGCTCCCGACCTTCGCGGCGGTGCAGGACTTGTTGCGGCTGCGCTTTGTGCGGAAGGCAGAACAGAAATATCGGGACTTGAACATATCGACCGAGGATATGACGAGATAGAAAAGGTGCTGACCGAGGTCGGCGCAGATATAAAAAGAGCGGATATGTAAAAAAGAAAGAAGGAATGAACTGTGGCAAACGGAAGATCAAAGGGCGGATATATAGGCATTGCTGCGTTTGCCGCTGCTGTGATTTTTCTTATACTTTCAACAACGGTCTTCTTTAAGATCAACACCATAACCGTAAGGGGCAGCTCGATATACTCTGCGGAGGAGATCTGCGAAGCTTCGGGAATAAAAAGCGGAAGCAACCTCATCCGCACGAATATGGGCAAGGCTGCCGAAAAAATCGAGTCCACGCTTATCTACATAGAAAAAGCCGAACTGAAACGTGCCTTCCCGTCAGGGGTCGTCATCACCGTTCAGCCCTGCCGTGAAGCTATAAGCGCCGAATTTGAAGACGGCTTCTGCCTTCTGAGCGAAAAAGGCAAGGTGCTGAAGATCTCCGAAGCGCCGTTTCCCGACACGATCGTTATTTACGGCGCAAGAGTCAAGCCGATAAAGGAAGAATGGGAAGAAACGGAAACCTCCGCTTCCACAGGCACAAACGTTACCTCCGCAACGGAAAAGGAGCAGGCTCCCGAAGCTGATGACAGCGAAGAAACAACACCTCTCCCGGTGGTCGGATCACACTTTGAATGCACAAAGGATAACAGAACGGAGATATTCTATCGGCTTATAGGCGTTGCGCAAAGCTCGTTTTCGGGACTTGCGAACGATTTCGATATGACCGATCACCACAACATAAGCTGCGTTTATGACGGCAGGATAACCGTTGAATTCGGTGCCGTTACCGAGCTTGACTATAAAATAAAGCTCGCTTCGGAGATCTTAAGGGATAAGATCGGCAAAAAGACAGAGGGAACGCTGCGTATGCTCTCGGGCGGCGCTTCGTTCATCGACAAGGCAGGCATCGAGCAGAACGAGCTGACCTATCAGAACAATCTCGCTGCCCAAACTGCCCCCGAAACGGAAGCGGAAACCGAGGAATCGACCTCCAAACGTGCCGATTCGGACGTTGTTCATTTTGAATAACTCTTGTTTAAAATAAATTATTCAAATTATTAAGTATTTTTCAAAAAAAGACTTGCAATAATGTGCAAAATATGATAAAATGTATATTGTATTAATGTGCAGTTTCATATACTGTTTGCAGTTATATTCATATATTAGGAGGAAGTTAAAGCATGGGCGGTTTTGTTCTTGATAATGAAAATGATATGTTTGAGCCCGATGTCAACATAAAAGTCGTAGGTGTCGGAGGAGGCGGCGGAAACGCTCTCAACTGCATGGTAGTTGCAGGTATCAAAGACGTTGACTATATCGCTGTAAATACCGACGCAAAGGCACTTCACTCGTCAAAGGCTTCTCACAAGGTCCAGATCGGCGAAAAGCTCACACGAGGAAGAGGTGCAGGCAACAAGCCTGATGTCGGCGAACGTTCCGCTCAGGAAAATAAGGAAGAGATCGCTGCTGCACTCAAGGGCGCACAGATGGTATTTATTGCAGCAGGTATGGGCGGCGGCACAGGTACAGGCGCTGCTCCCGTTGTTGCAGAGATCGCACAGGAGCTTGATATCCTCACGGTTGCCGTTGTTACAAAGCCTTTCAACTTTGAACAGAGAGCAAAGATGATCCAGGCTGAAAAAGGTATCGAAGAACTCAAAAAGCACGTTGACTCCCTCATCGTTATCCCAAATGAAAAGCTTCTCGTAGGCTCCGAAAAGCCTCTTACAATGAAAGAATCCTTCGCAATGGCTGATGATATCCTCAAGACCGGCGTTAAGTCCATCGCAGAGCTTATCACAGTTGAAGGTATGATAAATCTCGACTTTGCCGATGTTGAAACGACCATGAAGAACGCAGGCTATGCGCACATGGCTATCGGTCACGGTTCGGGCAAGGACAAGGCGCAGGAAGCTGCAAATGCAGTTATCACTTCTCCGCTTCTCGAAACATCCATCAGCGGCGCTACAAGATTGCTTGTTAATATCGTTATGTCCGAGGATATCCTCGCTTCCGATGTTGATATGGCTACAAAGCTTATCTCCGACGCTGCCGATCCTAACGTTAGCATGATCTTCGGTACATCGTTCGATGAAAATCTCCAGGATGAGATGAACATTACCGTTATCGCTGCAGGCTTTAACGGAATGGACAACCCGGACGCCGTTCCCGTTGAGGAAGCTGCTCCCGCTGAACAGCCTGCTGCTCCCGAGCAGAAAGCAAACAGCGCTATCGATGATTATTCTGCACTTTTCCAGATCTTCAACGACAGATGATCAAAATTTAACACTCAAGGGGCGCACAGGTTCAGTGCGCCTTTTTATT
Source organism: Oscillospiraceae bacterium (assembly GCA_051891935.1). Classification (GTDB taxonomy): domain Bacteria; phylum Bacillota; class Clostridia; order Oscillospirales; family Ruminococcaceae; genus UMGS363. Next base: position 55,164 of record JBJFFR010000070.1, read on the forward strand.
TGTGCAGCATGACGACATAAACAAAGGGGCTATTTTATGGCGTTTGTATCTGTGTTTTTTGTTACTATAGGTGACGGGTCGCCCGTCCCGTTTAATCAGTGTATTGGTGACAACGGGACGAGAAACCCGTCCCCTACAATAGTTTGTTAATACCCAGAAAAAAGATTATCCACTTGTTGGAATGCCGTGGATGCCAAAATAAAACCATTTGACTAATTTGCAGAAATATGTTATAATGTATAGAGTTTTGTCCGATGAAATGTCGGACGGGATATTTACATATATAAACGTGGTGATGCCAAAGAATGAAATTCGATGAATTTATCCATGATAACTTAAAGATAATTCTGATCGCAATAGCCGCACTTTTCGTCGTAATTGTCGGTGCTGTCGCTTTGAGCGTCGCATTCGGCGGCGAAACGACCCGAAGCCTCACGATAAGCGAGATCAGCGGCAATGTTGTGATCATCAGAGGCGAAAAGCAATTCTATGCCAACAGACGGACTGTGCTGCAAAGCGGCGATGTTATCAACACAGCGGAAAACGGTACCGTCCGTGTAAGGATCGACACAGATAAGTACATTTCGGTAGAGCCTGAAAGCGCAGTTTACGTTTTCTATACAAAGGTTTCGGACAAGGGTGAGGTTTCCGTCAATATTGCAAACGGCGCCGTGACCTGTCAGCTGAACAAGCCTTTGAAAAAAAGCGAAAAGTTCCGTGTTCTTACCCCGAACGCTGCCATAAGCGTCAGAGGAACGGTCTTCCGCACCGAATTCAGCTACGAAAGCAAATACAGGGGCTACGAGAACGTAATGCTCACTCATGTTCAGGATTTTGACGGGCAGGTCATTCTCCAGCTTTACGGAACGGACGGTGAAAAGGTCGAAGAACCTATGCTTCTCACCGAACGCACGGGCGCAGAAATGATATCCGCCGACAGCTTCGCTCAATACGGTTATCTTAACTATGATATCAATATCTTTGATCTGAAAGAAATTTCAATAAAAGAGCTGATAAGAATAAGCGGAGAAAAAACGCTTGCTTACAGCCTTGACGAGCTTAACTCCGCATTCCGTGCAGTCAGTCTGCAAAACGCTTCGACCGAAACGGTTACAGTTTCGCAGGAAACCTCTGTTTCCGAAACAACTTCTGCTCCGCCCGAGGAAACAACCGCAACAAGTCGCGAAACTGCCGTGACTACTCCCGGAACGGTCGAAACTGTTCCAAAGGAATCGGTGCAGCAGATCACCCCCGGAACAACGCTTGAAACTCACATTTACACAACGTTCCCCGGCCCGAAATGGTGGCAGATGCCTAATCCGAACCCGGATTCCTGGGACGACTACGATATTGACGATTACTTTGACGAATATGATCTTGGCAGAACGGATGAAGAAAACACCGATTTTGAACATTAACCGAAAGGACGTATAAAATGAAAAAGTTAAACATTCCTTTGATACCTGTCATCACAGGTTCTCTTGCACTCATTGCAGTAATTGCAGTAATGATAGTACTCTTCGGAGGTTTTGGAGGCGCAGGTCTGTACATAACCGAAGCTACGGGAACCGTCAGCATTACCTCTGCGGATGAGGATGATGAATCAAAATCAAGCGATGCGCTTAAAGTCGGAGATGTTATCACTGTCGGCGAAGACAGCGGCTGCAAGATCGTATATAAAGCAAGAGGAAAATCAGATCAAATTTTCATGGTGATCTCCGAGAATTCACAGGTTGTGGTTACCGCTGTTCCGCAGAGCAAGGAAGGCGGAGAGCTGCTCCTCAACAGAGGCTCCGTACTCTGCAGCTTTGCAGAGCTTGAAAAAAAGGATATCAATATCCGCACAGCCGACGCAAAGGTTTACCCAAAGGGAACCGTTTCAAAGGTAGCATGGCTCACAGAGGATTTCAGCTCTTACACCGATGTTTATGCTTTTAAGGGCAATGCCAAGATACAGCTTTATGATGTTCAGGGAAACACCGTTAATTCGCCCGAATTCCTTGCCGAAAATCTTACCGGCCGCGTGACAACAAACGATCTCGGCCCTGTTTTCTCCTATCTCAACATCCAGTTCCGGCTCACAGATCTTACCGCAAAGGATCTCAAGACCCTTATCGTGTTAAGTCAGCTTGATGAGAACTTCACCTATACAACGGAAGAACTGAAAGCCGCATACACCGAGGTTTCCGGCCAGGAATACGTTGAAGAGGTTCCCGTAACAAGCTCCGAAATGATCCAGACAGCAGAAACTATCGAAACAACAACTGCAACGACTCCCAAAACTGAAGTTACCGCAGAAACAGATCAGGAAACAACTACCACAGCTTCTGCAGCAACGACCACAAGAAGAACCGAACAGGTAACTACCGCAAGGACACAGCAGACAACAACTGCCAGAACGCAGCAGACAACAACTGCCAGAACTACACAAAAAACAACTGCCGCTACTACCAAAAAGAACACCGTTACGGAAAGCACCGGCAAAACTCATACTGTTACCATTGTCATTGGCGGCGAAGAGATCGTCCAGGAAGTTGAACACGGCGGCGCAGCAGATATGCCTGCAGATCCCGAGATCAGTGGAAAGACTTTTGTCGGTTGGGATAAATCCTTTGAAAATATCACAAAGGATACCGTCATCACAGCTATATTCAAAGATGCTCCCACCGAGTCTTATCACAACGTTACTGTAATTATTGCCGACCGTGAAAACACACTCATCGTCAAGGACGGCGATCCTGCACCTCTCCCCGACACACTCAACATTGCAGGCTATACCTTCATGGGCTGGGACAAGGACTACTCCGCTATCTATTCGGATATGACCATAACAGCCATCCTTGAGCCCATTGCGTCAACACAGTACACTGTTACATTTATGGTTGAAGGAGTTCCTTATCCCGTCATAGTTGAAGCAGGCGGAAATGCCATCGCACCTATAACACCGACCTTCGATTCACAGGGAAATGAATTCATCGGCTGGGATAAATCTCTTCTCAATATTCAGTCTGATGTAACGATCACAGCAATGTTCTCTTCTATAGAATACACAGTTACATTCGTAGTTGAAGGAATTGATTACCCCGTCAAGGTCAGAAAGGGTCAGCCGGCACCTGTTCCCGTAAATCCGACGACCAACAGTGAAGGAAAAACCTTTGTTGGTTGGGACAGGGACTTTTCAAACATTCAGGGTGACCTTGTCGTAACAGCGATATTTATGTAAAAAAGGAGTACAATATATGATCAAGATCAATACTTTGAAACAAACAGCTGCGGTTATAGCGGCTGTCATGAGCGCAGCTGTTCTGCTGTGCGGCTGTAAAGGAACGAGTACGTTAGACGATGACAACGCACTTGTCAGCGCTATCATTGAGCAGGATAAAGCTGCAGCAGAAAAAGCAAACAATGCGGTTATCCATAACTTTGAAATGCCCGAGATCGGTGAAAAGATCGCCGTTATAACCGTAGAAGGCTACGGCGATATCAAGATCAAGCTTTTCCCCGAGGTTGCTTCAAAGGGTGTCGAAAACTTTACAGGCCTTGCGGAAATGGGCTACTATGACGAGCTCATTTTCCACCGCATCATCAGCAACTTTATGATACAGGGCGGCGACCCAAAGGGCAACGGAACAGGCGGAAAGAGCATCTGGGGCGACCAGTTTGACGGCGGTATCCCCGAAGGACTTTATCATTTCAGCGGTGCGGTTGCATACGCAAACAGCGGTGCGACTTCCACCAACGGCAGCCAGTTCTACATCGTAAACACTCCCGAGGGTTACCTCCAGAACACCTGCGAAGAGCTTATGCAGTATGATCCTACACAGTATTCATGGGCACCTAACGTTGTTGAAATGTACAACGAAAAGGGCGGAACACCGTTCCTTGACGGCGGATATACGGTTTTCGGACAGGTTTTTGAAGGACTTGACATCGTTCGTGAGCTTGGAAACGTTGAAACAGATGAAAACGACAAGCCACTGAAGCAGGTTCAGATGTCATCCGTTAAGATCGTTGAATATGAGGGCTGATAACCTCGACTGAACAGAAAAAATACCTTTGCACGGCAGCTTCTGTGCAAAGGTATTAATTTTTTCAATTTTTTTTGAAAAAGCACTTGACAAATGATTTGAAATGAGCTATAATAATATAGTCGTCGGGGTGTGGCGCAGATTGGTAGCGCGCTACCTTGGGGTGGTAGAGGCCGTGGGTTCAAGTCCCGTCACTCCGACCAGATGAAATAACCTCTCAAATGGCTGTAATGCGTCATTGGAGAGGTTATTCTTATATCAGATTATGGGCTTTGGTCAAATTTTGGTCAAATCGGGACAAATCAAGCCTGACGGCAATACTTTTCGTTGATATGGAGCATATCGACTATTTCATCGGTTGCCCTTGCCTTGACTTCGTTGAATGCGTGAGTGTAAACAGATAAAGTATTCAACATCCTAAAAGGACACACAAAATAGATTTAATGAAAACCGCCTAACGAAGCGGTTTATTTTATTATAGCGGTATCAAGCCTGCGCTTGTCTTTCAAAGGCTTGTCCAACAACTTGTAATAAATATGAATATCTCTCGGTCTGTCGGCAGAGTATTCATCAATTGTAATGTATTCGATCAGCTCCAAACACATCTCACGGGTAAGCTCCTGAATATCAGTGTATTTCTTCAATCGGCGGATAAATTCTTCAACATCTTCTTCGTCCTGCTTTACGGCGGACAGCTTCGCTTCAAGCTCTTCCA
>JBJFFR010000071.1:0-17897 GCA_051891935.1 Oscillospiraceae bacterium
CACTTTTCATTCGGTTTGTCAATAGGTTTTTGCTTATTCTATGTTTTTATTACTTTTTTTATCATTTTTCTCCACTTTATATACAACTTATACAATACCACATTAAATTAATGCAGTGTTTACACCAACTTTAGCATGAAATATACATAAAAAGCAAGTCAAAACCCGAAAATGTGCTTTAACCTGCTTTATTTATTACATATTTCCGCTCAAATTCATTATTATCGCCGTAACAGCAACGGGACATGTTTCGCAGCGAAGTATCCTTTCCCCCAGCCATATAGGCACAGCACCGTTTTCCTCCGCCTTTTCAACCTCCGAGCGTTCAAATCCGCCCTCCGAACCGATCATCACCGCCGCCGTTTCCGCAGCCGCAAAATCAATCCCCGAAAGCTTCTGTCCGCCGTTTTCATAGCATATAAGCCTGATCTGCGCCGCTGACATATCCTTTACAGCCTCATCAAAGCTCATCAGCTCGCATATCTCGGGTATTATCCCCCTGCCCGACTGCTTTGCCGCTTCCTCCGCAATGCGCATAAAACGCTCACGCTTTTTCGAAAAGTCTTTTTTATCGGGTCGGGAAACACATCTTCTCGAAAGGAACGGAACTATCCGTACAGCACCAAGCTCCGTCACCTTCTGAATGATCTGCTCAAACTTGTCCTGCTTCGGGAATGCCTGGTAGATCGTAAGCTTTAAGCTCGGCTCGCATTTTGACGGCTCCCTGCCCTTTACACGGCACAGCACCGACTGCTCGGTCATCTCCTCTATCTCGCAGATATAATCCGTTCCCGTGCGGCAGAACGTTATCTCGTCGCCGACCTTCATCCGCAGCGAATAGCCTATGTGCCTTGCGTCCGCACCCTCAACATTTATATAGTCTGTCGGTTCATGGTCAATAAAAAATCTCGGCATATTTTTCCCTCATATTTCTTCAAGCGAAAGCGTTGCGACCGCATTAAGCTCCATTCCTGCACGCTTACCCGAAAGATAATCATAATAAGCCTGACAGCCTATCATCGCAGCATTGTCACCGCATAAGTAAAGCGGCGGCATATAAAGCTTCATCCCGTTCTTTTTACATTCCTTTTCGAGCAGCCCTCTTACCGCAGAGTTAGCCGAAACACCGCCTGCAAGCGCAACCGTCTTGTAATTGTACGCTTTCGCCGCAGCAATGGTCTTTCCGACAAGTATCTCCGATATCGTCTTCTGGAACGACGCCGCAAGATCGTTTTTGTTTATCTCCTCGCCCTTCTGCTCGGCATTGTGAACAAGGTTTATAACAGCCGTCTTCAAGCCGCTGAACGAGAAATCATATTCGCTGCCCGTTATCTTCGGATGCGGAAGCTTGTATGCCTCGGGATTGCCGCTCTGCGCAGCCTTGTCGATCTGCACTCCGCCCGGATAGCAGAAGCCAAGCACTCTTGCAGCCTTGTCAAAAGCCTCTCCTGCAGCGTCATCGTGCGTCCTGCCGATAACGCGGAACTTCGTGTAGTCCGTCACCTCGATTATGTGCGAATGTCCGCCGCTCGCAACAAGACAAAGATAAGGCGGCTTCAAAGGCTCATCCGTTTCTGCGCTTGCAAGATAGTTCGCCGCAATGTGACCTGCAATGTGATGTACGGGGATAAGCGGCTTTTCCGCAGCAAGCGCCAAGCCCTTTGCAAAGCTTACGCCTACAAGAAGCGCACCTATAAGTCCGGGAGCGTAGGTAACGCCGATAGCGTCAATGCCGTCAAGATCCGTTCCCGCATCGTCAAGCGCCTTTTTAACAACATCAAGTATATTTTCGCAATGTCTGCGTGAAGCGATCTCCGGCACAACTCCGCCGTATTTTTTGTGTTCCTCTATCTGCGTTGAAACAACGTTTGAAAGTATCTTCCTGCCGTCCTCAATGACCGCAGCCGCCGTTTCATCGCAGGAGGACTCTATTCCGAGTATCTTCATTTCTTTCTTCCTTTCAAATGCGGTTTATTCTGCGCACCTTTTCGTCATAAGCAAAGCGTTTTCCGTCGGATCGGAGTAAAAATTCTTACGCAAGCCGACCTGCTCAAAACCGCATTTCTTATATAAAGCAACAGCCGAAGCATTGCTCTCCCTTACTTCAAGATTTATGCTGTACGGCTTTCCCTTTTCAAGCTCTCCAAGAAGCGCAGTCGCTATACCGAGCCGCCTGTACCCCTCTTTCACAGCAATATTGTAAATGTTTATCTCGTCAAGCACAGCGTTAGCCGTGATAAAGCCGCATACCTCACCGTTTTCAGCCTGCGCGGCAAGAAACACAGCACCGTTCGCCGCAAAGCTGCTCTCGAATGCCGAAAGGCTCCACGTCTCGGCTATACATTCTCTCTCGATCTCACACATAGCCGCAAGATCGTCCGCAGCTGCTTTTCTTATCTCGTATCTCATAAAGCCGCACCCAGTATCTCGTCCGTTATCCTGCGAAGATCGTCCATGCTTGTCAGCGTTCCGAACCGTCCACGGAAGCTTGCGGCATTCGGTATCCCTTTGAGATAGAACGAGCATTGCCTGCGCAGCTCCGCCATAGCCTTTTTCTCACCCTTGAATTCGACCGTCAGCTCTGCCTGATGAAGCATTATCGCAAGCTTTTCTTCAAGCGTCGGTTCGGGCGCATATTCACCCGTTTCCATATAGCTTTTTATCTGCGAGAACAGCCACGGCCTGCCATAGCTTCCCCTGCCGATCATAACAAGGTCGCAGCCTGTCTGTTCATACATTTCAACAGCGCTCTCGGGCGAATCAATATCCCCGTTGCCTATAACGGGTATCGAAACAGCCTCTTTGACCCGACGAATAATGTCACGATCAGCCTTTCCGTGATACATCTGCACACGAGTTCGCCCGTGAACAGCTATCATCGAAGCGCCTGCCTGCTCGATCACTTTTGCAAATTCGACCGCATTCACATTTTCATCGTCCCAACCCTTGCGGAACTTCACCGTAACGGGAACATCGCTGTTTTTTACCGCCGCACGAACTATCTCACCTGCGATCTCGGGCGTTTTCATAAGCGCACTTCCGCTTCCGCTGCCGACTATCTTCGGAACGGGACAACCCATGTTTATATCCAGTATGTCGGGCTTGTACTTCATCAGCATCCCTGCCGCCCTGCCGACAAATTCGGGGTCTTCGCCGAAAAGCTGCAGCGCATACGGCCGCTCGCTGTCAATGACCGTGCAAAGCTCCTCCGTCTTCCTGTCGGAATAGCAAAGTCCCTTTGCCGATATCATCTCCGATACCATGTATGCCGCCCCCTGCTCCTTGCAGACAGCACGGTATGCCCTGTCCGCCACCGAAGCCATAGGCGCAAGCGCAGCGGTTTTTTCAATTTTTACATCTCCGATACGGATATGCTCCATCTGTTGACCGTTCCTTTCGGGTTATACTATTTCATCCTTGCCGCGGAGCGAAATGTCGGAATTTCTTCCGTCAAAATTATCATAAGCCTGATATTCGTCACAGATCTCCTCCAGCCTCTTGTAGCTATCCGCAACATAGTCACGCTTTCTCATCCCAACCGCAACGATAAGCGCATTTATAACACTCATCGGCGCAATGAGCGAATCCGCAAACGATACCATGTCGCTCCTTGCGATAAGTATGTTATCCGCATATTCGGCAAGCGGAGAAGATAAGCTGTCGGTTATGGCGATTACCTTTGCTCCCTTTGAAGAAGCATAGCGGAAAGCCTTTACCGTGTGATTCGAGTAACGGGGAAAGCTTATTCCTATCATAATATCATTTTCGCCGATATTGAGAATCTGCTCAAACATTTCGGAGGTCGATGTCGTATGAACAAGTCTTACATTATCACACATCATCGTGAAGTAGAACGAAAGGAAACGTGCAAGAACAGCCGCCGAACGTGCGCCGATGACATAGATGTTCTTCGCAGCGCATAAAGCGTCCACCGTGCTGTAGAACTGCTCCTTGTCGCCCTCCTCGAGCGTCTTTTTGAGCTTGTCAATGTCCATGCTTATTACCTTTTCATAAACATCAACATCGCCCATGCGGTCGTTCATAACGTCAATTCTCTGAACGGTCGTGAGCATATTGCTCGTGTAATCCTTCAGCGCACGCTGGAGCTCGGGATAACCCTCGTAGCCAAGCTCCGTAGCAAAACGAACTACCGTCGATTCGCTTACTCCAACGATACCGCCGAGCTTTGACGCAGTCATAAATGCAGCCTTGTCATAATGGTTGAGCATATACTCTGCGATCTTCTTGTGACCCTTTGAAAGCTTCGGAAGTCTTTCTCTTAATTCGTCAAACAATACTTTCTGCATGATCATTACCTCATTCCCACAAGCTATTTTGAAGCTTGATGATATCCTCTCTCCGTTTTTCTGTCGCTGCCTTGTCAAAATAATAACGTCCGTTCCGCTCAGTGACAACATCACCTTCACGCACCGCCCCGTCAAAGAGCGAAATGTCTGCGGAAAAATGCCTGTCGCCGTCCTCAACAACGACCGTCTGCCCTTCTATCCTGTCAATAATCATCATTCTTTATTCTCCTTTTTTGAAGCGCCGCTGTCCGAACGCTCGGTCTGTACCCTGAAGCTCTCGCCGTCCGAGTAGACCGTTACCGTTCCGCATTGATCCGTTCGATAATACTCAATGTTCCTATCTTCAAGCTTTTCAATTGTGTCCTTGTGCGGATGTCCGAAGGAGTTCCCGTCACCGCAGCTTATCACAGCCGCTTTTGGAGAAACAGCTTCAAGGAACTTCTTGCTTGAAGAAGTCGAGCTGCCGTGATGACCGACCTTTAATACGTCTGCCGAAAGCTCGGCTCCGCTCGCAATAATGTCAGCCTCCGCAGCCTTTTCGGCGTCACCCGTAAAAAGGAACGCACAATTCCCGTGAACGAGCCTTATCACCACCGACCAGTCGTTGAGATCGTCATAATCATCTCCCACGGGCGAAAGCACCTCAAAAGCCGTGTTGTCGTTCTCCTTGTCCTCATCGGCAAGGGAATAGACCGTTCCAGGCTTTGCCGCTGTCAGCTTCTGTCCCTTCTTGCTCAAAGCCGTGAGAAAACGCTCATAAGCCTTTGAAGTCGGGACAAGCTCGTCCTTCACCCTCGGCGCAATGACCGTACCGATATCGTACTTCTCTATCACCTTGTACATTGCTCCGATGTGATCGGCGTGAGGGTGCGTTGCGATAACATAATCAAGCCTTGTTATCCCAAGCTCGTCAAGCGCCCCGATAACAGCTTCCGCAGCTTCCTTCTCGCCTGCATCAATAAGAATATTCTGCCCCGCATACGAGATAAGCTCGCAGTCGCCCTGACCGACATCAATGTATCGTATCGAAAGATCGGCGTCCCTCTCAATAAAGTTGCTGACCACCGCCGCAGGCTCCTCCGTGTTCCCCTTTTCAAGATAGGAACCGTAAAGGAACGCTGCTATGAACAGTATTACAACCATCAGAGCAGGGACAGACAAGCCGCCGCGAAAGACCCTGTTCAGCTCCTGCCTTTCCCTCTCGCCGGTTTTCCGCTTCGGCGGTGATTTTTTTCTTCCTGCCAATTCTTTTCACTTCCGTTTCCAAATGAGGAGTTCCGTCCTCTGCCGTTTCTTGCAGCGTTTTTGCTGCCGCCTTTGCCCTTTCCGGTCTGCTTTTGACGGCGCTCATTCTGTTCACGAAGATACTGCGCATCCGGCTTTACAAGACAGTCAGGCGTGTTCCCGATAAGATCGGTTCGGTGCGCCTTCTGCAAAGCTTCAATGCACCTGCGCTGATTCTGCGGACGGAAATACTGCAAAAGTGCCCTCTGCATACCCTTTTCCTCCGCCGTCTTCGGAACATATACCTTTTCCAGCGTGTAAGGGTCCATTTCCGTGTAAAACATACAGGTCGAAAGCGTTCCCGGCGTCGGATAGAAGTCCTGAACCTGCTCGGGACGCATTTTCAGCGATTTAAGGAACAGCGCAAGCTCAACAGCGTCATTTAACGTGCTGCCCGGATGCGATGACATAAGATACGGAACAAGATACTGCTCCTTTCCGATCTGATTTGTCATCTTATAGAATTTATCCTGAAATTTCTTGTAAGCTTCAATGTGCGGCTTGCCCATTTTGTCAAGCACCGCCGCAGAACAATGCTCGGGAGCTACCTTGAGCTGTCCGCTGACATGGTTTTCGATAAGCTCACGCATGAACTCCTCGTCCTTGTCCTCGATAAGATAATCGTAGCGAATGCCGCTTCGGATGAATACCTTTTTAACCTTCGGTACCGCCCTTATTTTCCGCAGCATTTCAAGATATTCCGTGTGATCTACAACAAGATTCGGACAAGGCTCGGGCGCAAGACACTTTTTGCCCTTGCAAAGTCCGTGTTTGAGCTGCTTGTCACAGCTTGTACGCCGAAAATTCGCAGTAGGACCGCCGACATCGTGAATGTAGCCCTTGAAATTCGGCAAGGTCGTCAAAAGCCTTGCTTCACGCAGAACGCTTTCTTCGCTTCGTACAGCGATACGCCTGCCCTGATGAAGTGCGATCGAGCAGAAGTTGCAAAAGCCGAAGCAGCCTCGGTTGTGCGTTATCGAAAACTCAACTTCCTTTATCCCCGGAACGCCGCCCTCTTTTTCATAAATCGGATGATATGTCCTCATGTAAGGCAGCTCGTAAACAGCGTCAAGCTCCTCGGTCGTAAGCACGGGCGAGGGCGCAGTCTGAACGAGCATCATATCGTCCTGACGCTGGATCAACGTCTTTCCGTAGACCTCGTCCTGCCAGTCATACTGTATGCGGCAAGCCTTTGCATACTCCGCCTTGTTCTCACGGCAAGCCTTCAAGGACGGACATTCGACAGCGCCGTAAGGCGTATCAACAGGCTTTACAAGATAAGCCGTTCCGCGAATGTCCTTTAGGTCGTGTATATCCTCACCCTTTGCAAGACGGGTGCATATCTCGGTTATCTGGTGTTCTCCCATTCCATACATGAGCAGATCGGCTCCGCTGTCATAAAGTATGGACGGACGAACTGCGTCATCCCAGTAGTCATAGTGTGCAAAACGGCGCAGCGAAGCCTCCAAACCGCCAATGGCAATGGGGATGTCGCCGTAGGCCTCACGCAGCTTTTGACAGTAAACTATCACCGCACGGTCGGGGCGCTTTCCTGCCATTCCTCCAGCCGTGTAAGCGTCATCGGAACGCTTTCTCTTTGCGCTCGTGTAGTGTGCGACCATGCTGTCAATGTTGCCCGAAGTCACAAGGAACGCATACTTCGGTTTTCCGAGCTTCTTGAAATCACGAACGCTGTGCCAGTCGGGCTGTGCAATGATTCCAACAGTAAATCCAAGACTTTCCACAACTCTCGAAATTATCGAAATACCGAAGCTTGGGTGATCGACATAGCTGTCGCCCGTGATGCAGATAAAGTCAAGCTGCTCTATCCCACGCTCCTGCATATCCTCTTTTGATATTGGTAAAAACGGCATATTTTCTCCTCTTTTTTTGAGAACCAAAGTGATTGATCGAATGCGTAATTCGTAATGCTTAATGCGTAATTATTATAAACCGCACATACCTCACGAAAAACGATTTTTCGTAGGGGCGGATTCCATATCCGCCCGTTTTTATTGAAACGCTATAAAAAGCGGAACATTCTTTAATTGTGTGTAATTGATTTATCCTCAATAATTTCTTGATTTTTATAGTTAGACTTCACGATTTATTTATCATAAAAATAAGACCTATTCAATTGAATAAGCCTTAAATGTATTTCATGAATTTTCCAACATCAGATGTTCTTCCAGCATTTCACCTATTCTGTTTGTTGCAACTCTTGTAATTTTACCGTCATGACGTATTTCTTCAAGCTGTACTTCCATATTGTCAAGACGTCCTTCCATATTGTCAAGGCGTTTTCTGATCAGCTTCTGCTCGTTATTCTGCTCTTTGAGCTGTTCTTCCATATTGTCAAGACGTCCTTCCATACTGTCAAAACGTCCTTCCATACTGTCAAAACGTCCTTCCATACTGTCAAGTCGCTTACCGATTGTTTTCTGTTCTTCAAGTATCTTTAACAAAATTTCTTCCGTATTCATATTTCACACCTCCGATATTTATATTATACACCAAGGCTTATTCAATTGTCAAGGTTCTATGTTTAATTCGGAATTCGGAATTATTATTTTCCTCAAATCCACCGCAAAAACACGATTTCCGTAGGGGCAGATTCCATATCCGCCCATTTATTCCCTATTCACGGGAACAACCTAAAATCGTATGCAATAAAAAGTAATCCCGATATAACAACACATATTAAAAACCATAAGCATGCCGTTGAAATAATTTTAACGCTATTGGAATCAGGCTGAACAAAGGACAATGCCAAAAGGCAGCCCAACGACCCACCGAAAAACGACAGTGCCGCTCCTGCTCGGATTTTCTCATTTGAAACCGCTATAAAAGCAGCTATGTTGATGATCACCAAGTATAAAGACAATATGCTGCCGCCAAGCATAAACATAAGCACCCCGATTGTGCCTATAAGCTGTCTTAACGGCGTGATGCAGCAAATAACTGTGACTATAAAGCCAATAATACTCGTTCCGATATAAGGGTGCCTATCAAAATAACTGTCGGAGAAATTATTTTTTTGTTCGCTGACCGCCATCTCCTCATTTCTGTTCGGCAGAATATACGACGGACTTGTTTTTTCCTCTTTTCTGCCGGAAGAAAACGGACCATAGTCAACAAAATCATAAAAAGCATCAATGATTTTTTTCAACATCGCAAGCACCTCCCATTGGTTTAATGCGGAATTCGTAATTATTGTAAAACACACATACATCACGAAGAACGAAAATCATTTGAAAACAGAAAAATGATAATAGCCATACCGATACAAAAGCCACGAAACCGCCCAAAATATACAAAGCCATAAATGAACATTGAAAATAAGCTTTACGGCTTTAGCTTTTTCGTAACCTTTGTTTACGGTATGAACGGCAATAACGCCGCCGAGAGAACCGAAAAACGCAGAGCATAAAACTCCCGACTCCGATTTATTGCTGTCAATACTCGAAAATGCGGCTGCATTGAGTGCTAATATTAATGCAATAATTACAATAACACATAAAGGACTTATCTCAAAGACAATTTTAGTCAGAAAAATGCCAAAAAATCCGATATCTGCCACCGTTCTGACAAAAAAGCAAAGCAGAACGATCATTGCCCCTATCAAATTTACTGAAATGAATGGAAAAGCCTTCTTGGATTTATCAATCATTATCAATAACCTCCAAATCAATGCGTAATTATTATAATCCGCACATACATCACGAAAACACAAATTTCTCTCGTCATAATTTGGATTTGAGGAAACGGCCCTGTGTTTCAACGGACGGGAACCCCATCCCCTACGGATCAAACAGAAACCTGCGGCAAAAAATAATTACGCATTACGAATTACGCATTATTCATTGTCTTCCAGTTCCGAAACGACTTCGTCAAAGATCTCCGAACCGCCGCCCATAGGATCCGAAACAACATCTTCGTTTATAAGCTTGCGTTTGAGCCACATCTCTTTAGTGATTATAACAGCTCTCGGCTTTGAACCCTCGTAAGGGCCTACAACGCCAAGCTCTTCAAGCTGATCCATTATCCTCGCCGCACGGGCGTAGCCAAGCTTCAATTTACGCTGCAAATAGGATACGGAAGCCTGTCCTGCGTCACAAAGCACATCAACTGCACGGTCGATGATCTCTTCGTCGCTGCCGTCGCCAACGGGAACATCGGAGGAATTATCCCCCTTGCCCTCACCCTTCGGCACAGGCGTAGCCTTTTCGATCTCCTCGATGATCTCGCTCGAATACTCGACCTGACCGCCGCTCTTGATGAACGAAACGACCGCTTCGACTTCCTTTGTCGAAACAAAGCAGCCCTGAACACGCACAGGCTTCGGGATTCCCTGCGGATAGTAAAGCATATCGCCGTAGCCGAGCAGCTTTTCCGCACCTGCCGTATCAATAATTGTACGGCTGTCTATCTGCGATGAAACCGTCAGTGCGATTCGGGACGGGATGTTCGCCTTGATTAGACCCGTGATAACATCAACGGTCGGACGCTGCGTTGCAATTATAAGGTGCATACCTGCAGCTCTCGCCATCTGCGCCAGTCGGCAGATAGAATCTTCGACCTCGTTCGAGCAAGCCATCATAAGGTCGGCAAGCTCGTCTATCGCAATGACTATCCTCGGCAGCGGCTCAATACCGTCCGTTTCGGCAGCCATTTCATTGTAGCCGTTAAGATCACGAACATTGCTGTCCGCAAAAAGCTTGTAACGCTTGAGCATCTCCTGAACCGCCCAGGAAAGCGCACCTGCAGCCTTTCTCGGGTCGGTGACAACAGGGATAAGCAGATGCGGTATACCGTCATAAACCTTGAATTCAACCATTTTCGGGTCGATAAGTACAAGACGCACTTCATCGGGCGACGCATTGTATAAGATGCTCATAATTATACTGTTTGTACAAACAGATTTACCCGAACCCGTAGTTCCTGCAATGATAACGTGCGGTAGCTTCGCAATATCTCCGATAATGACTTCACCGTCAATGTTCTTTCCGACAACGAACGAAAGCTTGCTCTTCGTATTGGAGAACTCCTCGCTCTCGATCATCTCACGGATAGAAACAGTGTCCTTGACCCTGTTCGGAACCTCAATTCCGACCGCAGCCTTTCCCGGGATAGGCGCTTCTATACGAACGCCTGCAGCCGCCAGATTGAGCGCAATATCATCGGCAAGCGCAGTTATCTTTGAGATCTTTACGCCTGCACTCGGCTGAAGCTCATATCTTGTAACGGTAGGACCTCGGTGGATGTCAACGATCCTCGTCTGAACGCCGAAGCTCTTGAGCGTATCAACAAGCGTGTCGGCATTGCTCTTCATCTCCGCTTCTGCCTGATCGGAATTGCTCTCATTGTCAGCCTGCTTTAAAAGCTCTATCGGTGGGAACGTGTAAACGAACGCCTCCTGCTTGTTCTCGGCTATCTCGTGCTGGATATCGGCAGCCGTCGGCGCATCGGGCATATCAAGCTCCTCGGTCGAAGCGATCTTCTCCGAGGCAAGAGTTGACTGCTTTGCAACAGGCTTTCTGTTCGCCATTGCATTCGCAATATCCTTTTTAAGCTGCGTGTTTTCCTCCTCGGATGAAGGCTTTGCAGCCAACTTTTCCGATGAAGCCGTGACCTTCTTGGGCGCAGCCGCAGCCTTCTTTATAATATCGTCAAGCTCGTTTGAAGCCGTTTTGAGCTGCTCCTTTGCAAGCTCCTTGTCAGCCTCAACAGCCTTGTTTCCGACTATCTTCGGCGCAGCCGCAGGGATGACGGAAGCCTCGTCTGCGATCTCCTTCGGCGGCTCGGTCAGCGTTCCCGTTGCCTTTATCTGTTCAGCCTGCGAAAGCTTCTGTCCCGCAGGCATCGGAATATCAACATCAAAGTCCCTCTGCTGCTTTTCCGCTATCTTCGCAGGAACATCGGCATTCGGAACAGTCTTTTTCATGTTCTTTGCCCCCGGAGGAGGAACGAAATCGGGCGTTTCAACATAGCTCTCCGCACGGGCAGCGCTCGCCTTTGCAAAGCCGTTTCTCATCATCTTGAAAAGGTCGATTATCGTCTTGTTCGCAACGACCATTACAAATACAAAGCACAGCAGAACAATGATTATCGAAGCTCCGACCTTCTTGAAAAGCGCAAGCAGCGGTCCTGCGATCAGAATGCTCATGACTCCGCCGCCGCGAAGCTTCTTGCCCTCGGAATAAAGCGCAGGGATTATCTCGTCAAAGAGCCGTTCTCCCTGAAGCTCTCCTGCAAAGAATATCTGAACGAAGCCCGTCAGCAGCAGTACAGCCGCAGCACATTGCACCAGCCTTGTGCTGACATAAAGCTCCGTCTTATCCATTGCGATCATTATCGAAGCATAGATCATCACTACCGGTACAAGAAATGCGGTCACACCGAATAATCCGAGAAAAATATTATGTATCGTGTTCCAGAGAGATTCGCCCTTTATCAGCGTGAACGCAGCCGCAAGCACTCCTGCAGCGAAAAGCACCGTTGACCATAAGACCCTGTCACGGTGGCGAGCATTCTCATTCTGACGGGCAATTTCCTCTTTTGTTGCCTTTGTCCTGTTCTGTGCCAAGTTTATTCCTCCAGTTTTTTACAGCGAAAAAAATTATGCTCTAAATATAAGGTTTCCGCTCACGTCCTCGTAAATTCCTATCGAAAGCACGATAATTCCCAAAATAAGCGTGTAAAATGCAAATATCCTGAATTTGTCCGAAACAACGAGCAGCTTTATAAGCCTTATCGCAAGATATCCCGAAACAGCCGCCGTTATAAAGCCGACAACAAGCGGCAGAATAAGCGAAGCCGCCGCATTTCCGTCAAAGGAAAGCATCTCCGTCAGCGCACCTGCAAGAATAACGGGGATTCCCAGAATAAAGCTGTATTCAACAGCTTCCTCACGCTTTAAGCCTGCAAAAAGTCCTGCCGAAATGGTCGAACCCGAGCGTGATACACCCGGAATGAGCGCAATTCCCTGAAAAGCGCCGATCAGCAGTGCCTTCGGAGTCGTCACCTCGCCGCAGGTCAGCTTGTTTCCGCTGCAAAGCTTGCTTGTCGAAAAGAACAGCAGCGCCGATGTGTACAGAAAACCGATGCCCTCCGCAACAACGCTCGTATCTGACTGCAAGCTCTCGAAAAAGTCCTTGAATATGTAAAACCCGAATAACGGCAGGATAGAAATAATTATCATAAATATCATTCTGCGTTCGGGATTCATTTCCTTCCACTTGAATTTCCCCGTGAAAATATCCTTCACAAGCCTGAAAAATTCGATTATAAGTGCCTTTATCTTGTCCCGGAACGCAATAAACACCGCTATGAGCGTTCCAAGATGTAAAAATACATTCACCAGCACAGCACCTTCCCCGTGAATACCGAAAAAATGCTGAAATACAGATAAATGCCCCGAGCTTGATATCGGAAGGAACTCCGATAAGCCCTGAATAAGTCCTTGAATTATGCCCTCAATCACTGTCATTGATCTTTCCTCCGTAGTCTAATATTTTGGGAAGCTCCGTGCAGGCTGCGGAAAGCATTGTCGCACAGCTCCCATTGTTGATTTTTTCTGCGTGAAGTGCATAAGCCGCCTCACGCTCCTGTGCATACAGCACATCATATTCATTTATGATCGTATGAATAACCATTTTTTCACCCTCCGCTTACGAATCTTCCGCATCGGGATATCGGGGCTCGCCCGTTTCGATAAGCTCGTAAAGCTCCTCGATCGCATCGGAAAGTCCTCCAAGCCGATCAATAAGTCCCTCTTTTACAGCCGTTTCACCGTCAATGACAGTCCCCATGTCCATTGTAAGTTCGCCCGTGTTCATCATAAGCTCCTTGAAACGCTGTGCCGAAATATTGCTGTTGCGGCAAACAAAGTTGCTTATCCTGTCCTGCATCTTGTCAAAATAGGATAAGGTCTGCGGAACTCCGAGAACCGTGCCGCTCATGCGAACGGGATGTATCGTCATTGTAGCACTCGGCACAATGAAGGAACGCTTCGCCGAAACTGCAAGCGGAACACCTATCGAGTGTCCTCCGCCGACAACGATTGAAACCGTCGGCGTCTTCATACCGGCAATAAGCTCCGCAATTGCAAGACCTGCTTCAACATCACCGCCGACCGTATTAAGGATTATCACCAAGCCTTCGATCGAACGATCCTGCTCGACCGCAACGAGCGCAGGCATGATATGCTCATATTTAGTCGTCTTGTTCTGCGGCGGAAGAAGATAATGCCCCTCGACCTGCCCGATTATCGTCAGGCAATGGATGAGATGCTTTGCATTCTGCGAAGTGACTTCGCCCGTTTTTTCGATAAGCTCCGCACGGTCAAGAGCTTCTTCAGCTGCCGAATTATCGCCGTTATTGTCGTTATTTTCATCATTGTATATCATATCTGTATCTCCCGAACTGAATATTGTATGTATCTATTATTTCATTTCGGGACATAAATATACAGTATAATTATAACCCAGTTTTTAAAAAAAGTCAACACGAAAAATAATGCTTAAGCGTAATGCTTAATGCGTAATTTTTTATTTACAACAAATAATCTACTCATTGGAATACCCTGCCCTGCGGTTTATTTTGTGCAAAAAAGTATTCCATTTATGAAAAAAATGTTGTATAATATAAAAAAACAACGAGGAAGGAGCAGTATCAAATGGGTTGGAAAGAACTATTTTTCACTTCCGTTACCGGCAAGAAGAACGTACCGCACCGTGTAAGCAACAGTATGCGTGTAAAAGGAGAGTCTGCTGCTGCTCAAATATGCAGCAAAGACAGCGCCGTGTGCAATGCCGATCAGATAGAGCTGCTGTATTTAAAAAGCCGCAGCAGATTCAGGATATATAAAACACTCAACATCGTATGTCTTATCCTGTGTTTTGCTTTTTTTATTATACCCGTTATAATGCCTTTGATGAAGCAGCTGATACCTAATGAATATATCAGGGCAGCGCTGCTGCTTCCTTATCTCGCTTTTTTGTGTACCGGAAAACTATGGAATCAATATATGTACGACTATAAGATGCGGCGCATGATGTACAAGACCATACTGCTTGAAAAAAGGAAGCAGGAGTTTGGTGATGATATTGAGGGATATAAACGCTATGTGGACGAAATGGGCGACCTTTTATCCATAGATGAGAGGACTGTAATTGACCCTCAGATAGAGTATGCCTTTATCGGTGTCATAAATACAACGCTCCCGGCGGACAAGCAGCTTGAACAGGTGCGCTGCAAGCTTGAGGGACAGAAAAAGGTGAAGAAGATCTCGGCGATAGCTGCGGCGGTTTTAGCCGTGCTTTCGTCTATCGACTTTATTTATTACGGCAAAGCTAATATTGCGGTAATATGGGGCTTTGTGTTCACGGCGGCGTTTTTTATTATTTTGATAGGTATGTCCCGTTCCTCCAAAAAGCTGAGAGAACGGGAAGAGGAGCTTGAATGTCTGACCGAAGAAATACATAGTTGACGCATCACGGTTCTTTTTGATATACTTATACTAATAACCATTTGTTCTATGGATAAAGACTGTGGATAGAATACGTCCAATCAAGGAAAACGACCGCAGGAAGGCTTGCCGCCTTTCAAGGGAGCCAGACATAGAATTGGATTATTATAGCCGAGGATTTGTCTATAGGTTGATTGAAGATTAGTATTATTATGGATATCAAAATAATTACGCATTACGCATTAAAAAAACGCTGTCCGAAAAAAATCGAACAGCGTTAATTATTTATATCGAAATTAACTTATACAAGCTCAATGATAGCCATTTCAGCAGCGTCGCCGCGTCTTGGACCTGTCTTGATGATTCTTGTATAACCGCCATTAACATCAGCGTACTTAGGTGCGATCTCGTCAAAAAGCTTCTTGACAACATCTTCCTTTGTAACATAAGCAAGAACCTGACGTCTGGAGTGGAGGTCGTTAGTCTTGGCGATGGTGATCATCTTTTCAGACATAGCGCGAACCTCTTTGGCTCTTGTTACTGTTGTTTCGATCTTGCCGTTTTCGAGCAGGAATGTAACCATAGCTCTGAGCATAGCTTTTCTATGATCGCTTGTTCTGCCCAATTTTCTTGTTCCCGGCATTCTAATCACTCCTTACCTATTAAAAGTATCGTATTTTTGCAAAATTATCACTCTTAGTTATCATCTTCAGAGCTGAGTTCAAAACCGAGGGACTGAAGCTTTTCCTTAACTTCGTCAAAGGACTTCTTACCGAGGTTTCTCACCTTCATCATCTCTTCTTCTGACTTGTTGATCAAATCACCTACTGTGTTAATGTTTGCACGCTTGAGGCAATTGAACGAACGTACTGATAAGTCAAGATCCTCAATGGTCATCTCAAGGACTTTTTCTTTGCCCTTGTCGTCCTTTTCTACCATGATCTCAGTGATAGCGGATTCATCGGAAAGCTCGCTGAAGAGCTTCAGATGCTCAATGAGGAGATTGGCTGCCTGTGATACAGCTTCCTTTGCCGAAACAACACCGTTGGTCCAGACATCAAGAATAAGCTTATCATAATCAGTTACCTGTCCAAGACGAGTATCTTCAACAGTGTAATTTACTTTCAGTACAGGGGTATAAATGGAGTCAACAGCGATAACATCAACACCGAAGTTGAAGAGCTGCTTGTTCTTTTCGGCAGGAACATATCCGCGTCCTCTGTCGATAGTGATCTCCATATAAAGCTTAGCGTCTTTGCCGAGTGTAGCAATGTGCATATCCGGAACGAGGATATCAACTTCCGAATCCGCTTTGATGTCACCTGCGGTAACTTCGCATTCGTCTTCGGCTTCGATATAGATGGTCTTGGGGCCTTCGCCGTAAAGCTTGGCTGTGAGTCCCTTGAGGTTAAGAACTATTTCAGTAACATCTTCCTTAACGCCCGGAATAGTAGATAATTCGTGGTGTACACCGTCAATCTTCACCGAAGTAACAGCAACACCCGGAAGCGAGGAGAGCAGGACACGTCTGAGGCTGTTGCCAAGAGTATGTCCATAGCCGCGCTCAAGAGGAGCGATAGCAAACTTGCCGTAAGTTCCGTTGGTCTTGAGTTCAACGGTTTCGATTTCCGGCTTTTCGATTTTTTCAAGCATTATAAAACCCTCCTATATTCGCATTGCGGATAATTAACGTATATAAGAAATTTATACACGATAAACCTATTACTTGGAGTACAACTCGACGATAAGGTGAGTTTCAACCTCATAGTCAAGATCTTCAGTTTCAGGCATACGAACAACCTTTGCGGAGAAATTGTCCTTGTTGGATTCGAGCCATGTAGGAACTACTCTGCCGTTAGTCTGATCGTAGATCTCCTTGAACTTTGCACTTGAACGGCTGCCTTCATAAAGAGCGATAACATCGCCTTCCTTAACTCTGTAAGAAGGAATATCAACTCTCTGTCCGTTTACAGTGAAGTGTCTGTGAGTAACGAGCTGTCTTGCTTCACGTCTTGTGAGAGCGAGACCCATTCTGAAAACAACGTTATCAAGTCTTGACTCGAGGATAGTGATGAGCGCATCACCTGTTGTCTTGTCAGTAACCTTGTTAGCGAGCTCATAGTAGTGATAGAAAGGCTTTTCAAGAACGCCGTAGATGAACTTGAGCTTCTGCTTTTCCTTGAGCTGTGTGCCATATTCGGAAAGCTTCTTTCTGTTGTTGGCACCGGGGTTTCTATTAGAAGTCTTAGAAATACCCATAACCATAGGGCTGATTCCTAAGTATCTGCATTTTTTGAGTATGGGGTCTTTATTAACTGCCATTTAGAATTACACCTCCATTGGTAATTAAAAAACGATTTATTAAGCGGAAAACGCCTGCGTTCAGAACGTCTGTTATACACGACGTCTTTTTGGAGGACGGCATCCGTTGTGAGGAATAGGAGTAACATCCTTGATAAGTCTTACTTCAAGACCAACAGTCTGCAAAGCTCTGATAGCAGCTTCACGGCCTGCACCGGGTCCCTTAACGTAAACTTCAACAGTCTTAAGACCGTGATCCATTGCAGCCTTTGCAGCTGTTTCTGCAGCTGTCTGTGCAGCGAACGGAGTGGACTTCTTGGAACCTCTGAAACCGAGTTCGCCTGCGGAAGCCCATGAAATTGCGTTACCCTGTGTATCAGTAATAGTTACGATTGTGTTGTTGAAAGTGGACTGGATATGAACAGCACCATTTTCAATGTTTTTACGCTCACGACGACGTCTAACGACAGTCTTCTTGCCCTTAACCTGAGCCATTGTTCATTCCCTCCTTACTTCTTCTTGTTAGCGATTGTCTT
>JBJFFR010000072.1:0-3297 GCA_051891935.1 Oscillospiraceae bacterium
TTTCCGCAGACATCGCACTTGTAATGTTCGATGTTGCCGTCCTCGGTGCAGGTCGGATCATTGGCATCTATATGAGTGATCGTATGACCTATAGCAGAGATCGTTACAGCTTCAAGTGTGGTTTCGGTTGTTCCGCTTTCATCTGTAAAGAGCTTTTCGCAGACATCACACTTGTAATGCTCTATATTGCCGCTCTCTGTGCAGCTTGCATTCGCTGCTTCTATATGGGAAAGCTTATGAGCCGCAGGGATAGTTACATCTTCAATTGTGGTTTCCGTTGTTCCGCTTTCATCTGCAAAGAGCTTATTGCATACGGAGCACTTGTAATGTTCGGTGTTGCCGTCTGTTGTACAGGTGCTGTCAACCGCATTGACCTTTGTGATAGAATGTCCTGTCTTTTCAAATGTATAGGTCACGGTAGCTGTTCCGTCACCGTTATCGGTTATTGAAGCTGTTTCGCCGTTTACCGTTGCGGTAAGAGAGCCGCCAAAGATGCAGTCGCTGTTGGCTGTTACAACGATCTCTGCAGTATATTCCTTGTCGAATTTTGCAGTTGTATCGCCGTCTGTCCAGCTTACCGCACCGAGAGTATAATTCGCTGCCGAAGCCAATGCAGAGGTATCAAGCACCTGTCCCGCAGTGGGAGCATCAATGCTAATTGTTATTGTATCAACGATTTTGTACCACTTTGAAGCCTCTGTATCATATACATACTTTGTTGTTGTATCTCCGACCTTGACAAAATTGGGATTTTCCGCTGTTCTTGCAGGGAGAAATACATACAGATTGCCGTCATTTTCGTCTAACTCCCTATGGTTAACAGGTGTATAATCCTTTCCGTTGATGGTAACGGGTTTGTTGTCGGGGTTTGATATAGTGAGAGGATAAACATTCTCTGTGCCGTTGGTAGGAATACAGCCAACAGAAGCCTTTACCGAGCCTCCGGTTATCTTGATATCCGAGGTGCTTCCCCGTTTACCACCGCCTATGCCTGCAGCATATCCATATTTGCAGCCAATTGCGGTAACTGTGCCGCCGCTTATTGTAACTTTAGAACAGGAACCGTTAGTGTCGCCACCGATTCCTGCAGCAAAAGCGACGCCCGATACTTTAAGCGATCCATCGCCCTTTATTTCAAGCTTGCCAATACTATTGCTGATACCGTTTTTTTGTATACCTGCACGGTTATTGGCGCTTTTCAAAACATTGGTTCCTTTAAGCGTGATCGTAACATCGCCTGTACTGTTGTCTGCAATTTTGAATGCACAAGCATCCACTGTTCCCGAAACATCAATATTCACGCCGTTAAGTGTGATATTTGCGGAAATGTCCTTTTGAACAAAAATTTTATCGGTAGTAGATGTTCCGCTGATAGTCATTGCCTTGTCTGAAAGGATAGTCAGAACATGATTTATACTGTCATAGGTGTAATCTTTGGATACTACGGGTTCGCTGCCCGGTTC
The DNA here is from genome assembly GCA_051891935.1 of Oscillospiraceae bacterium. GTDB lineage: Bacteria > Bacillota > Clostridia > Oscillospirales > Ruminococcaceae > UMGS363. The sequence continues at coordinate 1,464 of JBJFFR010000072.1, forward strand.
GGTTTCGGTTATGGAAAGAACCGTACTCAGTTCCACAGTTATCTCACATTTGCCGTATTTCCCACTTCCGTCATTTGCCGTGGCTCTGATAAATGCCGTTCCCGGTGCAACAGCCTTTACCGTTCCGTTTTCATTGACCGTGGCAACAGAGGTATCGGAAGAAGTCCATGTAAAGCTTGGGTCAATAGCATTATCGTGGTCAACATTGGCTGTGAGATCAGCAATTCCGCCAACATTGAGTTTTTGTTTATCGGGTGAAACAGTAATGCCTTTAACATATTGTGTCTTGCCGCAGAGCGTACAGATATGGTTGCTGTCTAAATTGTGGGTATGATTTCCCACATACTGCCGATAATCTGCTGCAACGGCAGTAATTGGATAACCGCCTATATTATCCGGGAGATCGAACTTATTTTGTCCCGTCGGCAAAACTATTTTTGTAATGGTTGCTTCGCTGTTGTTAACGCTGTATTCTATCAGTGGTGCGGAAGGACAGGTTAGACCTGTTGGACAGTCCTTAATACAAACAATAGCGACTGTCGCATTTCCTATGCTTTGGGGAATAGTTAGCGCTGTCCTGCCTGTGCCGAGAGTAACCTCAGTTACTGTTGCTTTGCCGTCCTCTCCAATAGTGTATCTGATCTGCGATGCTGTGGAGGGGATATTTGCATTTGATACATCTAAGCCGCTCGGAATAAAAATCGTTTCAAGACTCGAACAGCCGGAAAAAGCACTATTTCCAATGGACGTAACCTTTTCGGGAATAGTTATGCTTGTAAGACTCGAACAGCCGGAAAAAGCACTATTTCCAATGGACGTAACCTTTTCGGGAATAGTTATGCTTGTAAGACTTGAACAACCGGAAAGAAAAAAGCTTTCAATAGAAGTAACGTTTGAGGGGATCTTTATGCTTTTAAGATTTGAACAGCTGTTAAATGTAGATACTCCGGTAGAAGTAAGGGTGTCGGGCAGTTCAGCACTTTCAAGTGATATACATCTTTCAAATACACTGGTTCCAAGTCTGGTAACGGTGTTGGGAACCGTTACACTTTCAAGAGATGTACAGCCGGCAAAGGCATTATCGTCAATATTTTTAACCCCCTTGGGGATGTTTATACTTGTAAGAGATGTACATTTCTCAAAAGCAGACGTTCCAATGTAAGTAATGTCGGAGGAACCGGATACGTTTTTTAATAAAGTTACGCTTTTAATTTTTGGATATCCGGAAAAAGCATAATTTCCGATGGAAGTAACCTTGGTATGAATTTTTACTGATTCTATACTGTTTCTATATGTATACCATGGAACATTGCTCGCACTTGTCCATGAATTCATTGCACCGCCGTTTGTAGCCAACTTGCTGTCAATATCCAAAAGGCTGTTCTCTTCAAAAAAAGACCACAACAGCGAATTATTCACGCCAAAATTGCCTTTGTCATCCGCAAAAACAGTTATGCCGAAACCAAAGTCGGGCAGCCCCATTTCCTGTGCCGGCAGGGGCACTGATATCATCGCAAGGGCAAGTATTCCTGCGGCTGTCCGCTTTAACAGCCTGTTGATTTTTGTTTTCTTCAAATTACTCAGTCCTTTCAGTATTACAAAGAATATTTTTTATGCCTATACCTGATAGTTCTTTTTTGTATCGCCTGCTAAAAATGTCATATAAGTCATAAAATACCTATGTTAAAATCATTATATAACATAGTTTTCTATTTGTCAATAGACTTGGAACGAATAAAAAAACGTGGAACGAAGAGTTCCAAATACTTGGAACGAACAGGAATTTCGTTCCATGTTTGCCTGTTAGTTCATCATTTTTCGCAAATACATAAGT
>JBJFFR010000073.1:0-16102 GCA_051891935.1 Oscillospiraceae bacterium
AGAAGTGCTGTCAAAGTATCTTGCGGAATCCGACAAAACGGAATACAAGCATATTATAAATTTGTTAGACAATAATCTCACACATAACTTGCCTATTGATTATCTCAAGGTTGTAAATTCATATAATCGCAAAATAGGAATGAAAGAAAATGACGATCATATTAAAGAGCTTATGCTTGACAAAATAGTTAAACTCAAAGACCAAAAGAATATCAGCAACTATCGTATCTATACTGAATTGAAAATTAATGCAGGTAATTTCAATGACTTTATTAAAAACCGCAGCTTAAATAAACTTAGTTTGAATAAGAGCAGAGAAGTATATAATTATTTGCAGAATTTATAATTTTATAGCCGTTACTCCATAATCGGGGCAACGGCTATTTTTTACGCCTATTTATATCTCTATGGGGAGGGGGTATGTTTTCATCAAAAAATTTTTAAGTACCTATATATAAGGGTATAGGGGTAATATTGAGACAAATTTTTGATGAACTTTCAGATTGAACCTGTACCCTGAATTTGGTTAGTGGTTTTATGATGTGTGGACAAAATGACTACACCTGTTCATTGATAAGCCAAGCTCCTGACTGTCTATTGAGTTTTAATGTTTCGTTAAAAGTCATACGTTAAACGTATCATTCAGAACGATACCTATAAATCAAGGTCACTGGCAGTTGCCTTGAAATATGCAACGGTGTACCTTGAGTTAGGGCATACCTATAATTACCACTATGACATTCTTGGGGATAGCAGCTTCACACTCTTGATAGGAAACTAAAAGTAAAAATCACATATTTAACAGGTTTTTGTGCTTCAGACGAATTTCGTATGATAAAGCTTTTGAAGGTACCTATTAGAAATAACAAAATCTGAACGCAGATTTAAGTGTTTACTGCTTATAGGGTAACTTTACCTATAAAGCACCAGACAGCCATAATTCCCCTTCAGATTTGATAATTTTAATGTTGGAGCAGGTACACAGCCAAAATACAAAGTAATTATTCTTTTATTTTGAGAGTCTATGTGTTCAAGGTAAGCTCTGCCTGTATTTCCGATACGGAAACTGTGCTGACGATCTTTATTTCTGTTCTGGTCATACGATTCACCTTGTTGCTTGCGGTGTTCAGAAAACTTCTGGTAAGCTCTATCTTTTTCTTCAGACAATCTCTGTGTGCAAGTATCTCGGTGATCGTCCTACCGTCGGAAACAGTTCTGCTGTTTGTAAGGTTTATCCTTGCCATAAGCTCTTCAAGCCTTTTGATCAGTCTGTCAAGCTCTTCCATAAGTACAATAGGGTCTTCGGCAGGCTTATCACCGTCCTGTACCTTTGCGTTGTTGTTAAGTCTTACAGATAACTCACTTATTCTGTTCTGAATGTCTGTTCTTTCCGATAATGCTGATGCAAGTTTCATAATAACATCTCCTTTTAACCTTTTACCACGCCCACTGTAAAGAGCTTCTTTATTGGAACGGTGAGATCCTTCTGATTTTCCATTACTGTATCAATATCCTTGTATGCGAAACGGCACTCCTCTGCAACGTCTTTTTTGCTGTTTTTGCCGAGAACAACGTTTCTTTCTTTCAGGTCAAGCATAACAGATTCAACCGAGAATTTCTCCATTGCACCTGTTCTTGAATAGCTCCTGCCTGCACCGTGAGATGAAGTAAGGAAGCTTTCCCGATTTCCCAGCCCCTTTACAATATAGCTGTTTGAACCCATAGAGCCGGGAATAATTGCAATCTCTCCTTCTGCAGCATAAACAGCACCCTTGCGGTGTACCCATACATTTTCGCCATAGTGATTTTCAAGAGCTGCATAATTGTGGTGACAGTTGACCTCATCCGAAAAGCTTGGTACAAGACCTGTGTGCTTTTCAACCTGTTCTGTGAAAATAGCCTTGACCTTTTGGAGCATAACTGCTCTGTTTTCATACGCAAAATCCATTGCAAGATGCATCCAGTTCAGATAACGCTGACCTTCATTCGTGTCAACGGGAAGAAACGGCAGGTTATAGGAAGAAGGCACAGAGGAGAAATACTTTTCATTAATGCTGTGAGCAAGCTTGTTAAAATGCTTGCCTATCATATTACCGAACATACGGCTTCCCGAATGGAGCATTATGCAGGCAAGACCGTTTTCGTCCTCCTGTATCTCGATAAAATGATTCCCTCCGCCGAGTGTACCTACCGAAAGATAGCTTTCCTCGATATACTGGATAAGCTCTTCATCGGCAGAATATTTACCCATTTCTGTCTGTGCCTTGTCAAGCACTGCCGAAGCCTGGGGCTTGCTGTAATGCTTGAAGCCTACGGGAATAGTTCGGAGTATGTTTCCGATTATTACCTTTATAAGCTTGCCGCTTCCTGTCATGGTTTCACGGAGAAGCTGTACCGGAATATCAGTCTGAACAAATGCCATTCCGCAGCCGATGTCAACGCCTACTGCATTTGGAATTACAGTATTTCTGCAGGCAATAACGCCGCCTATGGGCATGCCCTTGCCTGTATGTGTGTCGGGCATAAGAGCTATATGATCAACTGCAAATGGAAGGTTTGCAAGATTAACAGCTTGTTCAAGGCAGCTTTCCTCAATATCATTAATGGATCCTGCCCATATTCTGATAGGTATAAGCATTTTGTCTTTGTCAAAGTATTCGAACATAAATATCATCCTTTCGTTTTCGTTGCCTTTATTATAACTGAAAGAATTTCCAATTTCATATAAAAAAAGGTGCGATGTTACATAAAGCGTTGATTATGCGGAAATTATGATGTATAATAAAGGAAACGCTGAAAATCGTGTCAGCGTTTCCAAAAAGGAGATGAAGATATGGCTGTATATTCCGAGCTGATAAAAAGCTTTGACAAGGTAAGGGATTATGTTCGTGACTTTTATATATTCGGCTTTCGTACAAGGGAAGATTACAACACAAAAAGCAAAAGAACTTATGACAACGAAAAGCGCAGGATAGAAAGTTGGTTATCCGATCATGTACATACAGAGTTATCGGGGCATAAAAAGAAGGTCGCTGTGAAAATAGACTGCAGCCGTATCTATCAGAATCCTTTATACAAATGCTTTAAATCCGCAACCTATACCGAAAATGATATAAAGCTTCATTTTTTTATCATGGATATTCTTGAAAACAGCGAAATGACTGCATCCGAAATAACAGACAAGATAGTTTCCGAATACGGAATGGTATTCGATCTTCAAACAGTAAGACTAAAGCTTAAAGAATATGCGGATGAAGGTCTGATAATTCAAAACAAGCTTGGGAAATCCATATTATTCAGAAAATCAGATATGTATATTGATAATTTACTGGCAAAATATCCGGCGCTTTCGGATATGATTTCATTCTTTTCGGAGGAGATACACTTCGGAGTGGTGGGCAGCTTTATTATGGACAAAGCGGATATAGCTAACAGTATTTTTACCCGAAAACACGCATATATGGTCCATACTCTTGATGATGAGATACTGCTTGAAGTATGTCGGGCTATGAAAGAAAAAAGAGAAATCAATATGTCCATGATAAGCATGAAAAACGGGAACAAAATAAATAGCACAGCTATCCCTTTGAAGATACACAGCTCTGTACAAACAGGAAGAAACTATCTTATCATGTATAACGAGTCACAAAAAAGGCTGTTTTCTGCAAGACTTGACAGTATAAAGGCGGTAAAGACAGGTGAGGTTTGCAGTGAATATGACAGATATTATGAATTCTACAAAAACAATGAATGCCATTTATGGGGAACAAGCTTCGGAAGAGAACGAAAGCACGGTCAGACCGAGCATATTCACATGGAAATACTCATTGATGAAAACAAGGAGCAGTTTATTCTGAAACGTCTTGAACGTGAGGGCAGAAACGGCACGATAACCAAGCTTGAAGACGGCAGATATGCGTATGATGCCGATGTTTTTGACGCAAATGAAATGTCCCCGTGGATAAAAACGTTCATCGGAAGAATAGCGGCTTTTGATACTGCCAATACAGAGCTTAAAGAGAAATTTTATAACGACATTCAGCGGCTTTATGATATGTACGGAGGTGATGAAAGGTGAAGCTGTTTTCGGAGATAAACTGTACATACTATAACATAACCGAAAAGGTACTCAAACAAAAATCAGTTAAAAAAGAAGATATCCGGAGAATTATCAGCAAAAACGGCTTCTCCGAAACGGTACTGTTTCTGGAGCCGGAGCTTATTGGCAAAAACAATATGGGGCTTCTGACAGAGAAGGACGGGATTTATACCTCTATACTGAAAAACGAACCTCATATCCCGCTTACCAATGTACAGAAAAAGTGGCTCTGTGCTGTTCTGAACGATAAAAAAAGCTCTCTGTTCCTTGACAAAGAACAGAAAGCCGAGCTGTATGAGCTGCTTGGTGCGGAGCCGTTGTTTAACAGCACGTCTATTCACTTCTTCGACCGCTTCACTGACGGTGATGATTTTGAAAATGAGGATTATATCAAGCATTTTCGGAACATTCTTTGTTCCATGCACGAAAACAGACTTATTAAAATCAGTTTTCAGAGCAGAAAAAATGATAGGATAACCCATTATTATCTTCCCGAAAGAGTTGAATATTCTTCAAAAAATGACAAGTTCAGAGTGCATGTTATCCGATATAATAAGTCCAAGCCAATAGAAAGAGGAATAATTAACATTGCACAGATAAACTCTACGGAGCTTACTGATGTTATTGCCGGAAATGGTCTTGATGAAGCCTCTCCGAAGAAGGAGGTCGTTCTACGGGTCAGCAGTGAAAGGAATGCCATAAATCGCTTTATGATGGAATTTGCGGAGCTTGAACGTGTTTCGGAATTTGATGATGAGACTAAAGAATGTACCGTTGCAATGAAATACGATATAAAAGATGAAACGGAGATCCTTATTCGTATTCTTTCCTTCGGACCTGTTGTGGAAGTGCTGCAGCCCGATGATTTCAGGAAACAAATCGCACGTCGGATAGGACTGCAAAGGCAGTTATGCTTTAGTATGGAGCAAGCCTAATTGATATACAAAATCGTTTATTTGCGTCTTGATTTATAACTCTCAAGAGCATCAAAAATTTTATGATATATCACTTTATTAGGATATCTTTTGTAATCTTCAAATACATCAATGCCGGTTCGGTAGAAATGTTGAAGAATAGCGGCGGCACATCCTGCACTTCTGCTTTGCCCGTAATCGCACTGGCAGATTATATCATTTCCACTGTCATATGCTTCATATATAAATTCAGCTACATCATCGGCATAGTCAAAGAAATCTTCGTATAATTTACCTTGTTCTATAAGATACTCATTATCAACATCGTCTAATGCACAGTAAAAAACATTAGTGGTTACGTTGTCATAATTAACGTGTCGATAATCCTCATCCTTTGTAGTATCATAAAATGTAATGACAGCAGCGTTATCGGGAAACAAACCTTGTTTGATAATACGATTGATTTCAGCTCTTGAATAAATAGATACCTTCATTTTTATCCTCTCCGTCAAAATAAGCGATATACTCAATAGCATTCAAACCTGTTAATCAAACATATTTTGATGCTTATCAGGTTGCTGTGATCCTTAACATCACATAATAATATGTTTATTTCGTTTTCATTTCAATATACGCAGTCCCCGTCCAGTTCCTCGGGATCAATATCCTCAACCGGCTGCTGGGATTGATAATGTTCGTCCTCGCCGAATACAAAGCTGTCATCGAAACCAAAGACCGCCTTTATCTTGTCAATATATTCTTGACTTCTGATCTTGTGGTCAAGGTAGAGAATACACTGTTTCTTATTCAGATCATAAACGACCCTTCCCCTCGGGAAATAATCATAATCGAGGCAATCATATTCCGGGTAGTCCTTGACAAACCTTTGCCACAGATCCCAATGAGCAGAAAAGGTAATATTCTCACCATACTTCTCTCCATTTTGAAGAGAGGTATGGTGAGATAATATTTTATTGCCGATAAAGTAAAATACGCCTATATTCATTTTGTATTCTTCTTTCTAATCAATTAACCCGTGGTTTGCATATTCTTCGCTTAAATAAAAATCCTTCTGATTTTCTGTACCATACTTTTCTATCAGATCATTGAAATCATCACAAGGAACTAAATCATATCCTTCTGAAAAAAGTTTAGTCAGCAATTTTCCAAAGCTTTCTTCATCATCGCAGACGTCGATCAATGTATCATAATCATCGCATAAGGAACAGTAGCTTTCTTCTTTGGAAAGCATATGATCTGAAAAAAAGATATCCATACCATCATGATGCAGATATACATATGTTTTATTCATAGATTATTCGCTTCACTTTCTTCATATTGTCTATGGATTCATTTCAGAACCGACCACTTGGAATATTTGCTGCAGCAGTAGCAAGCCTGATATTCTCTGCTTTCGTTAAGCCCCTGAGCACCGCATTTCGCCTTGTCGCCACGGCTTATGACCTCAACATAGCCAAGACGGTTGGGCGTGCGATATCCGAGCCAATTTGAACAGGTTGCACAGCAGCGGGTGTTATTTGTTATTTGAGCCATGGTTATCCTCCTTATTTTCCAGTAAATATTGCTGAACCATTCCCATTAATCCGTAGTACATAATCATCTTTGAAGAACGGCAAGCTGGATGACAAAAATTAAAAATCGGAACATCATCACCGTTTATATTTTGTTTAAAATAGGATTTGGAACAAACGTCTTCCTTATTATCATAAATTTCTTCTTTAATGATACCGAATGTTCCACCGCAAATTATTATGGTGGGCTTTATTCTCTCAATTTCTTCTATAATGTTTGGTTTGTCATGCTTAGTATGCTGTAACAAATCATATGAAGATACTGAACTATCTCCAAAGGTCTTTTTCAAGTTTAAAATAGATATGAATTTAATATGTTCGTTAAAATACTCTTCGCGAGATTTATTCCAAATACTATCGTATCTTTCGCATACTTTCTCATATGGTAATATGTTTCTATTTTTATCATTATATAGTTCAAACAATCCATATGCCCACTCAGTTACTCTTCGCCACATAGTATTTGCCGATTCTTTGGTCTTATCATCTTTCAAAGCTTTGGCAATATCGCATGTTTTTTCTTCTTTTTCTAATTCACTAAGGTTATCATAACAAATATGAGTATCCTTCAAAATAAAAAGAATTTTAGGATCATTATCTTTTAGTTTTCTCCATTTCTCATCATCGACAACTCCATCGAAAACAAAGGATTCATAGTTACCCTTTGACCTCCACCCTTTAAAAAATCTCTGCATGTTTTCATCCATAATATCACCCTCTTTCATTTATATAATTATAAATCATCACAAACAAAACAAATCGGCAAAGACTCTTCCTCAAGAATCCTCCTGACAAACGGTGCAAGCACATTATGTATCTCATCAACACTTAGCCTATGCTCTCCGTCAAACTTCTCCGCATTGTCCTCACAGAACAGCTTACAGAAATCATCATAATGACTTAACAAGCTGTCCTTTTCTCCGAACAAAGCGTAAGTTTCGTTGATCATGTTGTGTTCCATCTTCTCGGGATATAAAGGATCACGATTCTTGTATATCTCTCTGCGTATTTCTGCAAGCTCTGAGATAAACTGCTCATCAATGGTGTATTCTTCCGCACCGTCGCTGCGTTTCGTGAAAAACGGCTGCTTGCCAAGACCAATGCCATTTCCGATATCCTCGTCCGCAAACATCGCAGGATTTATTAGCAGCTTCTTTGTCAATGCACCGATCATAGACAGCGCATAAAATCCGCCAAGCGATGTACCGATTATAAGTCCGATATCATCATCATCCCAATAATTCTTCTTGAGAAATTCGTATGCAGCCTTTGGACTTACCGGAAGCTCCGGTGCAAGAATCTCAATGTCGTGGAAATCCTTTCGAAGCTCAACCGGAGTTCTGCTTTCAGCGCCGGAACCAATTCCATGCAGATACAGAATTTTCATCGTTTCAATCCTTTCAAATGTTAAGCAGATTTATCTTCTGTGTAATACTATTTCTTCCTTTTACCGCCCGAACCCTTGGAAGAACCGATAGCACCCAAAACGAAAAGTACGGTATAGATTATCCATATCACAATAAATGTCGGCAAGATAGCATCATCACTTATATCAAAGTAATACGTAACAACTGCAGTCGATCCGTAACAAACAAGAGCACCAAAGATCAGATACAATTCAAATTCGGATGAACTTCCTGATTTCATTTCTCTTCTGCGGCTTTCGATCCTCTCCATGTTCATTGCAAAATCTATTGTCTCCTGATAAGAAAGAGGACCGTCTGTTAACTTGTTAATAGACGCATTATTATTGTTCTTGTCGTTCATATACACTACTCCATTCTTAATTATATTTGAGAGCCAATTAACCCTCTCACTATTTTTTTATTCGAAATAGAAGTCCAAATCCCTTCTTTTTTTGGAAATGTTTGGATAATTATACAAATCGACACACTTAATAAACAGCATTATGTATAAACGATTGGTGATGCTTTTATGGATCATCATCACTTAATTTGACAATTCAAAAAACACACCAACAAATCCTTTTGTAACACTATTGTACCACTATTAGGGATATAAGTCAATGAATTTATGTGCAGTATTAACAAAAATCTCCTTTATAGACATACAGGGTATTGTCGATTTAGTTAAGCGTCCAGTCTTTCGTTAAAAAAGAAGGGATTTTGATTTTCATTACGAATTAGTATTATATGATGTATTATTTTCTTGAAAAGGGCGCCCAAAAATGTTATAATATAAAGGTAAAGGGGGATTTTTAATGTTTTTATATTCGTGTAAATCATGCCAAAGTGATGTGATGCTTGATAATAGCGGCTCGTATCTTGTATGTAAAGGATGCGGAGAAAAAATCGTTGATAGTTCAATGATAAAAATAGAATCATTCGAACGATCGACTACTTGTCCCAAATGTGGCGGTTCAATGGAAAAACATTCATCAGGTGATATGATGACTTGTCCGTTTTGTGATAGTACATATATACTATCTGATTATTTTAGTGAAAGCAATTCCAAATATGATTATATTATTCCCTTTTCAAGATCTTCTCGTGACGATGTGCTTGAACAATTTTACACGATATGTGATGAAAAATTTGCACCTAATGATTTTCGTACTACAGCACATATCAATTATGTCAAGAATTTTTTTCTTCCATTATATCTTTTTAAAACACACAGTAAGGTTCATTATACACTTGAAGTTGGACATAGAGTTACAAGAAGACAATATAATACTGCTAAACAGATGTATGAAGATGTTTCTGAAACAGTTTGGGAGTCTCGTAATGGCAATTTTTCGGATAAATTCTTTATTGAAACGCGCGGATTTTCTGATACTAAATGTTTGATAGATGATGATAAACATCTTGACAGAGTTCTGAACCTTACTCTGATGACAGTTACAGACACAATAATAAAAAAAGATATAGGTTCCGGTAAATATGAACCTTACAATCCTATTAAACTAAATAAAGGGGAAGTTGTTCCATCTATATCCCAAAGTGATGCATGGCTCAACGAAGGAAGTAAATGTCTATACGAGAAAATAGAATCACATATTCGTTCGCTTTATAGTGGTGACATAAGAAATATACATTTTACATCAGATGATAAAATAAAAAGTATAACTTCAGAACTTGTTCCTTTTTCATTAGTAAGCTACAATTATAAGAATCCAAAAGAAAGAGTGGTAGTTTTTGACGGTATAGATGGGCAAATACATCAAGGATATGTACCAATTTCAAAAAAGATGTTCTTGCTAATGTCAGCAGGTGTTTTTTTCTCTGCAGGACTTATAACTGCAGGAATGGCAATTCCACTTCTTGATAACTATAAAAACTATGACAAAGGTATCGGAATAACAATATGCTTAGTTGCTTTAGCAATTGTTATTATGCTATGGCTATTTGGATTAAAAGGAACTGGAGGTAACAGGGAAAGTTCCGCTGCCAAGAGCAATAAATCCAAATCCATATTTTATGGAATAATATCAGCAGTTTTATCAATAATAGCTGCTTGCTTTTTAATCTCCGGTTATGATAGCCATAATTCGGGATTCGATACATCTTTTAAAAAAAATAACAGCACAACAACCACACAACGGCGCGAATCATCAACTACTGTTACTTCACAAGATCATAAGACTTACAGTATAGAAGTCGATGAGTTTTGTAAAATTATGAAAGGCGTATGGATAGACGCTTCATCTGTAGTTGATTTAGGATATGACGTCGATTTTACATTCTGCTATTTTGAAAATCGGGAAATATGCTTTGGTCAATACTGTGGCCATGTGGGACAAAAAGGGACGATTGAAAAGGTTGAATATGATGACTCTGGAAATTACTCAATTACAGTGCATTATCCATTAATAGACAATGAAGCAGAATACTATGAAGAAAGATATGATACCATAAAAATGGTTATGTATCGGGATCACGTTATGTTTGGTGATATAGAATGCTATCGCTGGGGGATATATTTTGAAGAAGCCACTGCTGCTTTAAGAGAAGCAATTGACCGAAAAAAATAATAAACAGGCACTGATTATGCGTTTTCAAAGAAGAAAGCTATTGCATTCATAATTATAACCCGAATATGATCGCATGATAAACGAGCACGGGAAAGGGTTATGAAAAAACGGTGTATTTTACAGGAAATAAAATGACCTCTTTTTGTTCTGTCAGATTTATACTTATTTTTAATAAATCTCTGACCTATTAATTGAATGTCCTCAATCTTCCCCCGGAATAATATCTTCACTTTTCAGCGGAACAAGATAATCATTGAAAACCTCTCTAAGATATTCAAATTGTTCCCTCATTTCATCAATATCCTTTGCATAAACCGACTTTGTACTGTTTGCAACTTTTGCAATTTGATTCAGTTCTGTTCCAATGTTGGCGAATGACATCCTTAAATGATTGAGCTGTTTAAGATCAACCTTTTTTACTGAACCTTTCACAGAGATTTTTCTGATATATGTTCCTGTTCGCATATTCATTGACGCCGCTTTTTTGCAGACAGTTTCCCATTCCTTCGGACTGTAATATATCAGTTTTCGTTTATATTCTTTTTTTGCATTCATTAACTTTCACCTCAAATATGTAAAATAGGTTTTAGGGAGAAATCCCTAACCATAATCGGCATTTAGCCAGATTATGGGAAAAGTAATATTACTTTTCTACGCTTGCTATCCTACAAGCTCAAAACTTGTTCTGCATACATAAAAATCACTTTTTACACTTAATTATCCCGAAGTCAGTGAAAAGCTTAATATCACTTAACATCCATTACGCAAATTCTTGTTTTTATAAAAATTTGCTTATCGTACTTTATAACTAAAAATCATTATCGGTAATTTTTGATTTTTTCAAATTCAGAATTTCTGTTATGCTCCAAAAATAAAATGAAGGCTGCCTCAACAACCCTCATAAGAAAACACATTCACCTCAACCTATAATTCTTCCGAATGTCCGGGACAATATTCAAAGCATAACTTCCTGTCATCTGCTTTATCCTGCTCCCCGTAGCTTCATCGGCAGTGATTATTTCATCGAGTGAAAATTCACTGGAAATGATAGTGGTAAGCTTACTGCAATATCTGTGATCTATCAATTCAAACGCAAGGTTAATATCCGCAGGTTTTATGTATTCGCCCTTTTTAACTTTGAGAAAATCATCAATGTACAGAATATCCGCATTTTTGTAGTATTCCATTTTCTCTGAATATGCAGATTCGTTAATTATTCCTTTTAGCTCCTTTGAAACCTCTGCCCATTTCATCAAAACGGCCTGCCGCCGACAAGTGTATATCATGTGCCGAAGTGCAGCTGTGCAAAGATGCGTTTTCCCACTTCCGCTCTGACCGCCGATATAAAGCCATTGACCACTGCTGTTCTCCGCAAATTTATGTACTGTATCAAATACAGTTTTCTGCCAGCTGTATGAAATATTATAGTTATCAAAAGACAGCTCCGAGAGTCCACTGTTCTTCAGCAATTTCAAGCTTCTCCGGACATTGTAGCATTCGGGACAAGAATATTCCACAATCTCATCATTTCTGACTGTCCAGACAACGCCCTTGTTATGACAGCAGCTGCAATTATATGAATCATTTTTATCAAGCGTTCCGACCATAGAATTAAAAGTTCTGCAGCGTTCGTTCAGATAATCATCATAATTGTTTTCATACATTGGTCGAATATGATGCTCCGTTAATTCTGTCGGAGTAAATCGAGTTGCCGTTTCCATTATTTTTCTCCTTTCTCATCCACCTTATCAATGCAAGATAATAGTCATTATACTTTCTTTCATTTTTATAGCAATATTCATCCATTTTCTTTATATTAGAATTTACAAGAACTTCTCCATAGCCTTTAATAAGCTTTTCATATTCTATATCTGTAAGCTTTATAAGCTTATGTTCGCCGAAAAGGCGATCGTCTGAACTATACTTGTCTTGCTTTTCCTCTCCTATACTATCCTGGACAGACATTTGGTTGTCATTTGGTAAACCGGGATTCAATCTGTATATATTATCCTTTCCCAAAATCAGCATTGACAGCTCTTTTTTATAAATTGTAGGCTGATAACGGTCAATTCTTATCTTATTATGCACATGCCAATGAGCTATCACTATTACACCACTTTCAAACGGAATGATATACCCCTTTTCAATAAGAAGTGAAAGTTCAGCGGGATCGGCGCCTATCATTCTGCATACCTTCATAGCACAGTTTACAAAGCCGTCGTCATCCGCATTTAGTCCAAGCTGTACATACAGTGATTGTGCGGAAAACGACAATTCAAGAAACTTATCCGACTCCATAATCACCTTCGCAAGCATTCTTCGTGCTGCCATAAATGCACCGCCTTAAAGTTTAGCAGGAATGGGCGTGATCTTGCTGTCTGATTCTGTATTATTTCCGGCTGTTTCAACGGTGCAGGTATTGAGATACTCTATGAATTTATCAACATTGACAAGATATTTACTGCCTGCTTTTACGGACACGATTTCTCCACTGAGGACCTTCTGGCGGATAAAATGCTCGGGAAGCCCGGTGAGCTTGGATGTAGCTTTGATTGTTTCCATGTGTGGTACGGTCAATTTCATTTTGTTTTCTCCTTCCTTATCAAATAGCGTATGTTTGATCATTCTTTCATTTCCTTTATTCTGTTCAAGGTTCTTTTCTCACATTGCAAAATCACCTCTAATCTTCTGTAAAATATATTTTCTTTATATTGACATCTGAAACTTTATTTGCTATAATGTATATTAGCATAGGCCGCTGCCAAAGTCAATACATTTTTCCTAATTTACACATAAAGCAAAAATGTTTTCTTTGGATCGAATTATAAATGAAAAAGCAACCGAAAAAACGAAATGGGGTAATAGAAATGGCAAGACCATCTGCCAAAAAGAATGTGAATATATTTGCAGAACGTCTGGGACAACTTATAAGGGAAAGGAACTGTATACATGAGGATGTTGCGTCTGCTGTCGGAGTGACGCGGCAAGGTGTGGGAAAATGGGTAAGCGGTGACAGCATTCCCGATGTCCTCACAACTGCTAAAGTCGCAAAATTCTTTGGAGTGTCCGTTGATTATCTTGCAGGGGCGAGTGATGTGCGTTCCACAAATACCGATCTGAAGGCTGTATGCGACTATACGGGACTATCCGAATCAAATATCAAGCTGTTTTCGGAGCTTAATAAGGTGAAGCAATTAAGTAAGAAAATACAGCAATTAAAAAAGCAGCTTAATGAACCGAATGATGATAAAGAGGTCAATTATCCTTACACTATTGATATTATATCGACTATGATAGATATTCTCGATTCATACGACGAGATGATCAGTAATATCAAGCATGCTGCTGTAATTGATATTAACGAAGGAAATGAAGAAGAAATTATGGATGAGCTTTCAGATATAGATAATGAAAGAAAAAATGATCAAAAGCAACCTCTTATGGATATGATCTATGGAAACGGAACTGTTCTTACCGGTTATTATTATAAAAGATTTCTCTTTCAAAGCGTCGTAGACGAAGGCAGACACTATTTTCAGGAGGTTATTCAGAAGCTTACTCCACCAGAAAATCTATATGAGGATGAGGATGGAAACATAGTTGATGTAAGTCTGGACACCCGACATGACGAAGATGAATTTGTTGGTTTATATGACGATGCTTGCTGCACCACAGGAGGTTATTATAACGGACTTATAGTTTATATGTACGCATTGATTGAAAAAAAGATGAAAAACGGCGAAAAACTGAATGAACGTGAGCGCAAATGGTTAGAGCATTTCAACAATGATAATGTATCAATGACTGATCTTATCAGAGAATGGGAGGAGAATATAGATGGCATCAATACGACCAAAAAAGAATAAGAACGGCGAGATCGTCAGCTATGAGATACGCGTTTTCAAGGGCAGAGATGAAAATGGCAAGCAGCTCAATCCTTACGTTAAGACATGGAAGCCGACGCCCGGAATGACAGCTAAACAGATCGAAAAGGAACTGAATAAACAAGCAGTTACCTTTGAGGAACAGTGCAAACTTGGTTTCAGTCTTGACAACAGACAGACCTTCGCTCAATATGCGGATTATGTAATTGATCTAAAAGAACGAAATAGAATGAAGCATACAACTATAACACGTTATCGTGATATGCTGCCACGCATCAATGCAGGGATCGGACACATAAAGATCGCCGACATCAGACCGCAGCATCTGAATAACTTTTACAAACAGCTTTCCCAAAATGGTATGAGGGCAAATAACAAGAAGGCTATTTGTAAAGTGGATCTTAAAGCTATGCTTAAAGAAAAGGGAATAACAAAGGACAGTCTATCCGAATCTGCGGAAGTATCCCTCACGACCATATCTTCATGCTACAGCAAAAAGATCATTTCTTACGATAAGGCTGAATCAATTGCAAATGTGCTTGGAAAGCATGTGAATGCGCTTTTTGAGATCATCGTGAACAATGAGCCGCTTTCCGCAAAAACAGTTGTGGAGCATCACAGACTTATCTCTGCTATACTTGCACAGGCTGAAAAGGAGATGCTTATACAGTACAATCCTGCTTCAAAGGCTACACCGCCAAAGGTTGAAAAGTCGCACCCGAACTATTTTCAGCCGGAAGAGGTAGCTGCTATCAGAGATGCTCTTGAAAATGTGCCTATGAGCAGAAAGGTAATGGTGCATCTGCTTCTTATCACCGGCATACGCAGAGGGGAGCTTGCCGGGCTGCGCTGGTCTTGCATTGATTGGGAGCGTTCACAGATACATATATGCCACAGCATTCTTTATAAGAAGGACGTTGGAATGTACACAAGCTCGCCCAAGACCGATGAATCCGACCGCTTTATCAAACTCCCTGCGGAAACCATACAGCTTTTAAGGGAATATCGCAAGGAATGGCTTGCAGCACGTTCAACTTACGGAACAATGTGGAATGCCTATATCGACCTGCCGAATGAAGACAGCATAAGAAACGCTGCACATAACAGTGAGAACACAGCTACGCACAGCGCAATAAATGATTATCTTTTCTATCAGGAGAACAGCGACAAGGTCGGATATCCTATCCACCCGGACAGCATAACAGGCTGGTGTGCGGATTTTTCGGAGAAGTACGGACTTCCTCACATTAATCCTCACGCATTCCGCCACACTATGGCAAGTATCCTTTACTTCAACGGAATGGACACTATCAGCATATCGAGCCGCCTTGGACACGCCAAGCCTTCAACCACCAGCGACCTTTATTCCCATATTATCAAGCAGGCTGACGAGAGATCAGCCGAATGTATTGCTGCTGCCATATTTGGAAAGCATGCTTAACTGGGCTTTTGAAGTGACTTTCTGTTGGTCACAGTTGGTCTGATTTTTGTGCTGTTGGTTTTTTGTTGGTCTTTTTTATATTTTCAGACATAAAAAACAGCCGCTTGACTTTCATCAAACGGCTATTCTACGTTGGTTGCGGAGGCTGGATTTGAACCAACGACCTTCGGGTTATGAG
>JBJFFR010000074.1:0-16081 GCA_051891935.1 Oscillospiraceae bacterium
CTAAACATATTTATCCACCTCAAATTCCGATTCTCAAATCAGATTATCTCCACGATAAATTGGAAGTTTATTTCTGCGCAATGTGCCAAAAATATAATTACATCAATTTATCTTATTTCTTCAATCATAAAACAACTTGAATCAATATAATTTTGAAATCCGGTTTCATATTTCTGCATTAGCCAAAAGAACCTTTCATCATCAAAGCTATAATCGCAGCTATCAACAAAATGTTCGTCAAACACTATTTTATTATGAACATAATGTTTCAAGATATTTTCATCACATGATAATGGTTCGTCCAATAAAGAATGCAATATGCCGTTTTCAGAAAGTATTCTTTTTAGTTTTTCAGGACAGTTTTCTGTAAGTAAGGCAATAGGATATTCTGATGATAAATAGCCAAATTTTTCATCATATCTTTTTATTTGTTTAGGGATCAGCATATACCAATAGTGGTCAACAAAATCATCATAATCTCCGCAATAAAATTCTTCCTGCGAGTCTATTATCTCTGCTACTTTTTTCACGTCATAATCAGCTTTACCATCTAACGCCATTGAAAAGATTTCCGTATAGTCTTTCATTGTACCGTTCCCCACAAATTCCGATTTGCAGATCAGATTATCTCACCGATAAATCGGAAGTTATTCATTTTTTATCCGTCGCAGATATTCTGTAATTAACATAGGTTGAATAAGAGGATAAGTCCATTCTGTAGGAAGAATATCGAAAAAAGAAACACTTTCCATCTCACAATGCAATTCATTTTCAAAGGTTTTAATATTTGCAAAAAATAGCATGCCATAAGTCTCTTCACCTGTTTGATTTACTCGATTTTTGCCAATTACAGAGTAAACACAAATTGGAGTTATATCAAATTGCAGTGCGCCGGTTTCCTCGGAAAGTTCTCGTTTAGCGGTCTCCAATATAGATTCATTTTGCTCCCTATGACCGCCAGGTAGTTCGTATGTGTTTCGCTCTTTGTGTTTGCAAAATACCCATTTGCCATTATGTTGTGAAATAATAACGGCAAACTTTAAGAGTTTATCATCTACTGTTTCATAGAAATTTACTTTCATATATTTCCTCACAACTTCCTATAAGTCGAACAGCCGCCATAATTACGAATTATTATTGCTGCAGTTCGCCGCATCGATCGCCGCAACGAGCAGGAGCACGTTTATCTCGTCCGAATCATCAAAAATGTCAATAACGTATGTATCGCTCAAATGCAGCAGCTCCTTTGAAATAGTCGCCGCAACAAGACCGTTCGGCCTGCGCACCTGATAATTCCAGCCGAAAAAGTCGCCGTCAATGTCCCAGCCGTTGTAATCTATGTCATACTTCGGGATAAACAAGCTGAACTTTTTCTTTATCCTGCCGAGCCATCTGCCGCCGATGTAAACATCGAATTCCGCCAAAAGACGAAGCAGCTTTTCTTCGATATGTCCGACCTCACAGCCGTATAAATCAAAAATGCGTATTCTGTGTCCGAGAGCAAGGAAATCAGCCTTTGCAGTGTATTTCCTGTTCATATTCTCATCGTATATGTCATAGCTGTCCGTCCAGCTGAAAATACGTTGCTTTATATAGAGCTTCATATCCTTCCTCCGTCAACTCTTTTAATATTTTTTACACAAAAATTATTTACAAAAAATCAATTCAAATTCACAACTAAATCATTTACCATTCAGAAATACTTAACTATAATATGTTATATTAGAAGCTGTGATATGCAACATAAGGAAGTTTTTTCTTGGCTGCTTATATATATATCGTATATTTTTATCTCAAACCGAGCAAAATAAACCAATAACCTTCCTGCTCAACTCCGAGAGATCGGAGCAGCTGCTTGTCATAAATATTGTCAATGACCTTGCCTGCGGAAACGGCACAGGTTTTAATCATTACAAAGGAGAAACTACTATGAACATTACAGACATCAAAATCAGAAAGATAATCCCCGAGGGCAGACTCCGTGCTATCATCTCTATCACAATTGATGATATGCTCGCTATCCACGATATCAAGGTAGTTCAGGGTGACGAACGCCTTTTTGTTGCTATGCCGAGCAGACGCGACGAAAACGGGATGTTCCGTGATATCGTTCACCCCATCTCCCCCGAGGCAAGAGGAACCATCGAAGGTCAGATACTTGACGCTTACACCCGTCATATTGAGCTTATGCAGGCTGAACTCGAAGCAGAACAGTCCGGCACTATCCTCTGATAAACTTTAAACTTCCGCCGTCCCTTTAATGGGGACGGTTTTTTATATTCCAAGCTTTTTTGAAGCAAGAAGAAGCGCAGTCTGCGTCTTTCCGTCCTTTATCTCACCGTTCAGCACCATTTCAACAGCCTTTTCAAGCGGCATTTTCTCAACATCAAGGAACTCACCCTCGTCAAGATCCTGTTCACCAAAGGAAAGACCCGTCGCAAGATACATGTGTATCTTTTCGGTGAGATAAGCGACCGAAGGATACATTACTCCAAGATATTCAAAGTTCTCGCACTCTGCGCCGACTTCCTCTTTAAGCTCGCGAAGACCTGCTTCACGGTGATCCTCACCGACCTCAAGCTTTCCTGCCGGAACTTCGGTAAGAACCTCCTGAAAAGGATAACGGAACTGCCTTACAAGGTAAACCTCACCCTTTTCATTCACGGGAACAATGCAGACTCCGCCCGGATGGATAACAAGCTCACGGGTAACGATCGAGCCGTCTTCAAGCTCTGCCTTGTCCTTGCGTACGTTTATAATTTTGCCGTCAAATATAGGCTGTGTTTCAACTGTTTTTTCCTGCAAATGCACTTTCAAGCACTCCTTTTAAAGCAACAAATGTTCTTTTTAGAAATTATAGCACATTTATTCGCTTTTTTCAATAGTTTACGAAAATTTTTTAAAACAAAAATATATCATAATATAACAAACGCCGCTTGAACATCTTCAAACGGCGTTTGTTCATGGTGCATCTGACGGGATTCGAACCCACGGCCTTTTATGATTTGAGCAGATCAGATGTTGCGGTCTGACTGCTCGATAAAATTTATGTGAATGAGGATAAAAGCTCCGATTTCCAATTGTCGGGGAACCCTATATGCCTAAGATCTATATGTTCCGAATACTCATCTATAAGTGCCTCTAATTCTGTCACAAAGTTATTCCAACGCTCGGAAACCGGAGTTAAAAGCTTCAGTATAAACAAATATTGATATATTCTCACGTTTTGAGGATTAAAATAAATTTCTTGTGTAACGTATTTCGGCAAATTGGGGATCGTACCAAATTTATGAAAATACAATCTCGTAAAATGAGCGCACTTATTTCTTAAATGTGTTAAACAGAATAACAAGCTTTCGAGCTGTTTATATTGATAGGCATATCCTGTCAGTTCTGTTATATTTCTGCTGACAGCTTTTTTATCTGCCGCCTTCATTTGAGAATAAAACTGTGATATGTTACCTAATGTAAACAGCTCTACAGCAACCCAAAGCGGAAATTGCCCGTTATAATTCTGAATGTGATGTTTAACAAAAAGAGAATCTGCATTATTATGTACTTCACAATTGAATAAATTTATCAGATCGTGATGTTTATCCGCTTTTGAAGGAAGAAAGTTATTATCATCAAGATAGCCCAGAGCTCCATAGGTTAAGGAATGATAATAGGCGATCTGGGTTTTTATAAACACTTCTATTTCCTCGATAAGACCACAGAGCATTACAGTCAGTCTTTTGTCAAATTCATATATTCCATAGATTTTATCTATGCTTGTGCCGCTTATGTACGATTCGTCATTTTGTTTAAACGGAAGAAAATACGCTGATAATCGATAGTAATTTACTCTTTTTAATATATTAACCGCCTGATTTTTATCAGTAATAGTACAACCTCTTTGTATAAGCTTATTAATTTGTTCGTCATAGGTATTATGCTCTTTTACGTACACAATAAATAAACTCCCCTATAAAAAAACACCCTCGCTGGGACACATGCAAGCAGAGGTGCGCGAGGTTTTATTACTCATAGTATATGCTGATTTTAATTAATTGTCAACACTTATTTATCGCAAATATCTTCATATTATCCCAATTTTCTACAATTTACTCCATTTATATCATCTTTTCAACGTTTTGCTTTTTTGAACAACTTTATGCTGCTTTTTCTTTCTTCAATTTCATTACTCTTTTTTCTCCTGCTCCGCTTTTATGCGCCATTCAACTGCTCGATAACATAAATGTTGAACATTAGGCAATTTAAGGGCAAAAAACAAGCCGTCTGCATCACCTGCAAACGGCGTTTATTCATGGTGCATCTGACGGGATTCGAACCCACGGCCTTCAGAGTCGGAGTCTGACGCTCTATCCAGCTGAGCTACAGATGCATACGCTCCCGTATGGATACGGGAGCAGATATGTTATTGTAATATTTTATGCGGATTAATTGGAAATATTCAACTTTCTTCCCTTGCTGACATCCGCCGCATTGGACGACGAACAATAGTCTGCGACCTGTTTGCTTTTCGCCGCCTCGTCAAGCTTTACCTTGATCTCGTCACGCTTTTTTGCAAGGCAGTCATACGCCTTCTTATCGTTGCGCTTTATCTCCTCGCGAAGCTCCTGAACACGCTTTATCTTGTCCTGAAGCTGCATGAGATCGCCGTTGAGATCCTCGATCTGCTCGAAGCGCAGGAGGGCGTTTATCTTATCCATGCGCTCGATAGACTGCTCGCTGACATACTGCTTGACTGCGACCGAAATACCGTCCATATTGGTAAGTATCTGCTGGCGCTCCGCAATAAGATCGCCCACGCCGTCAATAGAGTCCTCGGTGATGATCTGGGAAGTTATCTCATTATAATGTTCAAGCTGGTGGATCTTGTCATCCATCAATTCGATAATGGTTCTGTTCAAACGAACGCCCCCTTACGATCACATTTTTTTGCTTGCCTCGTCAAAAGCGTCGCGAAGCTCCTGAAAAAACGGGATAAGCGATTCAAGTATCTCCTTGTCCTTTTTCATGTTCGCCTGAATGATCTGTTCACGGAAATACTGATAGAGCGCTGCAAGATTATCTGTGATCTCGTAGTTTTCCTTCAGACTCGCATCGAGCGCATCAACGATATCTCCGACTCTTGTGATAGAGTTATGAGCCTTGGGGATATCCTTGTCCTCGATATAGATTATCGCCTTTTTCAGCTCAACTATCGCCTTGTCATAAAGTGCGATAAGCAGCTGCGCAGGAGTCATTGTCGTAACGACATTATTCATATATTTCTGATATGGATTTGGTATCATAGAAACACCGCCCGTATTTATTTTGGATTGCTATGACGAAGCATCACTCAGCCGGAATATACTTCACGGCTATTAATAACCCTGATCGAAGATCGAAGACTGGCTCTGCATATTTGCCATATATGTTTCAAGTGCAGTAAACTGCTTCCAGTAACGCTCCATTTCGTTTTCATACTTTGTCTGGAGGTTGTTGATAAGCTTCTGCATATTATTGATCTGGTCAAAGAGAGCGTTATTCTTCTCGGTCAAAGTGTTTTCAATTCCTGCAACAGAGGAAAGATAGCCGAAGCTCTTTTTATCCTTTGTGGAAATAGCTCTGTCGATCTCGTTATTAAGCTTTGTTGCAATGCCATTTTCCGAATCAACGAATAAGCTTGTAACCTTGTCGCCGTAGTTCTTTATAGCGGCTTCAAGCTTTTCCTCGTCAACAACAAGCTTGCCGTTGCTTCTCCAGTCGGATGAAAGGCTTACGCCCATATCATAGATCGTGAAACCGTCAACCTTTGTTGAGGACAGCGCACCTCTGATGCTTGAAACGAAGGAAGAAAGATAATTATCCTGATAGAGAAGACCCTTTTTAGCCTCATTATTCCACTTTTCGATCTCTTCCGGCTTCATTTCCTCTTCCTGTTCCTCGGTAAGAGGATCGTAGTATGCGCCACTCTTCTTCGGACGTTTAGTTTGTATCTCGCCGTAAACATCATCGAGAAGCTGGTTATAAGCGTCAATAAACTTTACAACTGTATCCTTTATGGAGGAAGTGTCCTTTTCGGTCGTAACGGTTATTTCGTCAACACCGTCAACGGAGGAATCAAAGTTTCCGAGCTTGCCGACATTGATAGTCGTTCCGTCAAAGGTATAATCGTTGCTTGCGCTTGTATATGTAGTATAGTTTTCACCGTCCGTGCTTATAGTAACGGTGCCGTTTTTGCCGTAAACAGCCTTGTCGGAAAAATCCTCGGAAGAACCGAGAAGCGAATTGAGAAGATTGCCCTTTGTCTGGCTGATCTTTACCTCTCCTGCCGTACCCGTGAGTTTGGATTCGATGCTGAAGGTCTGGCTTGCGGTGCTGAACGAAGCGGTAACACCTGCGTCGGAATCATTTATCTTGGAAAGGATATCGCTGATCGTAGCGTCCTTTCCGAAGCTGAAATCCTTGCCGTTTATTGAAAATTCAAAGCTGTCGCCTTCAAGAGCAGTGGAGAAATCAATATCGGAAAGCTTTGAAGTCTTGGAAATGACGCTGCTTGCAGTATTGCTTAATCCTACAGCCTCGCTGTTGTAGTTGATGCTGAAGGTGTGCTTTATACCGTCATTTGCATTATTGAAAACGAGTGTGGAGGTTCCGTCCTTGAACTCAAAGCCCTGATCGTCGCTCTTGATATCCTTGAATGTATTGTTCACAGCGTCAAGGAAGTTAGCCTTTGCAGTATCGGAATCGGTACTTCCCGTGAATTTCACTTCTCTGGTCGTACCGTTGAAGGTCATCTTTACGGTGTATTCCTTATCGTCAACGTTGTTGCTGAAATCGAGAACGATCTGATCGGAGGAGATAGAACCGCTCGACTTTATCTTTGCTGCGGACGCGGAGGATGCAGCGCTGATGTAGTAGGTCGCAGGCGTTGCGGACGAGCTTGCCGATGCAACGAGCTTGTCATTTGAAGATTCTGCCTTATATTTGTTCATAACGGAGTTAGCCTTTACCGAGGTATCGCTGCCCCAGTCAAGGAACTTCTTCTGAAAATCGGAAATTTTGGAAATGCTTGAACGATAAGCTTCCTGCTTCCACTGGAGAGTCTGGAGCTTCTGTTTTTTCGCATTAAGTCTGTTTTTTGTATTTGCAGCCATTGATTTAACAAGATTTTCCGTGTCAAGACCGGACATAAGTCCCGACATTCTGTTATTGCTCCAAAGGCTGGATGTTGATGAAGTCGAAGAAGTGCTGCTTGCCATGATCTTCCATCCTTTCTTATATTGCCGTTCGTATCGAAACGATCACTTATACTGATCTTTAATCGTTCTATAGACAAATCTGCGAGATAGAATGTGTCCAATCAAGGAAAACGACTGACGAAATGCTTGATGCCCTTCAATGCAATTACATTGCATAGGAGTTTGACGCAGAGTGGACGCATTATAGCCGAGGATTTAGTCTTACGGTTGATTAAGGATTAGTATTTTTTCTTTTATCCAAAAGTGCTGCGAGGAGATCTGCCGAAGGCTTGTTTATCGCAGCCTGTACATTGAATTTTTCGGTATCGTAAAGCTCGCTTCGCACGATCTTTACGCTTTCGGGAGCGTCAACGCCTATTCTTATGCGGTCTTTTGCGATCTCAACGATCGTGACCTTGATATTTTCGCCGATTATGATGCTCTCGTCCTTTTTTCTTGAAACAACAAGCATTTAAGCACCCTCCTTTTTAAAAGCAGGGAACTTGAGCGGATAATTTTCCGCTGCGATGACCTGAACGCCCTTTTTAGCGGCGGAATTTATCACGATCGGGCTCTTAAGGTTGAGCGTTGTGTTTATATATTCATCGGGAACGACCGCCATGCAGAGAAAATCAAGCTCTGCTCCGTCAGCTTCAAGGAGCGCCTTTGTTTCCTTGTCAAGCTCGACCGAATAATCGGGTATGAACTCTCTCGGGTCGAATACGATGAAGCAAAGGTTCTGATCGTCCACGCTCTGCAGCCACATCGGATATTTATCCTCTCCGCAGGGAGAAAGCAGCACAAAGCGCTTATTCTCTTCAAAGGCATAGACCCCGTTCGGGAAATCTATGATAACTTCCTCGGAAATTTCTTCTTCGCCGAAATCTCTTGTTTTTATGATCATATTTTTATCCTCTTATGCAATAACGTCAACTTCGCCCTTGTAATTCGGATCGGCACTCCTTGGGAAATAAAGCGGATCACCGAGATATTCTATTTCAAGTTCGGGCATCTGACTTACTATGAATTCGATATTTCCGGGAATGAACTCGAATCCGTTCTTAAGATCGGAGATAGAACCGATATCGAAGGCGCTGTCGCTGTCTATCATACTGTAGTTAATGCTGAGCGTTCCGTTGTTGTAGCTTATGCTGCTTTCCTTTGATTTAGGAAGCTTGCATAAGATAGCTTCGATGCTTTGAGAAGAGCTGCGTGAAGCGACCGTTGTGTCGGCAGTTTCGGAAGTTCCTTCCTTTCCGCCCATCTTTGCAACAGCGTCGTATGTGAGCGTAAGCTTGCTCGGCTGAACATTCGTCGGAACATAGCTGTCAAGCTTCGGCGATGAAATATCTACTTTGTAAGGCTGCGCAGCAACTCTTACTCCGTCCGAACCCTTTGAGATCCTTACAGACGGTTCCAACGGATCTTCCTCTTTAGGTTTAAGCTGTGCGTTGGTAACATTGACTTCGATCTTGATAGGAATATGTTTGATACTTAAAAGCTGTTCCATAAATTATCCCCTGCTTTCCGTCTGATCTATCAGATAAAATCGAATATACTCTTCGGGAGAACGTTTGCGCTCAGCTGGAGCATAGCGTTGTATGCTGCCTGCGTAGCGTTCATGTTTGTGATCTCCTGAGTCATATCGCAGCCTTCAACATCATTCTGACGTTCCTGAAGGCTCATTTTGTATTCTTCGTCCTTTTCAAGATAAAATTCCGTGCTCTTGTACTTTGCGCCGAGAGTTGTGATCTCGGTAAGAATTCCCGTATTTGAATTGTCAAGAAGATCTATTGTTGCGTTTGCACGGGAAACATCACCTGCTCGGAGAGCGTCTGCAGCGTCATAGATGAGCTGAACGAAGTTGTTGCTGAACTGCATATCGTAGGATGCCTTTGAGAACGGATCATCTTTATTATAATTGGAATTAACAGCCGAATTAATGGTGGTAAAGCCTGTTCCCGTTATCTTCGCACCATTCATGCTGACATCAACGGCGGTTCCGACCTGAACTTCGCCCTCGGCATTGTACTTTATTCCAAGACCGATATCAACATATATCGGCTTGCAGCCGTTCACGTTTTGGGTCTTTATGTATTTTCCGTCAATATTTACGATAGAGCCGTCATTCTTGGAAGCATTGAATTCTTCCTCGGTAGCAGCTTCACCCGTATAATAGCGGTAATTCTTCTTGTAATATTTTGTTACGGTTTCCGTCTTATAGAACTTGCCGTCCTCTGTGCTGTAAGCGCTGTCATTCGGGTCATATTCGTCTGCGCTTACTTCCGTCTTAACATCGTGGGTTTCTGTTCTTACGCTGTCGGGATCGGCAGGGATCGTACCGTTGCCGTTGAGTATCTCATCATACTCTGCCTGATCGATCTCCTCATCATAGCCCTGATCGTAAGCTACTCTTACAACGGTGCCTGCATCTGCAGTACCGATCTTTGCGTCGTATTCAGCCTTTGTGATGCGCTTCATATAGTGAGCGCCGTCTGCAGTGATATCATCTACCGGAACGCCGTTGTAGGTAACGATCTTATGTCCCGTAACGGGATCAAGCTTATCGGTTATGCCATCATCCTCTTTAAGCGTAGCAAAAGCAGGCGAAGAGTTGTTCGTGCCGCCGAAAAGTCTGCGCTCTGCATAATCGGCGTTGAGCGTTGTCAATGCGCTTTCGGCATACTGGTCAAGCTCGTGAGCGATAATGTTGAGCTGATCCTGACTGTATGTGCCGTTGCACGCCTGATCGAGCTTTGTTGAAACTTCGATAAAAACCTTATTAGCAACAGTATAAAGATTCTGTTCTGCTGCTTCATAAAGACCCTTTGTAAGCTTGAGGTTGGAATCGTACATTCCAAGATCCTGAAGATTCTTTCGGACGGTCAGCGCCTTGCTTGCATTGATAGCATTTTCGGAAGCTCTGAAATAGTCCATCTGCGATTCTATTTTGAGCATGCTTTTTGTATAGTTGGACAAAAGCTTGCTGCTGTTTTTAAGATATTTTCTGTCTGCAAAATTCTGTGTGATCCTCATTTTATATCAACCTCCGTTATCTGCCGACAACGCCCATGCCGTTTATCAACTTGTCAAGCGCTTCATCAAGGGTCGTTACCATTCTTGCAATGGCATTGTACCATTTCTGATAGTTGAGCATATTGATGCCCTCTTCGTTGACGGAAACACCCATTATCTCATCCCTTGCGTCGCAAACGGATTCAAGCATGATATCCGTCGTTCCGAGGATCTTTGCGTTGCCCTCGATCTGTGTTCCGAGGTTGTCTGAAATATGAGCAACGAACTTTTCGAGCGTCATTTTGAGCGGATCCTTAAGACCCGTTTCTTCATTTCCGTATTCAAGGGAAGTATTCTCAAATATTGCAAGGCACTTGTGGATAAAGTCGTTGTTAAGCTCATCCATCTCGTCTTCCTTGCCGCTCTTGAACTGTTCGGGCTGTGCAAGAAGACTCGGGAGCTTTCTCCAAGTATCTGTGACCTTTATTTTAGCTGCTGCCGAGCGGAAGCTTGAGCTGCCGTTATCATTTTCATAGGTGAAAAGCTCAAGCGGATTGCCTTCTGCATCCTTGAAATCCTTGTAGATATCGTTGAATGCCTTTGTGAGCGTTGCTGTGAACGCATTGAGCATATCACGGTAGTATTCAATACCCTGGAAGTCGTTTGCATACTGCGTCTGGAGCAGAATTTCTTTGTTTACATGATCAAGTGCATCGCCGAGCTTGCTGCCTTCGGGATAAGCAGAAGCATCGGTCGGAAGATCCGTGCCGTTCGCTCTGACCTCTGCAGCTATTGCGTCGGCATCTCCTATAGCCGTCCAATCAGCATCGGACTTCATAGCCGAAATAACGAAAGCAAGGTTGCCGGGAGTTGTGTTTTCTTCCTTTATAGCTATCTGCGCATAACCGCTCGCATCGGCTGCCGTCTGACCGCAGAATGTTACTTTTCCGTTTACGGCGTCATATTCAGCGTCGCCGTATTCCTTCAGCTTTTCGAGCAGCTCATTTATCTTATCCGTATCACCTGCTGCGATACTGCTGCTGATATCCTTGAGAAGGCTGTTCACCTCATCGGGATAGAACTTTATCTCCGAATTGAACTTGGTCATATCCGTGCTGTTGAAAACGCCCTCACCGTTGTAAACATCGAGATAGCCTCGGAGTGCGCCGCCTTTAAGCTTATCCTTGCCCGTGATATCAACGACTTCATTGGTCTGCTGAACATACTCTCTGTTTGTCATGCCCTTGTCGGTGGCAAGCTTTTTCCAAAGATCGGCGTTCATAAGACCTTCGTAGCGGTCATCCTTCTGGATGTATTTTCCTGCAGCCGTTATCTTGAAGCCCATATAAAGCGGATCTGGATTTTCGATAGTCATTGTCATCTGTGCATACTCATCATTGTGAACAGCGACCTGACCTGCAAAAGTGATGGTGAACGAACCGTTGCTCTCCTCGTTGAAGGTAACATCGCCGAACGATGCAAGCTCATCTATAAGGAGATTCATCTGATCTTTGAGTTCAAGAGGACCGTAGTCGTTATCTACCTGATAACTGTTTGCGGTCATCTCCATATAGTTCATCTGGATATAGCTGTTTGTGATCTGCTTGTTGAGGTTAGCCATGCTCTCGAGGATCTTGTTCACACGGTCAACAGAGATGTCTGCGTCGCCCTTTGTCTGAGCAGATATATCATCAAGACGGGAGTTCATGTAGCGTATTTGCTGTGTGACCGATTCAGCCGCACGGAACGCAACGTTTGCGATCTCCTTACGATTGGCTTCATCCGTTGCATAGCTCTGGAGAGCGGCCTTGAATTCCGCAAGGTTAGCGGCAAAGCCGAATTCCTTCGATTCGATATTGTCGAGCGCTGTTTCAACGTCCTTCATTACAACATCTTTAATATTGTAATTATTTTCAAGAGTGGTGTATGTTCTTACCTTTTCATCAATAAGAGCATCTCTGTACTGACCGACGCCGACATTGTCAACGCCCTGTCCCGCAAGGCTTACGCCTGTATTGTACAGAAGATTGTAGCCTGTATTTGCTACAGAGCAGACATCAAGTCTTTGACGTGAATAGCCTGCTGTCTTGACATTGCTTATATTGTTTCCTGTTATATCAAGAGCCTTCTGCGCAGAATTGAGTGCTTCTCTCTGCACATACAGTCCCATAAAGCTTGAAGCCATTGTCGTTCCTCCTCAGACCTTGTTCATTATCGCCGAACGTGTAACGTGTTCAGTTTTTACTCCGCCCTTGCCGTCATAGGTATCAAGCTCGGCGGTTCTTCTTTCTACTCTTTTAAGTCTGCCTGTTATAATGACGTTCGCAAGATCGTTAAGCTCCTTGATCTTCATAACGCAGGCAGAAAGCTCCTCATACTGTCCCTCCAGCCTTTTTTTGCAGGAGATCGGAGCTTTTTCGATTATCTCTCTGAATGTAAGATCCTTATCATCCCCGAGGATCTCAATGCGCTTTTTTTCCATCGAATTTGATTTCATTATAAGCGCCTGTTCCTTGGAAAGGCTTCGGCTCAGTTCTTCGATCTTATCATTGTTTATCATATCCAGCTTGCTGTATTCAAAATCAAGCAGTTCCTTGTAATGAGCGATATATTCATTAAAAAAGCGGACAAGCTTAAAGTAATCTGCAGCCAAATCAATTCACCCTTTCCGAATCGGGATCGTTATCCCTCAAATATCGACGCCGCAACGCTCTCGGGAGAAACGTTGTAGCTTCCGTCAGCTATCCTGCTCTTGAGTGAGGCGATCCTGTCAGCCGAAGCATCGCTGTCAGCGAACTTCTTTGCAGCTGCCTTTGCGGATTCAACACTCATTCTTGCACCTGCGGACATTTCAAAGGTATCGACTCTCTTTAAAGAGGAAGCGGTCACCTTTTTTTCGTCCTTGGCACCGGACTTATAGCTGTTTTCAATCTTTCTGTAAACGCCCATTGCGGTACTGAGTTTATTGATCTCCATAAAACAGCCTCCTATCATTCATGTTATCGTTATTCTGCGCCCTAATGAAGGCGCTACTTATCTCTATTATTTTTATCGGCAGCAACTTTAAAAACTTTAGTCTTTTTTGCTCATTTAAAACAAATTTAACAATTACAGGCTTAAAAAAGTCTGTATCGCCGCAAGAAAGTCTTTTTCACGGACAAAAATTATTGAGATTGCACAAATTCAGGATTGTTTTTTACTCAAAAATCTATATCAAAGCGAGCGCAGCTGCGGCTTTCTGTTCTTGTAAACAGCATAATATTTAAAGCCGCAGTCTTTGAGTAGTTCTCCACATTCTGCAAACCTGTCACCGAGCGTTTCGGGAGTGTGGGCGTCCGAGCCGATAGTCACAAGCTCTCCGCCGAGCTCACGAAAACGCCTTAAAACATCCGTATTCGGGTTGGGTTCGTCCATTCCGTTTGAAAAAGCTCCGCTGTTGCATTCAAGAGCCTTTCCGTCCGATACGAGCTGACGAAGTATCTCGTCGATATAGTCAGAATATTCTCTGTAAGAATAGGTCAGACCGTGCTTTCTGCCATATCGGACAATGTAGTCGAGATGTCCAAGACTGTCATAGCATTTTATCCTTTTTATTCGTTCAAGCGTGACCTTGAAATAGCGTTCATACGATCC
Organism: Oscillospiraceae bacterium; assembly: GCA_051891935.1. Taxonomy (GTDB): domain Bacteria; phylum Bacillota; class Clostridia; order Oscillospirales; family Ruminococcaceae; genus UMGS363. The sequence goes on from JBJFFR010000074.1 coordinate 13,878, forward strand.
CGAACCGTTCTTCTCAAAGAATTCCGGAAAATACGGGTCGATCCCGTCAATAACGTGGTGAGAACCTATTACAAGATCAAGGCAGCTGTATTTTTTCATAAGCTCGTCAAGATAATCGGCTATGTGCAGCTGCAGACCGAGCTCAACACCTATTGAAATGTCGATGATGTCGCTGTATTTTGCTTTCAACTCATTCATTTTAGCAATATAAGCGTCAAAGTCAAGGTTAAAGTCAACATCGGATACCATATCAAAATCGTGGTGATCGGTAACGCATATCTCTGTCATTCCGAGTGAGATCGCCCGTTCTATCTGCACTTCGGGCGGAGTGTCGCTGTCCCCCGAAAAGCTTGTATGAAAATGCTGATCGGCATAATATTTATCCATAAGACTTATCCTTCCAAATTCAAGATTTTCTTCATTATACCATATTTATACTCATTTGGCAAACAAAAACTTGCATTTTGACCGATTCTATGTTATACTAATTCCAAATCGTTCTATAGACAAAGCCGACAGATAGAATAATCCAAGTAGGTAAACTTGTTTACCTTGGAGAGCGACCGCAGGCAGGCTGCCTGCCGTCATTGCAATAACATTGCAAGGGAGCTTGACGCAGAATTGGATTATTATATCCAAGTATTTGTCTATAGGTTGATTTGGAATTAGTATTATAATCATATAAAATTTATTCTAAAGGAGATACCGTCTTATGAGCAAAGTAAAGATCATGACCGACTCTGCAAGTGATATTTCCCTTGCACAGGCAGAAAAATACGATATTGCCCTTATCAATTTCTGGATAATCGTAGGCGAACGCAGCCTTCGTGAACACGTTGAGTATTCGACAAAGGAATTCTACAAGCTTATGGACGAATCGGAGGAGATGCCGCATACATCGCAGGTTCGTGTTGAGGACTATGTTGAAGAGTATGAAAAGCAGTATAACGACGGTGTTACCGACCTTATAAATGTCGTTATCGCATCTATCGGCTCAAACTCGTTCAATAACGCAAACGCCGCAAGGGACAGATTCTATGAAATTCACCCCGAAGCAAAGGATAAAATGAACATCACCGTTATGGACAGCAAAGCATATACGGGCGCGTACGGTCTTCCCGTTATGCAGGCTGCAAAGAAGATACAGAAGGGCGCTTCGGCAGAGGAAGTTATCGCATACCTTACAGACTGGTTTGACAGCGGAATAATCATCTGTACTGCCTATACGCTCAAATATGCAAGAAAATCGGGACGAGTTGGCTGCGTAAGTGCGTTTGTCGGTGAAATGCTCGGACTCAAGCCTATCATAACCTTCACGGACGCAGTTTCGGAAACCGTTGCAAAGATCAGAGGCGAAAAAGCCGTACTCCCTAAAATGGTGGAATATGCAACGGAGCACATGGTTCCGGGAACAGCCTATGCAATACTTGACGGCAGCCGCCACGAGCTTACCGAAGAGCTTACAAAGATGATGAAGAAGGCTGTCGGCTATGAACCCGAGGAAATATGCGAAGTCGGCGCAACGATCTCCTGCCACCTCGGACATGAGGTTTCGGGTATCATTGTTAAATGTCCGAACAGAAAAGCATAAAAAATGCCGGCAATTTTCGGCACAAAAGAACTTGACAATTTCAAAAAGGCTGATGTATAATATAGTAGACGGAGGTGGTTATATGGAAACAAATGAGATTCTTTTACAGCTGCTCGAAGGTCAGAAGCAGATGAACGAGCGCTTTGATAACGTGGATAAACGTCTTGACAATATGGACAAACGTCTTGACGATATGGATAGCCGTTTTGATGTTATAGATAAACGTCTTGATGGTATGGACAAACGCCTTGATGGTATGGACAAACGTCTTGATGGTATGGATAAACGCCTTGACGATATGGACAAACGCCTTGACGGTATGGATAAACGCCTTGACGATATGGACAAACGCCTTGACGGTATGGACAAACGCCTTGACGGTATGGACAAACGCCTTGACGGTATGGATAGCCGTTTTGACAGAATAGAAACACGTTTGGACAAATTGGAAGAAGACGCTCAGATCACAAGATTCGCTGTTAATCATATCGGTGAAAAATTTGAAGAACTTGTCACGCTCCTTAATGACACCAACGTAGTAAGCTTTAAATTTACATAAGGGGTTCTCTAAAAACCGGGACACGAGCATATTTTCGTACATGACTTACATCAG
>JBJFFR010000075.1:0-2919 GCA_051891935.1 Oscillospiraceae bacterium
ATGAAAACCCTGCTTTTGAGGAAATAACCGAAAGCTACACTCCCGATGAGGACGGCTCATTTACAAAGTATGCCACAAACACAACCAACAGTATTCACGTTGATGTATGGGAGGAAGAAAACAGCGTTTCCTCCGACGATATGCTTGCGGATATTGCAAAGCACCTTGAAAATATGCGTAAAGGAGTATCGAGCAGAGATTATCATATCGAGCTTACCGATCATGACGGCAATGTTCGTACTCTTGATAATAATTTCTTTGATTTTGTAATTGAGGAAAGCAAAGTAATAGCAGAAACAATGGATTTCCCCGAGATTCCTATTGATGAAATAGGCGCAGCTATTGATGTCGAAAACAGCAGGACCGACTATGGCTATGAGCCTGCTATCGGTGATCTGCTGGAAAAGGACGACGAGCTTTTCCGCATTTCGGATATTACCGATAACATAATTACACTTGAAGAAACATCAAGCTTGTTCCACGATTCGGAAATAATGACCCTTGCTGACTTTATAAATCGTGGATATGCACTTGTAGAAAAAGCAGAGCCTTCCGAAAAGGTTAAGTCCCCAGTTGAAACTGAGAAAAAGTCTCCAGTGGATACTCGGGAGAGTGTTCAGACTGATGATGATAAATCTCCACTGGATACTTACAAAAACAATTACGTTATTACCGATGAAAATCTGGGTGTAAACGGTCCGAAGGCAAGGTTCAATGCGAATATTGCAGCTGTGGAAACACTGAAATTCATTGAAGCAGAAGGCAGAACCGCAACTCCCGAAGAACAGAAGATACTTTCGGGATATACAGGCTGGGGAGCAATCCCGCAGGCATTTGACCCCAGAAATGATGACTGGAAGAATGAGTATGAAAAGCTGAAAACTGTTCTTGATGATGCGGAATATTCCGAAGCAAGACGTTCTACCCTTAATGCGCATTACACTTCTCCCGTTGTAATCAATGCCATATATGAAGGACTTGCAAACATAGGCTTTGAAAAGGGCAAGATCCTTGAGCCGGCAATGGGTATCGGAAATTTCTTTGGTGCAATGCCCGAGAATATGCGTGGCAGCGAGCTTCATGGTGTTGAGCTTGATGATCTTACGGGAAGAATTGCAAAGCAGCTGTATCCCGGAGCGGATATTCAGATAAAGGGCTTTGAAAAGACCGCTTTTGAGAATAACAGTTTTGATGTGGTTGTCGGCAATGTTCCCTTCGGAAATTACAAGGTGAACGATAAGGACTATAACAAGAACAATTTTCTTATCCACGATTATTTCATAGCAAAATCTCTCGACAAGGTACACCCCGGCGGAGTGGTTGCTGTTGTGACTTCAAAGGGAACAATGGACAAGGAAAATGACGATATCCGCAAATATATTGCACAGAGAGCTGAGCTTTTAGGTGCTATCCGTCTGCCCGAAACAGCTTTTAAGGCAAATGCGGGAACAGAGGTTGTTTCGGATATTCTGTTTTTACAGAAGCGTGAAAGACCTATCGAAATTGACCCCGACAAGGAAGGCTGGGTTAAGCTGGGCGTATCCGCCGACGGCTTTGATGTGAACAACTATTTTGCCGAGCACCCCGAAATGGTAATGGGAGATTTCAAGGAGGTAAGCGGCAGATTCGGTAATGAAGTGACTGTAAAGCTTGATGATCCGAGTATGCTGAAAAGCCTTCTTTCCGAAGCGGTACAGAATATTCGAGGAGAATACAAGGCTGCATCTGTTATGAAAACCGTTGAGGAGATAAATGCAGATGTTATTCCTGCACCTGCCGAGTCCCGCAAGTTTAGCTTCCAGGCGGTAAACGGCGAACTCTATTACAGAGAAGCGGGGGACACTATGGAAAAGGTTCCTGTCAAGGGTAAGGGCAAGGACAAGATTGCCCGTGCGGTCGCTATGGTTGAGCTTCGTGATACGGTCAGAGAGCTGCTTGACTTGCAGATGAACAATTCCGACAGCTCCCTTGATGAAAGCATTTCCGAAAGCAGAGCCAAGCTCAACAAGGTATATGATGCGTTTGTGGCAAAGTACGGTTTTGTTTCCGATAAGAAGAACAAGGACGCATTTAAGGGTGACGATGATTACCAGCTCCTTTCCGCACTGGAAAACGAGGACAAGGAGCACAGCACATACACCAAGGCTGACATTTTTGAGCATAACACAGTAAAGCCCAAGACCATAGCCGAGCACGTTGAAACCGCACAGGAGGCACTTATAATTTCCGTATCGGAAAAAGCAAAGGTGGATTTCGATTTTATGTCCGAGCTTTGCGGTATGGATAAGGACAGCATGATAGCCGACCTCAAGGGACAGATATTCAGGCTTCCCCAGGCGGAGGAAAAGTATGTTACATCTGATGAATATCTAACGGGTAATATCCGCAAGAAAATTGCAGAGCTTAATAATGCTCCCGAGGGTATGGACGTTTCCGAAAACAGGGCAGCTCTTGAAAATGCAATTCCTCCAAGGGTAGAAGCAAAGGACATTTCCGTGAAGCTGGGTTCTCACTGGATAGCTCCCGAATACATCAGGCAGTTTATCTGTGAGAAGTTCAATCCCGACTGGAATGCAAAGCGGGATATGACCGTTCAGTATAGCAAGGCAGCGGGCGAGTGGAAGATCGAAGATGTCAACGCTGCATCGAAGAAGAACTACACCGCCACAAATGTATTCGGCACACATCGCATGAACGCATACAAGATAATTGAGGGAATCCTTAATAACAGTGACCTTCAGGTAAAGGACCATAAGAAGGACGAGAACGGTTATGATATGCGTGATGACAAGGGTAACTATATTCTTGTGGTAAATCAGGAAGAAACCAAGGCGGTCAGACAGGTTGCAAATCTCATTAAGTCCGAATTTCAGGACTGGATATTCAAGGATCCCGAAAGACGAGAAAAGCTTGTTCAGA
>JBJFFR010000076.1:0-2908 GCA_051891935.1 Oscillospiraceae bacterium
ATTGCATAGGAGCCAGACGCAGAATTGGATTATTATATCCGAGGATTTAGTCTTAAGGTTGATTTGATATTAGTATTAAGGCTATTGCAATGTTGGAAGGTGCCGTCGCTGACAACGGTAACATTTTGAGTAATTACAATTTCTGTAAGTTTGCTGCAGCCCACAAATGCATATTCACCGATAGCCGTAACACTGTCCGGTATGAGAATTTCTGTGATTTTTTCACAATCAGAAAATGCACTCTCCTCAATTGTTTCAAGACCTTCATTCAGATTTACTTCTATAAGACTATCACACTGGCAAAACGCAGATTTTCCAATCGTTTTAAAGTGTACAAAAAATGGGGCAAAATCTTGTAGCTGTTGAAAACAGCTTTATATGGATTTTGCGCCGATTTTTTGTCTACACTTTAATGAGGGATTAGGAAAAAGCTGATTAAAGCGCAGCGTTTTCCTAATAACCATTTAACCTATGAATAAAATGCGGCGGCTATAATACGCCCACTTCGCATCAAGCTCCGCTGCAATAGAATTGCAAGCCTGTCTGCAGTCGCTTTCCTTGACTGAACTTATTCTATCTGTCGGCTTTGTCTATAGAACGATTGGGAATTAGGAAAAAGCTGATTAAAGCGAAGCGTTCGTTTCGCCGTTTTGAAAAATGTACGAGTTTCCGTCTTTGAGTATATTTTGAAAAACGGCAGAAACGTATTAATCAGCGTTTCCTTAGAATAAGATGATTTTCACAAAGAATGTTAATTTAAAATCAATTGACCGCTTATCGGATCCTTTATACCTAATAAAGCCATGATCAATGCCATTCTTATATATAAACCGTTTTGAACCTGATCAAAATATGCGGCACGGGGATCTTTATCAACCTCAAGTAAAATTTCATTGACCCTTGGGAACGGATGCAAAACAGCCATACTATTCTTCGCACGCTTCATTTTGTTTTCATCCAACACATAGACACCATTAAATCTCATATATTCTTCTTTGCTTGAAAATCGTTCCTGCTGAATTCTTGTCATATAAAGGATATCTAATTTGTCTATCGTTGTTTCTAAATTGTTTACTTCTGAATATTTCATGTTTTTTTCTAAAAAGCGATCCGGCATTTTGAGTTCTTCCGGAGAAATAAAATAAAATTCAATACCGCTATAGTATTTATTCAGAATTTGTGTAAGAGAATGAACTGTACGACCGTATTTTAAATCACCGCAAAATCCAATAACAAAATTGTCGAGTCTTCCAAGTCTTTGCTTTATTGTATATAGATCAAGCATGGTTTGTGAAGGATGCTCGTTGCTTCCATCGCCTGCATTTATTATAGGGATCCTTGAATACTCCGATGCAAGTCTGGACGTTCCTTCTTTAGGGTGACGCATAGCCACGATGTCCGCATAACACTGTATAACTCGAATTGTATCTTCAACAGACTCGCCTTTGCTTGCGCTTGAAACTTCTGCCGACGGAAACCCAATAACATCTCCGCCCAGTTTTTGCATAGCTGTTTCAAATGAGATCCTTGTACGGGTGCTTGATTCGTAAAACAATGTTGCAAGGCGTTTATATTTTGCTAATTCTCTGTATTTTTCGGGATACTTAGAAATATTTTCGGCAACCATCAGTAATAACTCAGTTTCGTTTTTTGTGAAATTATTCGATTCAAGCAAATGTCTTAACATAAGTTTTTCTCCTTTTTATTTTCTGCCAAGTAATCTATACTTACGATCTTTGTGCACAGCGAGAGTATATATATTGCAGTTTTTATCTCACTTTCAGTTGCAAATGAATATCATTATCATCTTTGTTATATCCTTTCCTTAGTATTAAACGTATTGATCAGCGGTTACTTTGATATTGATTTTTCTCAACTTTTATATTATAATATAAGAAAACATATATTAAAAATCCTTATTTTATATATTTGATATATCAATTTTATATGGAGGAGTCAATGTATATCAGTTATGATTATTATAGAGTTTTCTACTATGTTGCAAAATACAAAAACATTTCTCAAGCTGCAAAAATAATGTTAAACAACCAACCAAATGTTACAAGGACAATTAAATCTCTTGAAAATGCCTTGGGATGCAAATTATTTGTTCGAAGCAGTCACGGTGTTTCCCTTACATACGAAGGCGAACGCCTTTTTAAACACGTGCAAATTGCATTTGATCACTTGGAATCGGGTGAAGAGGAAATTGCTCTTAATAAAACACTTCAAAGAGGCGCCGTATCTATTGGTGCAACCGAAATCGCTTTACACTGTCTGCTTTTGCCTGTACTCCAACAATTTAAAAAGCTCTATCCTAATGTAAAAATCAACATCACCAATCAGTCCACCCCTCAGGCAACCAATGCTGTTAAAAACGGACTTCTCGATTTTGCATTAGTGACAACTCCGACTGTAAAAACAAGCAACATAAATGAGAAAATAATAAAACGGATAAAAGAAATAGCTGTATGCAGCGGTGCATATAAAGAGCTGCTGCATAACACTGTGACGCTTGAACAGCTTTCAACCTATCCAATTATATCCTTGGGAACAGAAACTATGACGTACAAGAGATTTGCGGCGTTTTTTAACGAAAAAGGTTGCCAATTTAATCCAAGCATTGAGGCATCCACTACCGACCAGATACTTTTAATGTTAAAAGCGGACCTTGGGATCAGTTTCATTCCTGAAGAAATGATAAAGCAAATTGATGAAATACATGAAATTGATCTCTTGGAAGAGATTCCTCCAAGACATATTTGTTTGATCAAACGCAAGGACCACACTCTTAGTATTGCAGCCAAGAAAATGGAAGAAATGATTTTCAAAAATGTCTGAAATAACAAACGCTTATACTAATCCTCATTTGTTCGGTGGATAAAGTTGGTAGATAGAATTGCTCCAA
>JBJFFR010000077.1:0-15764 GCA_051891935.1 Oscillospiraceae bacterium
CCGTGCTTTACTCCCATTCCCATAACTGCCATAAGCTTTGTTGCAGCTGCGCTTTTGCCGTTCTTTTCAAGTGTGATAACGCTTTCAAATTCCTTGGCTTTTTTTGCAAGCAGTCCTGCAGGTCTTGCGTGGATACCGATCTCGTCCTTGATTGTGTAGCTGAATGTTTTCATAATAATTATTCCTTTCTGTTTTTCCTGCCCTTTTCGGGAAGGATGTTATTTATTTTTGTGGTTTTCTAAAAGCCTGCTTCATGGCAGAGCCCTGTAAGTTTCGCCAGCATTGCTTTTATGCTGCTGACGAAATTCATTAATGACTTTGCTCGTGTTGCCTTAATTGATTTTCAGCAGCTTATCTCCTGCTGCGACCTTGCCCTCTGCAAGAGCGTCAAATGCCGAATAATCGTCCGAATTGCAGATTATCATTGGCGTTGTAAGCTTAAATCCGGCTTCTTTTATCTTGTCCATATCAAAGGAGATAAGAAGCTCGCCCTTCTTTACCTTCTGACCGTCCTCAACGTGAGCTTCAAAATACTTTCCGTCCAGCTTGACCGTATCGATACCTATATGGAGCAGTATTTCCGCACCTTCATCCGATACGATGTTTATTGCGTGCTTTGTATCAAATACACTGTCGACAACGCAGTCGCAGGGGGAATAAAGCTTGCCTTCATTCGGTTCGACCGCAATACCGTCGCCAAGTATCTTTTGGGAGAAAACATCGTCTTCAACATTTTCCAGAGGGATCGCTGTTCCGTTAAGGTGAGAATAAAGGATGATATTTTTTTCCACGCTCTCTGCCTTTGGTACGGTTTCTGTTTCCGGCTTTTCTTCCGAAGCAGGCTCTGCATTCCCTAAAATGCTGTCAAGATCATCGGAATTTGCGGAGCTGATAAAGTCCTCCAGATTTGATTTTATTACCGATACCTGCGGACCGTAAACCACCTGTACGCCGTCGCCCTTGTGTATTACGCCCGATGCGCCGCTTTCCTTGAGCAATCTGTCTTTGACAAGGTTCTGATCCTTTACCGTAACACGCAGACGTGTTGCACAGCAGTCAACATCGGAGAGATTTTCCTTGCCGCCAAGACCTTTTAAAATAAGAGCGCTTACAACATCGTTTCCGCCGCTCGACTTTTCGTTTTTGGCGCTTTCAAGATCGTTTCTTCTGTAAAGCTTTGGCTCAACATCATCAGGCTCTCTGCCGGGTGTCTGGAGATCAAACTTCTTTATCATAAAGTAGAATACAAAGTAATATACAACAGCATATACAAGTCCTACAAGCACTATCCATATCCAGTGAGTTTTTTCATTGCCCTGTAAAATACCGAACAATGTCAGGTCGATAACGCCTCCCGAGAATGTTGTTCCGACTCCGACATTTAGAATGTGCATAAGCATATACGCAAGACCTGCCAGAACACAGTGTACGGCATACATAGACGGAGCAACAAAGAGGAAGGTAAATTCCAGAGGTTCTGTAATACCTGTGAGCATTGAAGTCAGGGCGGCCGATAAAAGCAGACCGCCTACGACCTTCTTCTTTTCGGGACGAGCTGTTTTGTATATTGCATAAGCAGCTGCAGGAAGTCCGAATATCATAAATACGAATTTTCCCGACATAAATCTTGTTGCGGATACGGAGAATACTTCCGTAGAATTTGAGGCAAGCTCGGCAAAGAAAATGTTCTGTGCGCCGGAAACCATCTGACCGTCAATAAGCATTGAGCCGCCAAGCTCTGTCTGCCAGAAAGGCATATAGAAAACATGGTGAAGACCGAACGGGATAAGCGCACGTTCAAGAGTACCGTATATCCATGTGCCTGCATAACCCGAGTTGAGCACCAGCGTACCCAGCTGTGCAATACCCAGCTGTACAAGCGGCCAGACAAAGAACATCACAATTCCGACAATAAGATAAACTACCGTGGAGATGATCGGTACAAATCTTGTGCCGCTGAAGAACGAAAGCACCTGAGGCAGCTGTATCTTGTAGAATCTGTTATGCAGCGCCGCCACACCAAGACCTACTACAACGCCTCCGAAAACACCCATTTGCAGCGTCGTTATTCCAAGTACAGAGGCAGTAGAGTTGGCAGCCATTGCGGACGGACCGCCGTTTATATCAATAAGAGCGCTTATTGTCATATTCATTACAAGGAATGCAATTGCCCCCGAAAGAGCCGCAACCTCTTTTTCTTTTTTTGCCATACCGATGGCAACGCCCATTGCAAACAGCAGCGCAAGGTTATTGAAGATGACCTCGCCTGTCCTGCTCATAATATCAAGAACGGTGTAAAGAATGCCGCCCTCGTGAATAACATTACCGAGGTGATAGGTCTCGATCGTTGTAGGATTCGTGAAGGAACTTCCTATTCCAAGCAAGAGTCCCGCGATCGGCAGCAGCGCGATAGGAAGCATGAATGAACGTCCGACACGCTGGAGTACACCAAAAATTTTGTCTTTCACAGAAAAAACTCCTTTTTACTTTTGATCAAAATTTGAATATAGATCAAGCAGCAGTTTGCATAGATCAGCTTTAAGCAAATCTATTATGCACATTTTGAAAGGATTATATCCATTTTTCTGTTTTTAGGGAAGTATCGATAAATTCTTCTTTAAAACATTCTGTTCAAAGGGGTCTGCCGTTCAGAAAAGACCTGCGGCGATAACGCTGTGCTTTAATCAGCTTTTTACTAATCCCCGATGAAGCGGTTCTGACCTATCCCTTGCAGATAGCGGCAGGAACGCTGATATTAGTTTTGTTCGGAATATTATTTGGTAAAATATCGGAGCTACGAACGTCTGAACGCTGACGGTGTCATTCCCTCATAGCGCTTGAAAAGCTTGCAGAAATAGCTTGCCGTGCAGAAGCCGACTTCCTCGGAGATCTCCTCGACGCTTTTATCGGTGCTGACAAGAAGCTCCTTTGCGGCTTGAATGCGGCGCTTGGCGATGTATTCCATAGGCCGTGTGCCTAATGTGTTCCTAAAAAGCAGGCAGAGATACTGCTTTGACACTCCCGAAACGGAGCAAAGCTCGTCCAGACTGATCTCCGACGCAAAATGGAAGTTTATATGATCAACTGCTTTCATAAGCGCGGAATTCGGTGAAGCCGAGCTGCTCTCGTCAGAGATGAGCCGATAGAATTCAATAAGAAAATCGTATAAGAAGCCCGATGCACGGTAGTTCCCGAAAACCTGATCCGCTCGGATAGCTTCGTGCATTTTTCGGAAGATATGATCAAGCATTTTCGTTTCCGTAAGAGGAAATATACTCGGTTCGGCAAGTCCGAACTGCTGCAGGATATCATCCGAAGCATAGCCCGAGGGGACTATCCAGTGTATATCCCAGATATCCTCGTTCGGATAGTATTCGTGCGGATAAAAAGCAGGCAGAAACAAGGCTGTATTGGGCGGAATGATAGTGCTTTCACCGTCGATAAGCAAAGTTCCGCTTCCCTTTGTGCAGTAAAGTATCTGCGGACAGGGATAACCCTCCGTTCTGATTATATGATCCTGACAATGCTGCTGACCCATATTAAGGAGAAAAAGCGGAAGATCCTTTTCCCCCCGAAGAATAGGATAATCACAGAAGAACAAAATTTTTTCCTCCATATTCATATTGTTATATTTTTATAATATCATTTATTGACGAGAAAGTCAATGGTATGTATAATAAATATCAACATAACGATCTGCAAAGGAGAATGATAATGAATATTTCAAAGATCGCAGCGAAGGGTTCGCCAAAAAGCAGGATGATATATCACGAGGATCCGCAGCAGTTGCACGTTAATACACTTGATAAGCACTGCTATTTCATCCCGTTCGGCAAGGAGCAGGATCCCTTTGACAACAGGGAGGATTCAAGCAGATTTGAGCTTCTGAACGGCGAATGGAATTTCAGATATTATGACAGCATCGTTGATATTGAGGATGATTTCATCTCCGTTCCGTTTGACAAAAAAATACCCGTTCCGTCAAACTGGCAGCTTCACGGCTACGACAAGCCGCAGTACACGAACGTCTGCTATCCGATACCGTTCGATCCGCCGTATGTTCCCGATGATATCCCTGTCGGAGTTTACAGCCGCAGCTATGCTTACAATGCTGACGGGATGAAAAGAATACTCGTTTTTGAGGGCGTTGACAGCTGCATTTATCTTTACATCAACGGCGAATTTGCAGGCTATTCGCAGGTTTCGCACAGCACATCCGAGTTTGACATAACTGCGCTTCTTAAAGAGGGCGAGAACGTCATCACGGCGGCTGTCCTCAAATGGTGTGACGGAACATATCTCGAGGATCAGGACAAGTTCAGGCTTTCGGGAATTTTCCGTGATGTTTATGTTCTTTCCCGTCCCGAAAATCGGCTGGAAAATTATCTTGTAAAAACAAAATTGTCCGATGATAATTCTTCTGCAAAGCTTGTTTTCACGCCTTACGGCTGCGATGTGAACGCTGTGCTTTATGACGGGGAAAGGGTGCTTTCGGAATTCTCCGCAAAGGACGGTGAAAAGGTCAGCATTGACGTTGAAAACCCGAAGCTTTGGTCAGCCGAAAAGCCGTATCTTTACTCATTGAAAATTCTTGCAGGCGATGAAGCGATAGGCGAAAGGGTCGGCTTCAGAAATATCTGTGTTCAAAACGGTGTTGTGAAGATCAACGGCAAATCGGTGAAATTCCTCGGCGTGAACCGTCACGACAGCTATCCCGACACGGGTTATTACGCTTCCGGTGAGCAGATGAAAAACGACATCGTTCTTATGAAAAAGCATAATGTGAACGCTGTCAGAACATCGCATTATCCCAATTCTCCGCTGTTTTACAGGCTTTGCGACGAATACGGACTTTATGTCATAGATGAAGCGGATATGGAATCCCACGGCTGCGTTGAGGTCTGCAACGACTTCAAATGGACATGGGAGGGCGGTTACAACGGAATTGCTCTGCTGGCCTCGGACGAGCGTTTCAAAAAGGCGATACTCGACCGCTCGGAAGCTTTGGTAAATCGTGATATAAACCGCCCGTGCGTAGTGTTCTGGTCGCTCGGAAACGAGAGCGGCTACGGTACGAATATGCTTGAAGCGGCTAAACTGATAAAATCGCTTGACGATACAAGGCTTGTGCATTACGAAAGCACACACAAGCTTGACGAAACTCCGACCGATATTCTTGATGTTGTTTCGGGAATGTACTGGGAGATAAGCGGAATGAACGGATTCCTTGAAAACAAGGACGAGCATCGTCCGCTTGTGCTCTGCGAATACTGTCACGCTATGGGCAACGGCCCCGGCGATCTTGAAGCTTACCACGAAACGTTCTATTCAAATGAGCGCTTCTGCGGCGGCTTTGTATGGGAATGGAGCGATCACGCCTGCATACTCGGAACGACCGAGGACGGCAAACCGAAATACGGCTACGGCGGCGATTTCGGAGAGAAGCACAATGACGGTAATTTCTGCATGGATGCGCTGACCTACCCCGACAGGACACCGCACACGGGCTTGCTCGAGGTCAAGCAGGTTTATCGTCCCGTTCGTGTTGAAAAGAGCGATGAAAAGGGAAGCTTTATCTTCCGCAGCTATCTTGTATTTGCGCAGGCAGATGAGCTTTTTGACTGCCGCTATGAGATCACCTATGACGGTGGAGTTCTTGCAGGCGGAAAGGTCGATTTTGAGCTTGCGCCGATGGGAACGGCAGAGGTAATTATCCCCGAAGCCGATGTGAAGCTTGAAAAGGAGTGCTTTATCCGCTTTATTTTCACGGCAAAGGCTGATACGCTCTACTGCGAAAAGGGTCATGAGGTCTGCTTCGACCAGCTGAAGTTTTGCGACGGAGCAAAGTCGGCGGAAAAGACGGAAAACAGCGGTGATGTAAGCGTTGAGAATGAGATTTTCTTTGTCAATGTTAAGGTCGGTGACATTTCTTATCGTTTCAACAAGCGTTTGTCGGCGTTTGATTCGATAAAATGCGGTGAAAGCGAGTTGCTTGAAAAACCGCTGTACTTCAACTTCTTCCGTGCGCCTGTTGACAATGATGTTATGAAGGGTGACTGGTACAGAGCGCATCTGAACGACCACACGGTAAAAAACTACGGTGTTTCCGTTGAAAAGACCAAAAGCGGCGCTGAAATTTCGCTCCGTCAGTCCTTTGGCTGGAGCATACATCAGCCGTTTGCATACATGGATGTAAAGTATGTTATTTCCGCCAACGGACTTGATATAAGCTGTGACGCGGAGTTCTCAAACAAGGTGACCTTCCTGCCCCGATTCGGAATAAGGCTCTTCCTGCCGAGAAATTTTGACAGGGTGGATTATTTCGGTTACGGCCCTTATGAAAGCTACTGCGACAAGCACCACGCCGACTATATCGGTAATTTTACGGCTTCGGTGAGCGAGCTGCACGAAGACTATGTCCGTCCGCAGGAGAACGGTTCGCACTGCGGCTGCAGATATATGCTTGTGACGGACGGAAAAACAAGCGTGAAGTTTACCTCGGACGGCGAATTCTCGTTCAGCGCTTCGGAATATACCGAAGAAGAGCTTGCGGAAAAGCGCCACAACTTTGAGCTTGAAAAGTGCGGCAGCAGCGTTATCTGCGTTGACAGCAGAATGGCAGGAGTCGGTTCAAACGCCTGCGGACCTGCGCTCGATGAGAAGTATCGTCTGCCGCTTCCGAAGCTTTCGGCTGAATTTCACATTGAAATAAATGAATTATAAGGAGAATTCTTTATGAAAAAATTTTTGTCGGCGATCCTTGCTACGGTCATGATGCTTTCCTGCGGAATTTCGGCTTCGGCTGATTATTCGTCCAAGAAGGGGAAGATGCGCAATATCACAACTATGGAGCTTGTCCGTGACATGGGCTACGGTATCAATCTCGGAAACACATTTGAAGCCTGCGGCGACTGGATAAACGGAAAGGCTCCGGACGATTTTCAGAAGGCATGGGGAAGTCCCGTTATTACGGAAAAAACTATAAAGACCTATGCGGATGCAGGCTTCGGCGTTCTTCGCATACCTGTTGCATGGTCGAATATG
The DNA here is from genome assembly GCA_051891935.1 of Oscillospiraceae bacterium. Lineage (GTDB taxonomy): Bacteria > Bacillota > Clostridia > Oscillospirales > Ruminococcaceae > UMGS363. The sequence goes on from JBJFFR010000077.1 coordinate 7,045, forward strand.
ATGTCCAAAGACGGAAAATATACTATTGATAGCAAGTATATTGCCCGTGTGAAAGAAGTCGTTGACTGGACGCTTGATTCGGGAATGTATGCGATAATAAACATTCATTGGGACAACGGTTGGGTCAATGATTTCCCGAAAAACGAAAAGGAAAGTATGAAGCGCTACAAAGCAATGTGGAAGCAGATCTCCGAAGCGTTCAAAAACTATCCCGATACGCTTATGTTTGAGAGTCAGAACGAGGAACTCGGCTGGGACAGCATCTGGAGTTCGTGGGGAGGAACGCAGGAGCAGAAAAAGAAGTCATACGAGCTTGTGAATAAGGTCAATCAGGCGTTCGTTGACGTTGTCCGTGCAGGCGGCGGAAACAATCCGAAGCGTCATCTGCTCATCTCCGGCTACAATACGGGTATTGACCGCACCTGTGACAAGCTTTTCGTTATGCCGAAGGATTCCGCAAAGAGAATGGCTGTTTCCGTTCATTATTACACGCCGTCAACGCTCTGTATTCTTGACAAAGACGCAGACTGGGGAAAGGCTGTTACAACGTGGGGAAGTCAGAAGGATATCAACGAGCTTAACAAGAATATGAAAATGCTCAAGGAGAGATTTATCGACAAGGGCATCCCCGTAATTGTAGGCGAATACGGCTGCTTCGGAGATAACAAGAAGCGTGAGGTCAAGGAAAACTGGATGCTGACAGTATCTAAAGCAATGTACGAAGTAGGTGCCTGCCCTATACTCTGGGACACTTCGGGCGATGAATGCGACCGTGCAAAGTGCGAATTCCGTGACCCCGATTTCATCAAGCAGCTATTAAAACCCGTGAAGTCCTCAACAACAAAAAAGACTACCACAAAGAAAACTACAACCCAAAAAACTACAACCAAAAAAACAACGAAAAAATAAAATATCGGCAGCTGTTCGGATGAAGTGACAGCTGCCGATAATTATTTATGTATATGTTTTTTCTCCTCTGTGCGTTCGGAAACTACGTAACGGGGACGTTCCTTTACCTCCATATATATCTTGCCGATGTATTCACCGATCACTCCAAGGCTCACAAGCTGAATGCCGCCGAGAAAGCAGACGATACAGGTAACGCTCGCCCAGCCGTCAACGGTCGAACCTATGCAGCGCATAACGAACGCCCACACCGTTCCGATAAAGCTTATGACCGAGATAAAAAGTCCGAGCGAGGTTATCATCCGCAGCGGCTTCACGCTCAAGCTCGTGATACCGTCAATTGCAAGAGAGAGCATCTTTTTGAGCGGATAGTGGCTTTTCCCTGCGACTCTTTCATGGCGTTCATATTCAACGGTGCTGCTTTTGAAGCCGACAAGCGGTATCATTCCGCGAAGGTAGAGGTTGACCTCGTGAAAATGTGAAAGCTCCTCCAGAACTCTTGACGAAATGAGCCTGTAATCGGCGTGGTTAAACACGACCTCTGCGCCCATTGCGCCGAGCAGCTTATAAAAGCTTTCGGCGGTGAAGCGTTTGAAAAAGGTATCGCTGTCACGGCTGCTTCTCACGCCGTATACGACCTCGGAACCGTTCAGATATTCATCGACCATTTTTTCGGCGGCGGCAATGTCGTCCTGACCGTCGCAGTCGATAGAGATAGTTATGTCGCAGTGCTCCTTTGCCTCCATAAGTCCTGCAAGCAGAGCATTCTGATGCCCTCTGTTCCTGCTTAAGCTTATTCCACAGAAATGTTCATTCTGTGCCGACAAGTCCTCTATGATCTCCCACGTTCCGTCACGGCTGCCGTCGTTGACGAAGAGTATTCTGCTTTCGGGGTGAATTTTTTCATTTTCGATAAGCTTTGTAAGCTCGCCGAGGAATACCCCCGATGTGAGCGGAAGAACGGCTTCCTCGTTATAGCAGGGGATAACTATATATAAAATAGGTGCCATAGCCATAATACCTCTTATTGTTTTTTTAAATTATAAAATAATAATTAAGCTTTGTCAATATAGATTTAAAAAATATCTTGTCTTTTATTCATAAATGTGATATACTTGTAAAGGAATAAACCATGAAAGGAAGATCGTTTTGATATCGGTTTTTGTTTACACCGGGATAGTGTGCTTAATATATTTTTTTATACTAAAGAAAAAGCTTGATAGAAATTGCTTCAACAGTTATTCGAGCTTTGAAACGGCAGTCTTTTTTGCGCTTACAAGGCTTTGTCCGCTCTTTATGCTTGAAGAACGTTCGCTGATAAATTACGGTATTTTTGCATCGGATCTGCTTATCCTTGCTGCGGTCGCTTTTCTGACAGGTAAAAAGACGGATGCCAAAACGGGCAGGACAGCTGCGGCGCTGTATATGTTCAACCCCTTACCGATAGCAGGGATAGTCAGCGGAAATGTGTGGCTGACGGCGGCTTCGTTCATCGTAGCTGCGGTGCTGTGTATTGCATATATTGTTTTGAAAAAGCGCAAAAAGCTTGGCTTGCGGCATTTCCTTAATGAATATGTCCTGCTGATTAGCGGAGTTTATTTTTTACTGCTTGATGCGAACTGCAGGGGAACAGTCGATGAGGGTATAATGTCGGCAGAAAAATTCCCGATATTTATGACGGTGGGAATTGCTGCTGCGGTCGTTTCCGCTGTTCTTGCGGTGAGAAAATATTTTGCTGTTAAAAGCGGAAAGGTCACAGAGAAAACTGTTATTGCGGAAGAGAACGCTGAACTTTCCTCTTGTGAAAAATTCGGAGTAAAAGATATTGTTTTTATGCTTGCGCTGACGGTTTTGTATGCGGTCACGGTGTTCTGGAGGCTTGGAAATACCGAAGTTCCCCAGACGCAGCTTGCATTTTCGGGAGAGAACGAAAAAAATGAGATCGTACTTGATCTCGGCGAATACACCGATATATCGAAGATAAGCTTTTTCCTCGGAAGAAAGGGTCATGTCAACATTGCTTTGTCCGCTTACAACGAGGTAGGCGGTGAGTGGATGCCTGTCGATGAAAAGCCGGAGTTAAGGACTTCTTTTGCGTGGAACAGTGCCGCTATGAACTGGCGGCTGCGTTATATCGGCATAGTTTTCACGGATGCCGAGGAATGTGATATAAGGGAGATAGTTGTTGTCGGAAGGGACGGAAATCCGATACTTCCCGTGAACTGTGAGAGATATCCCGAGCTGTTCGATGAGCAGGAGCTTTTCCCCGAATACAGCTCATATTATTACGGAATGATGTTTGATGAGATCTATCACGGCAGGACGGCTTATGAATTCCTGAACGATCTGCCGATATATGAAACGACTCATCCGCCGCTCGGAAAGACGATAATTTCGCTCGGCATAGCAGCCTTCGGAATGACTCCGTTCGGCTGGAGATTTGCCTCGGCGGTCTGCGGAACGCTGCTTGTGCCGCTGATATATCTGTTCTGCAGAAAGGTATCGGGCAGGACGGAAATCGCATTTATCGGTGCTGCGCTTTTCTGCACGGAATTCATGCACTACACCCTTTCAAGGATCGCAACGATCGACATAATAGCCGCACTTTTCATAATAATGATGTTCTATTTTATGTACTGCTTCACAAGGGAGAAAAATACGGCTCTTACAAGGCAGTATGTGTGGCTCATTCTCTGCGGTATATCCACGGCACTTGCGGTCGCAGTAAAATGGACGGGGGTCTATGCTGCGCTCGGTATCGCAGTGATATTTTTCGTCAATGTTTACGGAAGATGCTCCGAAACGGGCGGCTTGAAAAATAATTATTCCTATCTGTCAAAGCTTTTCTCGGTATGTGTTGTATCGTTCATACTTGTCCCTGCGGCGGTCTACAGTCTGTCGTATATACAGTTCAGCGAGGTCAATGCGGATAAAAGCTTCATCGAACACGCAGTTTCAAACTCGATGAGTATGTTCGGATATCACTCGGCAACAAGAGCAGGTCATCCGTTTTCCTCCGAATGGTACGAGTGGCTCATTGACAAACGCCCGGTACTTGACTCGTGGGCGTACGTTTCGGATAACGGTCTGATAAGCACGATATCGACCTTCGGAAATCCGCTCATTCTCCTTGTCGGACTTGCGGCTGTGCTGCATAACCTTTATCTCTGGAGAGTAAAGGGCAGCAGAACATCGGGAGTTCTCGTTATCGCTTACCTTTCAATGCTTATGCCGTGGCTGTTCATACAAAGAACGGTGTTCATCTATCAGTATTTCGTCTGCATGATCCTGCTTTGTCCGCTGATATGCAGCAGCCTTATGAACATAAAAAAGAAAAAGCCGATGCGCATCGGGATAATCCTTTTATGCGTTTCTTTGGCGCTGTTCATATTCTTCTTCCCCGTTATTTCGGGTGCTCCGATCAGCCGTGAATACGTTAAGAATTGGCTTGAATGGCTGCCGAGCTGGAGTTTTGAATAATGCGTGATTTATGCAGCTAATGATTATTGCTTCGTATCTGCATGACGTTATTTGCGTAAAAATCCTTGCAGTTTTTTCAAAATTATGGTATAATACTGTTGTATTTTTTCAAAGGAGTTTTTACAATGGATATTAATAAGGTACTCGCAGCGGAATTCAAGCTGCGTCAGGAACAGATCGACAACACCGTTACACTTATAGATGACGGAAAGACTATCCCCTTTATCGCACGTTACCGCAAGGAGCTTACAGGTTCGCTCGACGATCAGCTTCTTCGTGAGATATTTGACAGACTTACTTATCTTCGCAATCTTGAAAAGCGCAAGGAAGAGATCTCCGCTTCCATCAACGATCAGGGAAAAATGACCGACGAGCTTGCTGCTGCTATTTCCGCTGCCGCAACTCTCGTTGAGGTCGAAGATATATACCGCCCGTTCAAGCCGAAGAGAAAGACAAGAGCTTCCGTTGCCCGTGAAAAGGGACTGGAAACTCTTGCAGCGTTCCTTATGCTCCAGCAGGACAAGGCTGACCCGAATGCCGAAGCCGAAAAGTTTGTAAACGCTGAAAAGGGCGTTGAAACTGCCGAAGACGCACTTCAGGGCGCTATGGATATCATTGCCGAAGACGTTTCCGATGACGCCGAGTTGCGAAAGACTCTCCGAGTGATCTTCTCCAAGCAGGGAACCGTATCATCCGAGGCTGCAGACCCCGAAGAAGAAACCGTTTACGGCAATTATTACGAATTTTCCGAGCCTGTTGCAAAGATCGCAGGACACCGCATCCTTGCACTTGACAGAGGCGAGCGTGAGGGCAAGCTCAAGGTCAGCGTAGACATTCCCGAGGGCGTTGGCGAAAGCACCGTATGCGGAAAATATGTGAAGAACAGCTCGACTTGCGCAGAATTTGTGAAAACCGCCTGCGCTGACGGCTACAAGCGGCTTATTTATCCGTCAATCGAAAGAGAGATACGCTCCGAGCTTACCGAAAAGGCTGACGAATCCGCAATAAAGGTCTTTGCGTCCAATCTCCGTCAGCTTATTATGCAGCCGCCTGTGAAAAACAGCGTTGCGCTCGGACTTGACCCCGGCTACAGAACAGGCTGCAAGCTTGCAGTCGTTGACGGAACGGGAAAGGTTCTCGACACAGGCGTTGCTTACATCACAACGGGCGAACAGCGCAAGATCGAACAGGGCAAGGTGCTTGTTAAGAATCTTATCCAGAAGCACGGCGTTTCCATTATCGCTATCGGAAACGGAACAGCTTCCCGTGAGTCGGAAGCCTTCGTTGCCGAGCTTACAAAGGAGATCCCGCAGAAGGTATCATATATGGTCGTTTCCGAGGCAGGCGCTTCGGTCTACTCCGCATCAAAGCTTGCGGCAGAGGAATTCCCCGAATATGATGTTTCGCTCCGAAGCGCAGTTTCCATCGCAAGAAGACTGCAGGATCCGCTTGCAGAGCTTGTTAAGATCGACCCGAAAGCGATCGGCGTCGGACAGTATCAGCACGATATGCCGAAAGCAAGACTTGACGAAGCGCTCACGGGCGTTGTTGAGGACTGCGTAAACAGCGTAGGCGTTGACCTTAATACAGCTTCACATTCGCTGCTCTCTTATGTTGCGGGAATAAACGCTTCGATCGCAAAAAACATCGTTGCATACCGTGAAGAAAACGGCTCATTCACCGACAGAAAGCAGCTTCTCAAGGTCGCAAAGCTCGGACCGAAGGCATTTGAGCAGTGCGCAGGCTTTTTGAGAGTCCGTGACGGAAAGGATCCGCTCGATAATACGGCTGTTCACCCCGAAAGCTACGAAGCCGCAAAGAAGATCATCGCCGAGTGCGGATTTACGCCTGCCGACCTCAACGGCGGAAAAATGTCGGATATCTCCGCTGCTGCGAAGAAGATCGGTATCCCTAAGGTCGCAGATAATGCAGGCATCGGCATCCCGACAGTAAACGATATTCTCAAAGAGCTTGAAAAGCCCGGACGTGACCCTCGTGATGAGCTTCCTCCTCCGCTTATGAGAAGCGGCGACATTATGGAGCTGAAGGATCTCAAACCCGGAATGGAGCTTATGGGAACGGTCAGAAACGTCATCGACTTCGGCTGCTTTGTAGATATCGGAGTGCACGAGGACGGACTTGTCCACATCTCGCAGATATGCGACAGATACATCAAGCACCCTCTTGAAGCCGTAAAGGTCGGAGAGATCGTAAAGGTAAAGGTTCTCGATGTTGATGTAAAGAGAAAGAGAATTTCGCTGACTATGAAGCTTAAATAAAAACAAAACGGTATTATCACGAGATTTGAATTTATCGTGATAGTACCGTTTTTTAGCGTTTTAAGCGTTTCCGTAGATCGTCAGCTTGTTATTGCTGTCGCACATTGCAAGGACAACATCTTCAGGGGCTTTGAAGCCTTGCTCCGAAAGCTGCTTTTTCAGCCATATATAATTGTTGCCCGTGTGTCGGAGGTTTTCTTCAATTATCACACCGTCTTCGATCACGGCGGTTGTAATATGCTCCTGCTGCGGTGTGATATTCATATCCTGCGGAGTGAGCGGTCGGTTCAGAGTCACGGGGAGTATGCTCATCCTGCCGTTAAATTCCATTACAGCGGTCTGTATCTGCGAAAGGTCGAAGTAACCCTGCGAGCGGCACTGCATAAGGAATTCGTTGATATCCGTCCGTGCTTTTTTCAGATTTTCACGGTAAAACTTTCCGTTGTCGAACAGAACAAGCGGCTTGCCCGACAGCAATTTTCGTGCTTTGAGCGATTTCTGCGAAATGAACGACGCCGCAGCTGCGATAACGCCGTAAACTATCATTGCGGTCAGCGAGTTTACCGGCTGATCAAGCTCGGTAGCCATTTCCGCAGCGATCGAGCCTATGGAAATGCCGACGATATAGTCGAACATATTCAGCTGGGACACCTGCTTGCTGCCCATAAGCTTTGTCAGCAGAAACAATACGAGCAGCGATGCAGCAGAAGTGATGATTATTTTCAGAATTTCCATTTTAACCGTTCCTTTTATTTTTTTCTTATCATTTGCGAAGAAGCATCAATTATTCAATTATTCCTTATCTTTTTGCAAAGAGCATTGTAAATTTTTTCTGCTTTTGAAAAATCGACCGCTTCGATATAGAATTTTTCCAGCTCATCATGCGCTGCTTTTGCGTTCTTCAAAGCCGTGATTGCTTCATCGACAAGATCGGTTGCAGCAGCCTTGTTGAATTTAAGACGATTTTTCCGAGCGTAAAGCATCTGTTTGTCGTAAAAACGGTTGAAATTGACATAAATGTTTTCGGGCGGAGAGGTTTTGTTTATCGGATTGGAAGAAATAAAAGAGAGTGAAAGCTCGGGTATGCGCAGATGTTCAAAGAATTCATCGGCATGGATAGTGCATACACTGACCTCGGCGGTGAAGCCTTTTTTTACTGCAAGCGATGCAAAGCTGCGCAGGAAGTATTCCGAACCGCTGTAAAGCTCATCTCCGAGAAGATATATCGTGTCGCCCTCGGGGAGCAGCGTCATATAACCCTTCGGCGTTACGGCGGATATCCTTCGGCAGATAAGCTTTCCTTCGCCGATCGGCTTCGGCGGAAGTATTTTTTTTGCAAGCCGTTTTATAAAGCCGTCAAGCTTCGGAAGGTTAAGTGCGCTGTCGGATATCGCCCTTGTATCGGCAAGCACAGCAGCAGCGGCGGCAAGACATTTGCGGCAGCGGCTGTGATACTGTCTGTATTCGCTGTCTGCGGCAATAAGCTCATCCTTTTTTTGGCGCAGAGCGTCGCTGTCCCAGCAGTCGCCCATGTTCACAATCTCCTGTACAGCTCCGGGATATTCGGGGTCGCAGACGTGCGGCGCTGTTCCGTCGACAAGGTTGACGTGCTGCTTTTTCAGTACGACCATATCGGCTGAATCGGGGTCGGAGGAACAAAGATACAGCTCGTTCTCATCATCGCTGAATTCGGCGAGCAGTTTTTTCATAAGCGAAGATTTTCCCGTGCCGGGACCGCCCTTGATTATGTAGGTATGACTGTCCGTATCGGCAATAACGTCCTCAAAAGCCGGCGAAAAACCGCTCGGAGAGCTTCCGCCCAAGAAATATGTTTTCATTATCTCATCTCCTTTGTATATATTATGTACGGGCGACCGTCGGGTGAGAAAAAGTTATAGTTATCTCACCAAAATATAGGATAATGTATTGAAATACAGTAAATAACGGTGTATAATATAATAGAATAGCTATGGAATAGTATTCTGTGTTTTAAACAAGATTTATTATGGGAACCTCTAAAAACCTCCTTCACGGCATATTTTCTATGACTTACAT
>JBJFFR010000078.1:0-15721 GCA_051891935.1 Oscillospiraceae bacterium
TCCGAAAGGCTTTCTATGCTTGCATCAAAGCGGTCAGCCGTGCCGAAACCATAGGCTGCATGGATAAATTTTGCGCCTGCATAATAAGCGCTGTCACAATCTCCCTGCGTATCTCCGACATAGACTGCATTTTTTATGCCATTGTGTTCAATAATAAGCTTGATGTTATCTCCTTTTTTCAAAAGGTTATCTCCCCAGCATAAATGATCGGTGAAATATTTTTCAAGGTGATAATGCTTTAGAAAACACTCGATATATCCCGTCTGGCAATTGCTGACGATAAAAAGCGGACAGCGTTCCTTCAGATATGCGAAGGTTTCTTCGGCTTTATCGTATATCTCTCCGCCGTGTTCTGCAAGATAGTCGTTTTCGTGCGAAGCGCAAATTTCCATTATCTCCATACGGCGTTCCTTCGGAAAGCTGCCGAAAAATTTGTCGGCGATAACATCCATAGTAAGACCCATAATGCCTTTTATATCCGACTGCGTGAGCCTTACGTCTATATCTGCACGTTCAAGCGCTTCGTTCCAGGCTGCGGCAACTCCCTTTGAACTGTCCCAGAGCGTTCCGTCAACATCAAAAATGATACCGTCTGCGTTCATTCTTCCTTTTTCCTTTCGTGATCCTTTTTCATTCATTATTATATAGTATAAACCGCAGGCTGTCAATATTTCCGCATATCCGTTTGATATGACTACGGTGTTTTATAATTCATATCTATAATACTAATCTTTAATCAACCTATAGACAAATCCTCGGCTATAATGCGCCCACTCTTCGTCAAACTCCTTAGCAAGGCATCAAGCATTGCGTCAGTCGTTTTCCTTGATTGGGTGCATTCTATCTCGCGGCTTTGTCTATAGAACGATTAAAGATTAGTATAAGCTATTGTAGGGGACGGGTTTCCCGTCCCGATGCTGCCGAAACCAAATATTAAACGGGACGGGCGACCCGTCCCCTACAGTAAATATCGTGATAATAAGCATTTTTGTATAATATTCATTTTGGGTTTTCTCGTTGAAATATCGTGAAACCCGTTTGATCTGACAAATTTTTCTTGACATAAGAATGGGTTTGGTATATAATTAATCTGATTAATTATGTTCGGAAAAGGATATCGGTAGTCTTTCCAACGGGAGCAAAAGCGCTCTTTTCTTTCCAAGCCGTATATCTCTTGAATGTTTTTTATCAGACCGAAAGTGCTCATAACATCACGACTTTGCAAGCGTTTCGGGTTACATATTTCCTTGATGCAATATATTTTGAAAGTTTTTTGCTCGGAAATCATTTCACACTATTAATAAAGGTTTTTACAACGAAAAAGTCGGACGTTTCGGCTTTTTCACAAGACCGGAAAAGCGAGGTTGAAAAATTGGCTAATAACGAAAACGAGATCGAGACCATTACCGTCAATATGTACGGCGAAAGGATCACTCCAAAAAGACAGGCACCCGAACAGGCGGTGCAGACCAACACTTCACGATACAGCCGTACTAACAGCTATAACGGCTATCAGAAGAAAAATTATTACAGAAACGGAAAAAAATCATACGGCGGATACAGACAGCGTGACAACAGACAGAACCAGCGTCAGACATCCCTTTCCGTGACCCCCGAAGCTGCTCCGCTCATTCCTGCGGCTCCTTCGATACCAACGCCCCCGTCTGCTCCCTTTGTACGTCCGAGCAGTTATTCGGAGAGGAATAGCAGACCGCAGAACAGACAGAGGGACAACCTCAAGAACCGCTGCGATCAGAACAGCAGGTCTTCGGATATCGGCGAATCGGTTCAGGCAGCCGAAGCAGCAGGCGTTTTCCGTACAAATCACCGCAGCGTTAAGCGCACACCCGTCAGGATAATCCCTCTCGGCGGTCTTAACGAGATCGGCAAGAACATGACCGTTTTTGAATGTGCGAACGACGCTTTCATCGTTGACTGCGGACTTGCATTCCCCGACAGCGATATGCCCGGCGTTGACCTTGTTATCCCCGATTTCACATATATCGAGCAGAACGCCGACAAGATAAGGGGCGTTGTCATCACTCACGGACACGAAGACCATATCGGCGCACTCGCTTACCTGCTCAAAAAGGTGAACATCCCCGTTTACGGAACAAGGCTCACGATCGGACTTATCGAGGGAAAGCTCAAAGAGCACGGACTTCTTGGAAGTGCAAAGCTGAACGTTGTAAAACCCCGTCAGACCGTTAAAATGGGCTGCATGGCGGTCGAGCTGATACGAGTAAATCACTCTATCCCCGACGCTGTGGGTCTTGCTATACACACTCCTGCAGGAGTTATCGTCCACACGGGCGACTTCAAGGTAGACTTTACCCCCATTGAGGGCGGAATAATCGACCTTGCACGCTTCGGCGAGCTTGGCAGCAGGGGAGTTCTTGCGCTCATGGCTGATTCCACGAATGCGGAACGTCCCGGTCATACGGCTTCGGAGCGGACTGTCGGAAACTCCTTTGTGAAGCTTTTCGACCGTGCCGAGGGAAAGCGCATCATCATTGCAACATTCTCTTCTAACATCCACCGTGTACAGCAGATCGTCAACTGCGCCGTTGCAAACGACCGAAAGATCGCTGTTTTCGGAAGAAGTATGCTCAACGTTATTACGACAGCTATCGAGCTTGGCTATTTGAAAGTCCCCGACGGGCTTATCATCGACATTGACGCTATGAATCGTTTCCCTGCCGAAAAGATCGTTCTTATCACAACGGGAAGTCAGGGCGAGCCTATGTCGGCGCTCTCCCGAATGGCTATGAACGAGCATCGCCATGTTACGATCACTCCGAACGATTTCATTATTATAAGCGCAAATCCTATCCCCGGCAACGAAAAGCTTGTCACAAAGGTCGTGAACGAGCTGCTTCGTGCAGGTGCGGAGGTCATATACGAATCAATGTACGATGTTCACGTTTCGGGACACGCTTGTCAGGAAGAATTGAAGCTTATGCTCTCTCTGACAAAGCCGAAGTATTATATCCCCGTACACGGCGAATACAAGCATCTCAAAAAGCAGGCGGGACTTGCCATTGATCTCGGAATGGATCCGAACAACGTTATCATAGCAAGCATCGGCAATGTTATCGAGTCGGACGGCGTTGATATGAAGATCACGGGTCAGGTTCAGGCAGGAAGAGTATTCGTTGACGGACTCGGCGTTGGCGATGTCGGCTCTATCGTTATCCGTGACAGAAAGCATCTTGCCGAGGACGGACTTATAATTGCAGTTGCGACTATCGAGCTGGAGAGCGGAACTATCCTTGCAGGCCCCGATGTCGTATCGAGAGGCTTTGTATATGTCCGTGAATCGGAGGAGCTTATGGTCGCAGCGAAGGAGATACTCACGAACACGCTCACAGACTGTCTTGACTCGGGAACAAGGGAATGGAACGCCATAAAGACCCGTATGAAGGACGATCTCGGCGAATTCATCTTCCAGAAGACCAAGAGAAAACCAATGATACTTCCTATTATAATGGAAATATAAATAAACACGAACCGACTTGTAGGGTCGGAGTTTCCCCTAACGTTCACGGACAAAATATGTTCAATTCATTTAATGAAATTATACGGAACGGAGAAACCCGTCCCCTACAGAATGTTTCAATTTTCACCCATTTGGAGGTGGGTATATTTGACAGGAAAACAATGGCTTGCATTTAAGCTTGTATCAATACTGCTCGTTGTTGTATCAATGGCGTCGGCGTTTGCGCTTTCGGAAACGCAGCCTTCGATGTTCTGGCTGATGCTTTGCATCACCGCTTTGACGGCTATCGCATTCCTTGCGCTGTTTTCGGCTGCGCAGAAGAATCTTCACCATTTCGTGACGGAAATGGAGTCGCAGCTCAACGTTACCGAGCGTGATTCGCTCTACAAATTCCCTGCGCCTGCGGTCATCATCGACAGCGACGGCATTATCGTATGGTACAACATCTCATTCAGCGAGAATGTTTACAGCTCGGACGCTTTCGGCGTTGATATCCGCTCGATAATCGACGTTGACCTTGAAAAGGTAATGGCGAACAAGGAAACTACGGTCGATTTTGAGGCTTCTCACTTCCGCATCTCTGCGATAACGACCGAAAAGACAGATATCGAATCGAATCTCATCTCGTCGCTCACGCTTCTTTACTTTGAGGACATAAGCGACCTTATAAACCTGCAGACAGAGATGAATAATCTCCGTCCGTCCGTTATGGTGATCTCGATCGACAATTTTGAAGAGCTTCTTTCGGACGAAAAGGAGTCGGAAAAGTCGCATATCCTTATCCAGATCGAAAAGCTGCTCGAAACCTACCTTGAAGAAAAGCACGGTATTCTCCGTAAGCTTGCTCCCGACCGCTTTTTCGCCGTTGCGGAGGACAGATATATCAATGCCATGATCGCCGACAAGTTCAAGATCCTTGAAGAAGTCAGGGCGATACCTATCACGGGCAAGACCCCGATAACCCTTTCAATAGGCGTCGGCATCGGTATGATCGACCTTGAAGAAAGCGAACAGTTCGCCCGTCAGGCGCTCGAAATGGCGCAGGGCAGAGGCGGTGATCAGGCTGCTGTTAAGCGTGAAGAAGGCTATGAATTCTTCGGCGGAGTTTCAAAGGGCATCGAAAAGCACACAAAGGTCAAGACCCGTATCGTTGCGGCTGCACTTATGGACATCATCGAATCTGCGTCCTCCGTTTTCATCATGGGACACAGGAACGGCGATATGGACAGCGTCGGTTCGGGAGCAGGTCTTTGCGGTGCGATCAGGATACTTCGCCCCGATATTCCCGTAAATATGGTCGTAAATATCGAACGCAACCTTGCAAAGCCTGTTATCGGCAGACTTGACGATAATCTCCGAGATGAAGAACCCGTTTTCATTTCACCCGAGGATGCGGTCGAAAAGATAGATCAGAACAGCCTTCTCATAATCGTTGACACGAACAACAAGGATCTGCTCGACAGTCCCGAGGTCTATGCCGCTGCAAAGCAGGTCGTTGTCATCGACCACCACAGGCAGGTCGTTAATTACATTGACAATGCAGTTATCTTCCATCACGAGCCTTACGCTTCGTCTGCAAGCGAAATGACGGCAGAGCTCATACAGTATTTCCCCGGAATCGACAAGCTCCAGAGCTACTATGCGGACGTTATGCTCGCAGGAATCATGCTCGACACAAAGGACTTCGTAATGCGCACGGGTGTAAGAACCTTCGAGGCTGCAGCTTTCCTGCGAAAGCTCGGTGCGGATATGGTCGCTGTAAAGAACCTTTTCGCAAACTCGATGGCGTGCATCCAGAAGCGTTCAAAGCTTATCACCGATGCGGAAATTTACAGCCGATGTGCGATCGCTGTTGACGATACGGCGGACGAATTCATCCGTGTGGCTTCCGCACAGGCTGCAGATCAGATGCTTGAAATAGTCGGCGTTGACGCAAGCTTTGTCATCTTCCGCACACCGACGGGAGTAAACATTTCCGCTCGTTCGCTCGGCGCAATGAATGTTCAGATCATTATGGAAAAACTCGGCGGCGGCGGACATCAGACAATGGCTGCGGCACAGATCGACAATATCAGAGTGACCGAGGCAAAGGCAGAGCTTATAAGTGCGATAGACGAATATATCCAGAACATTTCGTAATTTTTCAATTATATTATACAATCGGTAGAAAGGATGTAATAAAAATGAAAGTAATTTTCTTACAGGACGTTAAGGGAACAGCAAAAAAAGGCGAGGTAAAAGAGGTTTCGGACGGCTACGCTCGCAACTTCCTCCTCGGAAAGGGTCTTGCTGTTGAAGCAAACGCAAAGAATATGAATCTCCTTGAAGGCAAAAGATCCTCCGAGCAGCACAAGGCTGACGTTGCAAAGCAGGAGGCTCTTGACAGCGCAGCTAAAGTAAAGGGCAAGAAGGTCGTTATCAAGTGCAAGGCAGGTCAGGGTGGAAAGCTCTTTGGCTCTGTGACCGCAGGCAATGCTGCCGACGCTGTAAAGGAACAGCTCGGAATTGCTATCGACAAGAAGAAGGTTTCCCTCTCGACGGAGATCAAGGCATTCGGAACATACACAGCCGAGCTTAAATTCCACGCAGGCATCTCCGAAAAGATCACAGTTGAGGTAGTTGAAGAATAATGGCTGACAAGATAGATCTCAGCGAATTCTCATCGGGCGAGCTTCCGTACAGCCTTGAAGCGGAGCAGAGCGTTATCGGTGCTATCATCATTGACGCAGACGCACTCTCGACCGCAATGAACTACTTAAAGCCGGAGAGCTTTTACGTTTCGATGCACCGTGATATTTACAGCATCATAACACGCAATTTCGCAATGGGTGTAAGATCGGACGTTATCACCGTTCTTGACACCGCCGTAAAGGAAGGCGTTTTTGAGACCTCCGCAGCAGGAAAGGAATATCTTTTTGCGATAAGCAACGATGTTCCTTCAACAAAAAACGTTGAAAGCTACTGCAAGATCGTTGCGGAGAAATACTATCTCCGTTCGCTCATCACCGCTTCAAAAGAGATAATGGAGATGTGCAGGAGCGGTGAGGAAAACGCTGAAATGATGCTCGATTTCGCCGAGCAGAAGATATTTGACATAAGACAGGGCAAGGACGCAGACGGTCTTCGCAGGATCGAAGACGTTGTTGTGGAAGCCTATGACAATATCTCAAACAAATCGGGCGAGGACAGAGAAAAATATCTCGGAATGGGCTCGGGCTTCTCAAGGCTTGACGGCGTTATAACGGGTCTTAACAAATCCGACCTGCTCATCGTCGCTGCCCGTCCGGCTATGGGCAAGACCTCGTTCGTACTTAACATAGCGGCAAATGTCTGCCGTCACAGGAACGACAAGGAGGTCGTCATTTTCTCGCTTGAAATGTCGAACGAGCAGCTCGTTACCCGTATGCTTTCCTCCGAGAGCCTTGTTGAGAGTGAAAAGCTTCTCAAGGGTACGATACAGGACGACGACTGGACAAAGCTTGCCGACGGTGCGGAGCGGCTTTCACGGATGCAGATCTACCTTGACGACACAGCAGGCATAACCGTTACGCAGATGAAAGCAAAGCTGCGCCGAATGAAGAACCTCGGACTTGTCATAATCGACTACCTACAGCTCATGAGCTCGGGCAGGCGCATCGACAACCGTGTAACGGAGATCTCCGAGATAACCCGTCAGCTAAAGCTTATGGCAAAGGAACTCAACGTTCCCGTTATCGTTCTTTCACAGCTTTCCCGTTCGGTCGAATCGAGAACGGACAAGCGCCCCGTGCTTTCCGACCTTCGTGAATCGGGTTCTATCGAGCAGGACGCCGACATAGTAATGTTCCTTTACCGTGACCATTACTATAACAAGGAGAAATGCCCCGACCCAACGCTTGCGGAATGTATCGTTGCGAAAAACCGTCACGGCGAAACGGGCACGGTCCCTCTGCGCTGGAACGGACAGTTCACGCTGTTCCTCACGGATGACAGAGTGCCTGCCGGAGATCAGAAATGAGTTGTTCTCATATTGTTATTGAAAATATAAGGCTTGCCGCAGAGCGCTTTGATATGTTCGGCGGCACAGATACAATAGTTTCCGCTTTATCGGGCGGAGCCGACAGCGTTTGCCTTACGCTTGCGCTGAAAGAGCTTTCGTCCGAATACGGCTTCAAGCTTAAAGCTGTCCATGTCAACCACCTTTTAAGAGGTGCGGAAAGCGACCGTGACGAGCAGTTCTGCCGTGAGCTTTGCGAAAAAGAAGCTATTCCGCTGACGGTTTTCCGTGCGGATGCGGCAGCCTTTGCAAAGGAACAGAAATTGTCGCTCGAATCGGGCGCGCGAAAGCTTCGGTACGGCTTCTTTGATGAAGTCTGCGGCGATAAAACCAGGATTGCGACTGCTCACACACTTTCGGACAGCGCAGAAACCGTTATCTTCAACCTTTGCAGAGGAACGGGACTGAAAGGACTTTGCGGTATTCCTCCCGTTCGTGATAATATGATTCGTCCGCTTATATACTGTAAGCGTGAGGAAATATTATCGTTCCTTTCGGAAAAGGGGCAGGAGTTTGTTACCGACAGCACGAACCTTTCCGATGATTATTCGAGAAATAAGATAAGGCACAATGTTATCCCCGTGCTCGAAGAGCTTAACAGCGGATTTTTTGAGAGCGTAAAAAGGCTGACCGAAAGTCTTTCCGAGGACGAACGCTTTCTTTCCGAGCTTGCAAAGGAGCATTATGACGATGACCTTCGCAATGTTGACGCTTCGGTTCGGCGCAGGGTGATAAAACAGAAGCTTCGTGAAAAAGGTATCGAACCTTCGGGCGAAAAGATACTCTCGGTTGAAGACTGCGCTCTGAAAGGTAACGGAAAGACCGTTCTTTCGGGCGAGCTTTATGCTGTTGCGAAAAACGGCAGGATAAGGACCGAGATCATTCCCCGTGAGCGCATGATTTTTTCCGAAACAAGTGTTATTATCGGCGAAAATCCGTTTTTATGTGATAAAACGGTGATAATTAGCGTAAACAACGGGGAAAAAAGTGCAGATACCACTTTTGTTAATGATTTATTAACAAAATATGTGCTGGATTGTGATAAAATACAAGGTGAACTTATTTTACGCAATCGTCGTGACGGTGACAGCTTTATCCGGGCAGGGCGCAGCTTCACAAGCAGCCTTAAAAAGCTGATGAATGAAAGTATCACTGTCGGCGAGAGAGATAAGCTCGCTGTACTTGCCGATGAAAAAGGTATCATCTGGGTCGAAGGCTTCGGCATTGCCGAAAGAGTAAAGCCCGATGCTTTTACAAAAAGATATATGAAAATAAATGTAAAGGAAAAATAAAAATGAATGCCGTCGGACTTAAATGCGAAAAACTCGACAGAATAAAAAGAGTAGTAATTTCTGCGGAAGAGATCGCCGCAAAGACAGCCGAAGCAGGAAAGCTCATTGACCGTGAATACGAGGGCAAGCCGCTTCTTCTCGTAAGCATTTTAAAGGGCGCTTACATCTTCCTTGCCGATCTTTCAAGGGCGATATCCATCCCCTGCGAGATAGGCTTCATGGCAGCGGAAAGCTACGGCGCAGGCCTTTCCTCTTCGGGAGATGTAAAGATTACTCTTGACCTTAAACAGGATATATCCGAATATCATGTCGTTATCGTTGAAGATATCATCGACTCGGGAAGAACGCTTTCAAAGATAGTTGATATTCTAAAGGAGAGAAATCCGCTTTCCATAAAGGTGCTCACTCTTCTCGACAAGCCCGAGCGCAGAGCGGTGGACTTCAAGCCCGACTACACACTTTTTACAATACCCGATTTTTTTGCAGTGGGCTACGGACTTGACTGTGCGGAATACTACCGCAATCTTCCCTACATTGCAGAATACGATCCCGATTGATCTTTTTGACATAAGTTTTGACATAAAAGAAATGTCTGTCAGGCATTTCCGCGAATTAAGGTAAAGAGCATCACAAGGCTCGGAAAGGAATGAATGACCAATGGCACCAAAAAAATCCTCAAACAGGGGGCTGCTTATCTATGTCGGGGTGCTTCTTGCGGCAATGATACTTATCGTTGCGCTTATGAAGCAGGCGACAAAAACCGTTTCGGAATACAGCTATTCCGATATAATGAGCTTCTTCGACAACTATCAGGTAAGCGAATACACCTTTGACCTCGGCACAGGCGAGCTGAACATGACCGTCACACTCGACGACGGAACGGAAAAGCTCGTGAATTATGTCGTTCCGAACGTTTCTGTTTTCCTCAACGAGATACAGACCGGTTCGGAAAACTACCGCAAGGAATATAATGCTGCGCATCCCGACGCTCCGCTGAAAATGGAGTATTACAAGATACAGGATAACTCGTGGCTTTACAACCTCCTGCCGTCAGTGATCATAATAATCCTTATGGTTGCGCTGTTCCTGTTCATGATGCGGCAGGCAGGCGGCGGCGGAAAGATCAACAGCTTCAGCAAGGCAAACGTCAAGACGACCTCGAACACCAAGCACACCTTCAACGATGTTGCGGGCGCAGACGAGGAAAAGGAAGAGCTTGCGGAGATCGTTGACTTCCTCAAAAATCCGAAGAAATACAGCGAAATGGGCGCAAGAATACCTAAAGGCGTTCTCCTTATGGGACCTCCGGGTACAGGTAAAACTCTCCTTGCAAAGGCTGTTGCAGGTGAAGCAGGCGTTCCGTTCTTCTCGATCTCGGGTTCCGACTTCGTTGAGCTTTATGTCGGCGTCGGCGCTTCGAGAGTAAGAGATCTTTTTGAAACAGCAAAGAAAAATGCTCCTGCTATCGTCTTCATCGACGAGATCGACGCAGTAGGCCGTCACAGAGGTGCAGGTCTTGGCGGCGGACATGATGAACGTGAGCAGACTCTTAACCAGCTGCTTGTTGAAATGGACGGCTTTGAGGGCAACGAGGGCGTTATCGTTATTGCTGCTACAAACCGCCGTGACATACTTGACCCTGCGCTTCTCCGTCCGGGCAGATTCGACCGTCAGATCACGGTAAGCTACCCCGACATCAAGGGCAGAGAGGAAATTCTCAAAGTCCACACGAAGAAAAAGCCGCTTGCTCCCGATGTAAGCCTTGCAACTATCGCAAAATCAACTGCAGGCTTTACTGGTGCCGACCTTGAAAACCTTACGAACGAGGCTGCGCTTATTGCTGCCCGTAAGGAAAAGAAGGCTATCACAAAGGCTGATATCGAAGAAGCCGTTATAAAAGTTATCGCAGGCCCCGAGAAGAAGAGCCGTGTCGTTACGCAGGAAGAGCGCCGCACTGTTGCTTATCACGAAGCAGGTCACGCTGTCGTAACATACTATCTCGAGTCACAGGATAAGGTCCACCAGGTAACTATCATCCCTCACGGCGGCGCAGGCGGTATGACTATCCACCTTCCGTCAAAGGAACCGTCGCTCATTGACGTTAACGCAGAAAAGATAGAGGACGAGATCAAGGTCTGCATGGGCGGACGTGTTGCCGAGGAGCTTATCATCGGCAAGGGTTCCGCAGGTGCAGTAAGCGACCTCCAGCGTTCGACCAAGATCGCAAAGGATATGGTCACAAAGTACGGCCTTTCGAGGCTCGGACTTGTGGTTTATGCCGACCAGAACGATGAACCCTTCGTTGGAATGGGCTACGGACGTTCAAACGGTATCTCCGAGCGAGTTCAGGCTGAAATTGATGATGAGATCCACCGCATCGTTACCGAGAACTATGAAGCCTGCGTTGCGATGCTCAAAGAGCATATCGACCAGCTCCATCTGCTTGCAAAATATCTTATCGCACACGAAAAGATCGACGGTGCAGACTTTGAAAGACTTATGACGGGCGAGATCACAGCCGAATCCATTGAGCAGGATTATGAGGACTATATGAAGTCCGTTATCACTCCCGAAGATAAGGCTGAGATCTCCGAGGAAAATCCCGAAAATTCGGATGCTCCCGGTGAAGCTTCCGAAGAAAAGACCGAGGAAACTGATTCTGTGGAAGAAAAGGCTGAGGAAACTGATTCTGTGGAAGAAAAGGCTGAGGAAACTGATTCTGCGGAAGAAAAAACGACAGATTCTGACGAAAACAAGGAATAACGACCAAACAATTCAAACCGCACTTATATGTGCGGTTTGTTTTTACAGAAGGGAGAATATAATATGAATTATACGATAAGTGAAGAAAGAATCTCTCCCGAAGAATACATCGAATTTTTAAAGCACACCGATTTAGGCTCACAGTATCCGAAAGAGAATTTCAATGAACGTATAAAAACTCTGCTTGAAAAGGCTTCGATAAGCCTTGCCGCAAGGGACGATGAAAACAGGCTTATCGGAGTATGTCTTGGCATAACCGATTTTGCATACTGGCTGTTTATGACCGACCTCGGCATTGTCCGTGAGCACACGGGAAAGGGCATCGGAAAGTCGCTTGTGAAAAAGCTCCACGAGCTTGCAGGCGGAGAAGATAACATTATAATGTACACCTGCGTAAACGAAAACGCTATACCTTTTTATGAAAAGATAGGCATGAAAAAATCCGATGATGTTATGGTATTGAACAGAATAAGCTGGACAGATTTTACGGTTGAATAAAGAGATAAGGGGGAATGGATATGGATAAAAACTCACCGATCGAGGAGCTTCACGGCGTCGGAAAAAAGCGTGCCGAATTGTATGCAAAGCTTGGTATATTTACGGTCGGCGATCTTATCTGCCATTATCCCCGAAGCTACATCGACTACTCATCTCCGACCGAGATTGCAAACACGGTTATTTCCGAGCACTGCGTCATAAAAGCAAGAGTTATCAAAAAAATGCCTGCGGCAAGGATACGCAGCGGACTTGTGCTTTACAAGGTCATTGCAGCGGACGACAGCGACAACATCACGATCACTTTCTACAACAACCGTTTCGCCTACGAAGCGCTTGAGCCCGAGGAAGAATATCTTTTTTCGGGAAAAATCAACGGGAATCTGGTGCGCCGTGAGATGAACACGCCGCTTTTTGTCCGTGCTGACACGAAAAACCTTTTAAAACCCGTTTACAGGCTGACCGAGGGGATAACCTCAAACGTTATAAGCTCCAACATTGCACAAGCGCTTGACAGCATCGGCGACGAGGGTTACACCGACCATATCCCAAACTTTATACGACAGAAATATCATCTTGCTTCGCTTGAATATTCGTTGAGGAATATACACTTCCCGTCCGACTCACATATTGCGGAAACCGCCAAAAAGCGGCTTGCCTTTGACGAGATGCTAAAGCTCCAGCTTGGAATGAGCATGATGAAAAACCGAAGCCGTGAGCTTGCGGGAATTCAGATGAACAAGCTTGCCGATTCGCTCGGGGAATTCCGCAAGCGGCTGCCGTTCGAGCTTACGGGTGCGCAGGTCAGGGCGGTCGAAGAGATAACCGATGATATGTGCCGTGAATATCCGATGAACCGACTTGTTCAGGGTGATGTCGGTTCGGGTAAAACTGCGGTTGCGGCTGCGGCGGCTCTGTTCTGCTTCAAAAACGGCTGCCAGACTGCGCTCATGGCTCCTACGGAAATTCTTGCACAGCAGCATTTTCGGACGCTTTCGGAGCTTCTTGTTCCCTTTGGCGTAAAGGTTTGCTGCCTTACAGGTTCTATTCCGAAAAAAGAGCGCATTATAATTGATGAGAAGATAAAAAACGGCGAATTCCACGTTGTAACGGGAACTCACGCTCTGATCTCCGACACGACCGAATTCAGGCGGCTCGGGCTTGTCATTATGGACGAACAGCACCGTTTCGGCGTTAATCAGCGTGCAAAGCTTGCGCAAAAGGGCATGAATCCGCATAGGCTTGTAATGTCTGCAACGCCGATACCGAGGACGCTTGCGATGATAATTTACGGCGATCTTGACATTTCGGTGCTTGACGAGCTTCCGAAGGGAAGACAGAAGATCGAAACATTTGCCGTTACCGACAAGCTTCGTGAACGTGCCTGCGGATTTGTCCGAAAGCAGCTTGACGAGGGGCGGCAGGCTTACATCGTCTGCCCGATGATCGAAGAGGACGACAACGGTCTTGCTTCGGCAAAAAGCTATGCTGAAAGGGCGGCTGAAAAGGAGTTCAAGGACTATACGATCGGTATTCTTCACGGAAAAATGTCCCCACAGGAGAAAAATGAGGCGATGGAACGCTTCAAGAGCGGAGAAACACAGCTTCTCGTTGCAACGACTGTTGTTGAAGTCGGTGTTGACGTTCCGAATGCTACCATAATAATGATAGAAAATGCGGAGCGGTTCGGACTTTCCCAGCTTCATCAGCTCCGAGGACGTGTCGGCAGAGGTTCGCACCAAAGCTACTGCATACTCATTGCAGGAAACGTTTCGCCCGAAACGAGGGAGCGTTTGAAGATAATGACGGAAACCTCGGACGGCTTTAAAATTTCGGAGTATGATCTCAAGATGCGCGGCGCAGGCGATTTCTTTGGCGAACGTCAGCACGGCCTGCCCGAAATGCGGCTTGCGGATCCGTCAATGGACAGGCAGCTTATCGGCACGGCGCAGAACGCAGCAAAGGACATTCTTGAACAGAGTTCGGATCTTGGCGCCTTTCCCGAGCTTAAATCGGACATTGACAAGATGTTCTCCTCGGGAGCGGCGAGCGCTTTATAATTCGTAATGCTTAATGCTTAATGCGTAATTATTATGCGCTGTTCATTGCATACAAAAGAAAGGGAACGAATTCCCCGTCCCCTATTTCATCCTATATAATCATCACATCGTAGGGGCGAATTTCATATCCGCCCAATCATTGGTTCGTAATGCAATAATTACGCATTACGCTTTAAAAAGTGGGGTTTTTATATGTTAAATTTACTATTTCTTGGTGATGTTGTCGGTGAAGGCGGCTGTGATTTTGTCCGCAGCAGGATCGGCGACATCAAAAAGGAAAACGACATTGACATTGTTGTTATAAACGGTGAGAACAGCGCAACGGGGAACGGCATCACGCCTTACTCCGCAAAGCAGCTTTTCTCGCTCGGCGCAGATGTTATCACGACGGGAAACCACTGCTTCCGCCGAAAAGAAGTAATGTCTTTATATGACGAAAAGGACAATCTGCTTCGCCCTGCGAACTTCCCCGAGGGAAATGTCGGAAAGGGCGTATGCGTTCTCGATCTTGGCAGGGTGGAGATTGCGGTGATAAATCTTATGGGAACAATGTATCTTGAAGCGCTCGACAATCCTTTCACCGTCGTTGACGAGCTTTTAAAGGACATTAAAACGCCGAATATTTTCATAGATTTCCACGCAGAAGCAACGGCGGAGAAAAAAGCTCTCGGACAATATCTTGACGGCAGAGTGACAGCGGTTTTCGGCACTCACACTCACGTTCAGACTGCCGATGAGATCATTCTTCCGCACGGCACGGCATACATCACCGACGCAGGAATGTGCGGTGCGGAGCTTTCGGTTCTCGGCGTAAAGAGCGAGATCGCAATAAAAAAGCAGCGCTTCCATGCGCCTGTAAAATTTGAGGAATCGGACGAAAAGCAGTTCATCAACGGCGTTGCAGTTTCATTTGATGAAAAATTCGGCAAAGCACACAGCATAAAACGTTTAATTATTAGATAATTCTCCAAATATACCCTTTAGGTATTGAAAGTACACTCCAAATGTTGTATAATAATAAAGTAACAGATTGCATATATCAGCTCACCACCTAAATAGAGCCGCAAAGGCTCAATAATATCTGGGGGACATAACATGGAAGTATTGAAGGTTTCATCAAGATCCGCACCGAATTCAGTTGCAGGTGCTATTGCAAGCGTTATACGTGATTCGGGAGAAGTTGAAGTTCAGGCTGTCGGAGCAGGCGCAGCCAATCAGGCGATCAAATCCATCGCCGTTGCGAGAGGATATCTTGCGCCAATAGGTATCGACCTTGTTTGTGTTCCTGCATTTGCAAGCGTTGAGATCGAGGGCGAAGAACGCACAGCTATAAAGCTTATCTGTGAGAAAAGATAACTTTAATGTGTAATTTCTTTCAAACACAAAAGCCATAGTTCATTTTTAGGTGAACTATGGTTTTTTTATATCAAACAGTCAACAAGCTGCAGATCACAAAATCAAATCCCAATGTCTATATTCAGCACGGTTCGCTGAATGTCCAAAACTAAAAGTAAAAAAGCAACTTAATAGTCCATATAGTTTGGCCTGAGAAGAGAGGGATAAAGGAAAGATGAGT
>JBJFFR010000079.1:0-15455 GCA_051891935.1 Oscillospiraceae bacterium
ATCCAATGGAGCAATCCTATTGCCAAGAATCATGAATATCAGCCGTTTACGGAGCTTTGTATGGATGAGTATTCACGACTTATCCCTGCGGAAGAACGTTTCCCGTCGGCAAAGGACGGAAAAGGCTTTGCACCGCTTGCAGAATATGTTCATTCACTCGGTCTTAAATTCGGAATACATATTATGAGAGGTATCCCAAGGCAGGCTGTTCACCGCAATACGGCGATCAAGGGCACCGATAAAACTGCCCGTGAGATCGCAAAAACTGACAGCATTTGTCATTGGAACACCGATATGTACGGTGTTGATACACATAAAGACGGCGCAAAAGCATATTATGACAGCCTTTTTGAGCTTTATGCAGAGTGGGGAGTTGACTTTGTAAAGGTCGATGATATCGCAAGAGAGCTTCCCCATGAGGAAGAAGAGCTTATAATGCTGTCCGAATCTCTTTACAGCTGCGGCAGAGATATGATCCTCAGTCTTTCACCCGGACCTGCACTTATTGAAAAAGCGGAGCTTTACAAGCAGACAGCCAATATGTGGCGAATCACCGATGATTTCTGGGACAAGTGGGAGCTGCTTTATGCAATGTTTGAACGAGTTGAAAAGTGGTGCATACATTCAGGCGCAGGACATTGGCCCGATGCTGATATGCTCCCGATAGGTCCTATTCTTCAGGACTATGACAAGTCGAACCGCACGAAGTTCACCGAATCGGAACAGATCACGATGATGACGCTTTGGAGCATCTTCCGTTCTCCTCTTATGATCGGCGGCGAGATGACAGGCTTTGACGATTTCACGATGAGCCTTCTCACAAATGAAGATATTATCAGGATGCACCATAATTCACGGCATTCTCATCCCGTTTACCGCAGAACGGAAAATGGAAACGAGTATATCCTCTGGACATCCGTGAGCTGTGAGGGCGGCTGTTACATTGCTGTTTTCAACGCAGGAGAGAATGACGGCGTTATGAATGTTGATCTTGAAGCTGCCGAGATCTACGGAAAGGTCAGCGGCAAGGAGCTCTGGAGCGGTGAAAGCATAAGCGCCGAGTGCAGTTTCACCGTAAAGCTTGAAAGACACGGTGCAAAGGCATACTATTTTGAAAAAGCATAAAAAATCAGCTTAACTAATATAATATGATATTGAAAACCTCCGTTTTTTGATGTATAATAAATACAATAAGAAACGGAGGTTTTTATTATGCCCAATCCATATCTTCCTTTGTGGGAATATATTCCTGACGGTGAGCCGAGAGTTTTTGGCGACAGGATATATGTTTACGGTTCGCACGATACTGCAGGTTCGGACACGTTCTGCGACTATGTTCTTAAATGCTGGAGCGCACCCGTTGACGATCCGAACAACTGGATCTGTCACGGTGATATTTTCCGTGTAAAAGATACACAGGATCACAAGTCCGATATTCCTGACAGCCATCCCGATAAGCGGCTTTTTGCACCCGATGTTGTTGAAAAGGACGGAAAATACTATCTTTATGCCTACATCGTCAACAGAAGGGGCTGTGTTGGTGTAAGTGACCGTCCCGAAGGACCGTTCAGATTCCTTTCCGACTATGTTTACACCGTTTCCGATGAAGTATGCTGCAACGGCTGGTTCATTGACCCGTCCGTCTTTGTCGATGATGACGGAAAAGCATATATTTACTGCGGATATGAGCGCTCGTTCCTTGCGGAGCTGAACAGCGACAATATGTACGAGGTTTCAAATGCCGTTGAGCATTTTATCCCGAATGTAATCAAAAACGAGAACGGTTTTGATTCGGAAGAAACTCTCTTTTTTGAAGCGGCTTCAATGAGAAAGGTCGGCAATACCTACTATATGATCTATTCGCCGAAGCAGGGCAGCAGACTTGCTTATGCAACGTCCGATTCACCTGTCGGGCCGTTTACATATCGGGGATACATCGTTGACAACGGCATCGATTATCCGGGCGGAAACAATCACGGTTCTATCGCCTGCATAAAAGGTCAGTGGTATATTTTCTATCACCGTATGACGAACGGCACGATAATGTCACGCCGAGGCTGTGTTGAAAAGATAGAGATACTCACCGACGGAACGATTCCGACAGTAGAAATGACATCACTCGGCTTTGAGGATTCGCTTTCGCCGTATAGAATAACTCCTGCGGATATTGCCTGCGTTTTAAAGGGCGGAGCTTTTGTCACGGAGAGAAATGTTTTTGATCGTATAATAACGAACATTACGGACGGAGCAGTTATCGGGTACAAATACTATGATTTCGGCGAAGATTTCGGCAGCAAAACAATGGAGCTTAATATGAAAATAAACGGTTTCGGCTGCGACTGCAGAGTTCACGTTCTGATCGACGGCGAAAACGGTGAAGAGATAGGCTGCATCGACATCGGAAAGGATTCCAATGTAATATCTGCTGTTGTGAAAAATATCACGGGAAGACATTCAGTTTTCTTTAAGGTCACGACCGATTACAGCGGCTGGACGGGCGAATACTTCAAAGACAGATGTTTGTTTGAGCTTAAAGAATTTGTGTTTACAAAATGATAATTGGTTAATTATATCGGCTTCTTAATAGAATTCACAATTTCATCTTGCACAAAAGTACAGTTTATGCTATAATTAAGACAGCGCAGGCTTTGTTCTGTGCTGTCAATTTTTTTATAGCCGGTGATAATACTAATCCCTCATTAAAGTGTAGACAAAAAATCTGCGCAAAATCCATATAAAGCTGTTATCAACAGCTACGAGATTTTGCCCCATTTTTTGTACACTTTATAATCGTGGATTAGTATAAAATGAAGAAATGAAGGCTTGACCGTGCAAAACGCTTGCTTTCATCCACAAATCTTACCGTAAGAGAGATAGGGGAGCGCTGCGGCTATTCAAACGAATTCAATTTCATGCGTCAGTTCAAGGAAAATGTCGGCAAGACACCAACAGAGTATAGGAAGATTCTTTGACCAAAAAAAGATCCTTATTTCAAGCTTTTTAAAACGATCAAAAAGCTTTGAGTAAGGATCTTTTACATATTTATGATCTGATTGCTTTCGGGCGAATTTTCGACAATGCCTAAAATAACGATATTGAACAATTCGGGCTGATCCGATAGGTCATAGCATTTGTTCGAATCGAGTATCGACACAACAGGTCGGAGCGGATTGTTCGGGTGATTTTTGATAACGCAGCCTGTTTCGCCGTTGGAAAGCTTAACAATAGAACCTGTCGGGAACGGAGCGACCTTTCGCAGAAACGCACGGAGGATATTTTCATCGAACTGCGTTCCCATTCCCGCCATGATATATTCAATGGCTTCATTTGGCGGATTCGGGGTTCGATACGGTCTGTTTGAGGTGAGCGCATCATAGACATCGGCAACTGAAAGGATTCTTGCATAAGGGTGTATTTCCTTGCCTTTAAGGTGGAAAGGATAACCCGAACCGTCGATTTTTTCGTGATGCTGGATAATACCCTTGTAGATATTGTCGCTGACGATGTTCTTTTCTTTCAAATGCTGTGCAGCGTAAACGGGGTGCATTTTTACAATATCAAATTCTTCCGGAGTAAGTCTTGAAGGCTTGGTGATGATCTCAACGGGAACAGAAACCTTTCCGATATCGTGCATAAGTCCTGCCGTTCCGAGTTCGTTGAGCATAAAATTATTGAATCCGAGTTCAAGTCCGATCGCTATTGCCATTATCGCAACGCTTAAGCTATGATGGAAGGTGTAGTCGTCATACATTTTGATATCAGCAATATTTACAAGTATGTCTTTATTTGAAGAAAGGCTGTTGATGAGCTTCTGCGTAGTATCGCTTATTTCCTCAACATCTTTTTTGGAAACGCCTTTCTCGCTGTCCATGAAATTATCTGCAAGCTGGTGGATGCCTGATATCGCTTCAGCACGGATCTCCTGATTGATGGAGGAAATTACTTGGATCTTGCTCTTGTATGTATCAACATAGATTCCGTTGATCTCGGCTGCTTTGAGCTGGGTGATCGCCATATCGGAGAGTATGTGACCTGCTTCGATAGTGTTGGCTTTTTTTGAAGCGATGTCATAGAAGTTTACGCTTCGTGCAAGGCACATACCCGGCAGGATATCCTTTGTGTTGACGAAAATCAGAAAAAACACCTCTCTAACATGATGAACGGTACCCGAGTAATAAAACCGTCAAGCTTGTCATAATAATTTACAGGATCATTTTTTCAGTTGTGCGATACATTCGCTGCATATATTTTTTCCTTTGAAATCAACGATGTTTTCTTCATTTCCGCAGAAAAGGCAGCTTTTTCTGAATTTTTTCAGGATAATGCAGTCTTCTTCAACATAGATCTCAAGAGCGTCCTTTTCGCTGATCTCAAGTCCTCTGCGAAGTTCGATAGGAAGAACGATCCTTCCGAGTTCATCTATCTTACGGGTGATACCTGTTGCTTTCATAGTAAACGATCTTTCCTTTCTTTGTTTTGCTTAAAAAAGCAGGAACCGCTTTAAAATTTATGGAAGTCCAAAGAATAAAATGATTCATTTTATAATAATTATCTGATCGGAGTTTCCATATTATTCGTTAAAACATTATAATAAATTATATACGTTATGCTAAATTTTGTCAAATAAGATTTATAGAATATTTATTGCTACAAATCAAACAAAGTAGACAATCGGAGATATATTTATATAAAATAATACTAAAAATATCAAGGGAATTTATAAATATGTATATTTCGACAATAAAATTCTTTTGAAGATGGAAAATACTTACAAAAAAGTATTTTTATGTAAACCAACTGTAATTGTAAAAGCAAAGGGGAAATTATATATGATGAATGTGATCTTTGCAGCCATGATACTTTTTTCCGTGATCTGCGGCATTGTCAGCGGAAAGAGCTCCGAGGTATCGGATGCAGCTATAAATTCCTGCGTTGAAGCGGTCGAGCTTTTTCTATATCTCATCGGCGGAATGTGTATGTGGGGCGGACTTATGAAGATAGCGGAAAAGTCACGCCTTACCGATAAGCTTGCTGCAGCGTTCCGTCCCTTTGCAAAGCTTGTTTTCAAGGATCTTGACCTTAACGGAAAGGCTTTTCATGCGATATGTCTTAATGTTACGGCGAATATGCTCGGGCTTGGAAACGCTGCAACTCCGCTTGGGATAGAGGCGATGAAAGCGCTTGAAACAGAGGAAAAGGCAGGTAGGACTGCGACGCGAAATATGATAGTTTTCACGGTCCTGAATACCGCTTCAATAACTCTTCTTCCGACAACAGCTGCTTCGCTGCGTTCAAAGCACGGTTCGGCTGCTCCTATGGAAATCTTTCCGTGCGTAATAATAACTTCTGCCGTCGCACTTGCCGCCGGGCTTGTTTCAGCGATCACACTTGACGGCTTGACAAGAACCGCAAAAAGAATTTCGGAAAGGAAGTCGCCCGATGCTTAAATTCACAGAGCTTCTGATACCGATATTCATTGCCGTGATCGTTTTGTACGGCTTGCTTCATAAGGTGAATGTTTTCGATGAATTTATCGAGGGCGCAAAGGAGAATCTTGCCGTCGGGATAGGTATTCTCCCGTCACTTATCGCAATGATAACAGCCATTGGAATGTTCAAGGCATCGGGCGGAATGGAGATGCTTTCATCTCTGCTGAAACCCTTAACGGAGTTTTTAGGCTTTCCGAGCGAATGTCTTCCGCTTGCGGTGATGCGACCCGTTTCGGGCAGCGGTGCTCTCGCAGTTTATGAATCTATACTTGAAAGCGTTCATCCCGACAGCTTTGCAGGCAGGGTAGCAAGCGTTATTTTAGGTTCGACTGAAACGACTTTTTACACGCTTGCCGTTTATTATGGCGCAACAAATGTGAAAAATACCCGTCATTCGCTCGTTTCTTCACTTACAGCCGATTTTACAGGCTTTATTTTCAGTGCGCTCACGGTCAGGCTGATACTGCGCTGACTTTTACCGAAAGAGTGCTGCTTTTCAGAAGTTCGGAGAAAGCGTCCTCGCTGTCGCCTCCGATCAGTTCGGGACAGCTTCGCCTAACTATTGAATAAATGCCGAAAACATCTGCGCCGTGCTGCCAGGCTGTCGCCGAATAGGCTGAAATGCAGCTGTCACGAACCGTTGTGCAGACTTCATTTGCTGCTTTACGTTTGTCCTTACAGCTGTCGGGGATATTCAGCCTGATCTTTATTTCAGCTTCGACAAAAAGCTTTCCGTTTCTGTTTACGGCGGAAATGCAGCTTTGGGGTTCGGTTATCTCGACGGAAATGTTTTCGCTTGTTACTGCAACCGACCTGCCGCCGTGTTGAAATCTGTCCGAGAGTATAAGAAAGCCTTTTAGCTGTTCGTCATCGAGCTTTATATCGGACAGGCCGCTTTTTATGACAGCCGCACCGTCAAATCCTGCGTCATTTCCGTCAGCATATATCTCCGGCAGAACAGCACTGCCCATCGGATGAAGATCGGCGTTAAGGAAATAGGAAACAGGCGCATAAAACGTTCTGCCGAAGCTTGCGTTGCTGTCGATAAGATCGGTCAGGCGTTCTGCCGAGTAAAGACCTTTTTCCGACACAAGCGATGTTATCTCGATCGGTGCTTTGCTGAAAAAAACAGGGCAGGAGAGAGGCAGAGTTCCGAATTCCGAGCGCAGAGCGATAAGTGTACTCAGCTCATCGGCAGGAGAATCTATACCGACACCGAGGATAACGGATTTGAGATGTCCGAGAAATATTTTGTTCCCCGTTTTTATTTCGCAGGAGGATATTGCAGAGTTAAGGTCAACTCCCTCACCGCTTATGCAAACTGTGTTTTCGCCGCTTGAAGACGGTGAAATATCTCCGCTCGGCTGAAAAAGCTGCAGACTTACAGTATATCGCTCCGCACACTTGTCAATTCCTATGATCTGCACAAACGCACGGTCACCGACCTCAACTCCGCCGAAGCAGCCGCCGAGCAGCATTGCCGCAGAGATGATCATTCCGAGAAAAACGCCTTTTTTAAATCTCATTTGCCGTCACTCCTTTCCTGCTTCCGATTTTGTCACATATAATCACTGTAAGCGGTATTATCGCAATAAGAATAAGCTGTGCATAACCTCCGCAAAGAATGTTCCGAATTGATGAAAAGTCGGCTTTGTAATAAATGAATGCTCCCGAAATGATGAATACCGCAAGCGCCGAACAAGCGCTGCGCAGCTTTGTTCCGTGATATATCTCCGATGATATGCCCGAAATAATGCTTATAAACACCGAAATGCTTATTACAGCCGATATCGTCCAGATAATAAGATACAGCGCTCCGTTCTGACGGAACAATCCCGAGCCTGTCGAAGAACCGACTGCAAGGAACGGGTAATCGAGTTTGTCGGCAAGATCGCCTAAAACTCCTGTTATCAGCGCAAAAACAAGCGATGTAACAACGAGCTTTGCAGCAAGCAGCCAGTAAAGTGCACACTTCAAGCCGCTTTTTATATTCTTCATAAGGAAAGCAGCAGCAACGATCTCACCGTTCCGTGAAAGATCGTCCATAACAGCCTGCGCAAGACCCGAAGTGCCTTTTTCAGAATAGAAATTATTAAGGCTGAATGAATCACGAGCGCCTATGCCCATAAGCACGATCATTATAAAAAACGGTATCATCATAACAACGCTGCTTCGTGCAAGTCCCTCTGTTCCGCAGTAAGCACAATATGCGCATACGATCAGCAGCGCCGCAAGCGGATAAAACTCTTTTCCGTGGAGAAAGCTGTCCCCGAGAAAAGCAATATAGTGTATGACCTGACCCGTACAGAGCGCAATGAAGAATAACAGGTACAAAACGGAAGCGAAAAAGCCTGCAATGCTGTTTTTTTCATATATCGTTTCTGTAACGGTCCTGTCGGGGAAACGCTTTCCAAACAGAATAAGCGGTATGACAAGAACAGCCTGTATCAGAACAGAGATAACGCCTGCTTTCAGACGAAGTGTGATACCTCCGCTGTGTGAAAAAGCAGGAACGTACGTCATCAGCGTGAAGATCCGGCACAAAAGCAGCAGAAAAACAAGCTGCCATTTGCTTATTTTTTTAGTCATTCATATCCTCCTTGCCCATATTCACTCCTTTAAGCTCCTCAAGAGTGACTTTTTTCTCCTGCATTTTTTTAAATCCTATGCGAAGCATCACATCACGCATTGCTTTCGGCGTAAGCGGCGAAACAGGGGACATTACGGGAGTTCCTGCATTTTCGAGCGAGCATACATTAACTATCATAAGCGCAGCGATCAGCGCAATGCCGAACAGTCCTCCGATGCCTCCTGCGATAACAGCAGCAAAACGAAGTATCGTCACAGGCTGATTGAGCGAAGGAATAACAAAGGATGAAGTGACAGCGATCGCGCAGACAAGCAGCAGCGGATTTGAAATAACTCCTGCCGAAACAGCTGCATCACCTATGATAAGTCCGCCAACAATGGAAACAGCACCGCCTACGCTTTTGGGAAGACGTATCCCTGCTTCACGGATTATCTCATAAAAAATGAGAACGATCAGCGCTTCGATCATAAGCGGCAGTGGGGCAAGCTCTTCTGCTTCGGCAAGTATCATCAGCATCGTGTGATTGAAAAGCTCGGGGTGAAATGTCACGACCGCGACATAGACCGCAGGCAGGAACACCGAGGCAATGAACGCAATATAGCGCACCCAGCGGATAAAGGTAGTGTAATAAGGGCGAAAGGTGTAATCGTCAAGCGTCTGGAAATTCTCGATGAAAAGCGCAGGCAGAATAAGGGCAAACGGCGTTCCCTCTATCATAACGCCTATTCGTCCTTCAAGTATCTTCGCACAGAAAACATCGGGTCGCTCCGTTACCGAAACTCCCGAAAAAAGCGAGAGTCGTGTGTTGTTCAGAAAAGGCTCGACGTATCCTCCCGATAGAATAGTTTCGAGCTTCATTCCTTTGAGCTGCTTTTTTACATCTTCAACAAGCTTTTTCGGAACTCTGTCGGTCATATAGGAAACGATAACATCTACATTGCTTAAGCTTGTTATCGGGAAAAGCTCAAATTTCAGCAAAGGAGATTTTACCCTGCGGCGGACAAGCGACATATTTGTTCTGACCGTTTCGGTAAATCCTTCGTGCGAACCGAATATGTTTCCCTCGGAGGACGGCTCGTCTATACCTTTCACGGCATAGCCCTGAACTCCAAGACCAAAGGCCTTATCATTTCCGTCAACAAGAAGTATTGCAAAGCCGCTCATAAGCCGCCGAACAAGATCGCCGTATTCCGTGACGATCCCTCGGTCAGTCGTGAGGAGCATACGCTTGTCAATATGTTCATAGACCTCTGAACTGCTTGCATCGTCAGGCAGTTTAAGCTCTGTCAAAGGATTCAGTATCAGATTTGTTATTGTCGATGTCGATACCATACCTTCAAGGCAGACTAAATTGCATTTTATCCCCGATATCAGAAACGGGTTAAGGAGCAGGTCGGAGCAGTTTTTCATTATACGTTCTATATTCCGTATATTCTCATCAATATCCGCCGAAAGCGGAACATTCTTGAAAAAGTTTGAATCAGGTCTTTTCATTTTTAACATACCTTTCCGGAAATATCTGAACAATAGCTTTCCCCGGTTTTTTACGAAAATACATATTTTTGAAAAATCGGAACAAAATATTGTCTAAAATATGGTGGAAAGGAAAAATAAAATGACTGTTGTATTTATCAGAGCGGTGGTCTTGTACCTGCTTATAATTTTTTCAATGCGGCTTATGGGAAAGCACCAGATCGGTGAGCTTCAGCCGTCCGAGCTTGCCGTAACAATCCTTATCTCAAATATTGCAACACTTCCCGTTGAGGATATGACAATGCCGCTTTTTACGGGAATAATACCGATTTTAACGCTTGCCTGCCTTGATGTTATAATGTCATGGCTTGGGATAAAGTCAAAGCATCTGCGCAATCTTACATGCGGAAAACCTGTCGTGATAATAAGCAACGGGATCATTGACAAGAAGAAAATGAACGATATCCGCTTCACGGCGGATGATCTTATGGAAGCGCTCCACAGCAAGGATATCTTTGATATAAGCGAGGTGCAGTTCGCCGTAGTCGAAACAACGGGAGCAGTTTCCATTTATCAGAAGCAGCAGTTCAGAACGCCGACAAATAAGGATCTTGATATAAACGGAAGAAGCATTGATCCGCCCGAGATCGTCATTGATGACGGTAAAATAATCGATGCAGCACTTGCTCGCATTCAAAAAAGCAAGGACTATATTGAAAAGATCCTTATAAAAGAAAAAACCGTCCTGTCGGGGGTTTTTCTGATGACGCTCGACATTGACGGAAATTATTCGCTGATACGAAATGACAGCAGGGGAGAAAAGAAGGGATGAAACGAACGATAACAGCTTTTGTTCTGCTTGCTGCAATAATTATATGGTCAGTCACAGGGATATTTATTGTAAGAAATGAGAACAACGACCTTGTTGAGATCATAAAAAGCATAGAAGCTTGCTGTGAAAATGAAGATATGGAAAGTGCTGAAGAATTTGCGGATCAGCTTGAAGCAATGTGGAAAAAATATGAGCGCAAAATGTCGCTTCTCGTTGCGGATGAAAAAATGATCGACTTGAGCATAGCTATCTCAAAGGTCAAGCCATATTGTCGGGATGCGAATGACGAGCTTATGGCGGAACTGGAGAATATAAAAAGGCAGCTCGAGCTTATTTACAAAGCCGAACTGCCGTTTTGGTATAATATTTTATGATTGTTTCTTTTTAAGGTCAACGCAGACAACTATCATCTCACCGTTGCTGTTGTAGAAATGAGATGAAATAGTTTTGCAGTTCTGACCTGTTGCTGCCGAGATGTACCAGCCTGAAATGAACGGATCTTCGATCTGTTCCTTGACGGCGTAGAAATAGTTTTTGATGTCGTGATTAACACCGATGACTGCAGGTGTGTAGCCTGAAAGAATTTCCGTGTCCTTTTGAAGAACCGTCGGAGTTACCTGGAATCCTTTGCTGTCAATGAGGAACGCACATTCAATCTCCTTATGCTCCGCAACATAAGCTTCAAGCGCACTTGTGTACTTTTCGGGTGATATTCCCGTTATACGATTGATAAGCTCAAAAATAATACGCTTATAGGTTTCAAGCTTAACGTTCGCAACTGTCGGGTTTTTCTTCATGCTTACATTGAGTCGCTGTGCGGCGTCTTCAAGCTTCAAACGGGCTTCGTTTGAGAAGATATAATCGAAGCGTTCAGGCTTTGAAAAATAGAATCCTTGGAAATAGTCAACGCCCATAAGCATACAGGCAATAACTTCGTCAACGGTTTCAACACCCTCCGCAACGGTCATTGCTCCGATCTGCTTTGCCGTGTTGATGATAGACTTGAAAACCTCCTGATTGTATGTATTTGATGAAATGTTTGAAATAATAGCTCTGTCGATCTTGATGATGTCTGGGTTGACAAGCATTATTCTGTTCTGTGTTTCAAGTCCGTTGCTGACATTGTCAAGTGCGATAAGGAAACCGCGTGAACGGTAAAAATCGACAAACATAAGCAGATTATAGGCGTCACGGACATTTGATTCGTTCAGCTCGATAACAATGTTTTCGGGAGAAAGTCCGTGGAGCTCTGCTGTTTTGAGAAGCTCGCCGTTCCCGGGGACAACATCATTTAATATCGAGGTCTCAAAGTTAATGAAAAGCGATGATGAGTCGTTTTCCTTCGGGAAGGACTCAATTGCCTTTTCACGACAGATACGGTCGAGCAGCAGTGTTTCACCGTGTTTTTTTGCATAATTGAAAAGGAAGTACGGTGAGATCAGTTCGTTTTCCGACTGACCGCGTGAAAGTGCTTCAAGTCCGATAACTTTTTTAGTGTTAAAAGAGTATATTGGCTGATAATCGACATATATTGATTTGTTGTCGATAATTCTTTTTATTAATTCGTCATTGATATTCATAAAAAATCTCTCTGATTCGATTATTTTCCGGCGGAAAGCTTACCGCAGATGCTGTCATATATCCTGTAAAGCTGCTGAACTCCGTTTTCAAGAAAAAAATAGTGTGCAATGTAGAAAGCAAGCAGGATAAGGCAGAGGAGCACTATCGCAAGGAAAGCTATGATCTTTGACTGGAAAAATATGATAATATTAAGGAACATTACAAGCGCAAAAAGTACTGTAACAATCAGATGAACAAGGCGTTCATGCTGCATAAAACCGATCTTTATAAGTAATTCACTGCGAACTGCTTCCAGATCGGCAGAATCATCCTCCATTATTTCAAGAAGATAGCTTATATATTCGGAAAAATACTTTTTCACTTCATATCACTCCTCTGAATTTATGTTAATTATAACATAAATCTTTGTAAAATTCAAGGGTTTTGATAAATTTCTGACAATATCTACTTGAAATTTTCTGTAATATGTGTATAATATATACTATTACAGATTAAATGCAAAAAACATGGAGGATATATGAATTATATAATGCTTGCGCTGAAGGGTATCGCTATCGGTATCGCAAATGCTGTTCCGGGTGTCAGCGGCGGAACGATCGCTGTTATCACAAAGATCTACGACAAGCTGCTTGCAGCTATTACGCCGAACATAAAAAAGCTTATAAAGAATCTGCCGTTCCTTATTCCTGTGGGATTGGGTATGTTGATCGGTATCCTTGCCGCGGCAAAGGTACTCGGTTTCCTTTTTGATGAATACAATGTTCCGACGCAGATGTTTTTTATCGGCGTTGTTATTGGAAGCATACCGATGATATATAAGGAATGTACAGCAGAAAAAAAGCTTTCGGCTGTATGTATAGCTCCGTTTGCGGCAGGGATACTTGTTATGGTTGCAATGGCGTTGCTTTCTCCTGCCGAAAGTGCTGCTTCGGGAGGGCTTGACCTTGCAGGCGGTATAATTCTTTTCATTTCATCCGTTCTTGCGGCGGCGGCAATGGTTATCCCGGGAATAAGCGGTGCGCTGATATTTAAGGTGCTCGGCGCTTATGATATGGTAATAGGTGCTGTGAATGATTTTAATATCCCTATACTTCTTGTAGTTGCTTTTGGTGCTGTCGTCGGTATTTTTGCAGCTGCAGGATTGATAACCCTGCTTCTGAAAAAATTCCGCAGAGGAACATACTGTCTTATCGGAGGACTGATAATCGGTTCAATACCGTCAATTTTTCCGAGCAATTTTGCGTTTGATGTTCAGGGGATAGTTGGAGTAATTATGCTTATTGTCGGCATTGCAGTTCCGTTCCTCACAGAGCTTCCTGCAAAGAAAAAAGCAAAGCAGGAATAAACTCCTCATTAACGTATATAATAGCTTCAAAATCATTTTTCGGGGGATCTATATGCGTTATCATAGCAGTAAAAAATCAATATACGAAACTAATAATGATGCCGTTCCTTCATCGGGGAAGCGTCATTCGGGCGTTTTCGGTATTTCAGCCGCTGCCGTTTTGACCGCAGCGGTTTTCTTTGTTTCTCTTATGGACGGATGTTTGAAAAGCGAAGCAGAGATCGTGACTTCATATACTGAAAGGAATGCTGAGATCTGCGAATATGAGCCGAACGGCACAGCAGCCGCAGCGCAGGCATTTGAAATATGGAAAAAACGAACGCTCACCGTTCCTGAAATAGTGAAAAAAGTCAAGCCGTCCGTTGTAGGGATAATCTCGGAATTTCCCGATGGCACAAAATGCAGCGGAACGGGTATAATCATAAGCGAAAACGGAAACATTGTTACGAATGCTCACGTTATACAGAATATATGTGAAAAAAATGTTGTGTGCGCCGAAAATGTCAAAGCCGTTCTTTTCGATGAAAGTGAATACAGTGCACAGATCATCGGAGCTGATACTCCAAGTGATCTTGCAGTAATAAAAATTGATGCCGGCAATGTTCGGCTTTCTCCTGCCGAACTCGGTGACAGCAACAGTCTTGTCGAGGGCGAAACAGCGGTTGCAATAGGCAATCCGCTCGGTCTGGAGCTTTACGGTTCAACGACCTGCGGAATAATCAGTGCCCTCGGCAGGACGATAACCGTAAGCGGTTACGAAATGACTCTCATCCAGACAGATGCCGCAATAAATCCGGGCAACAGCGGCGGACCGCTTCTTAATTGCAGGGGAGAGGTGATCGGCATCAATTCAAGCAAGATAATCTCGGATAATGCCGAAGGTCTGGGCTTTGCAATCCCAATCTCCGATGCAAAGCCTATAATCGGACGTTTGCTTAAAAATTGATATAATACTAATCTTTAATCAACCTATTGACAAATCCAACAGCTATAACCCAGCCACTCGTCGTCAAGCTCCCTTGCCGGGCGACAGCCCGCCTGCGGTCGCTTTCCTTGATTGGCTGTGTTCTATCTGTCGTCTTTGTCTATAGAACGATTAAAGATTAGTATAAGAGGTCTTTTCATACTTTTTGCGAAGTGTTTCAAGTGCTTTTTTCTCGATCCGTGAAACATAGGAGCGTGAAATATTGAGTTTTTTGGCAACTTCGTTCTGTGTAAGCGGTTTTTTACCGTAAAGACCGTATCGGTTCACTATTATCTCCAGTTCGCGTTCATCAAGACATTCGGTGATGAATTTGTAAAGCTGTTCTGTTTTTATCGAAAGATCTATTTTGTCGATGATACCGTCATCCTCGGCGATGATGTCTATTAACGTGAGCTGATTTCCGTCCTTATCGACATCAACAGGTTCGTCAAAGTATATATCGCCTGCGGATTTTTTCTTCGAGCGGAAAAACATGAGTATCTCATTTTCAATACAGCGTGAAGCGTAGGTTGCAAAGCGTGTGTTCTTTGAATTATCGAACGATTCTACCGCTTTGATAAGACCGATGGTTCCGATCGAGATCAGATCTTCGCTTTCGCTTTGAGTGCTGCAGTATTTTTTTACAATGTGGGCAACAAGACGCAGATTATGCTCTATAAGACGGCTTCGTGCAGAGCTGTCGCCGCTCTTCATCTTCTCAAAGCATTCTTCCTCCTGTTTTGCGGAAAGGGGTTTGGGGAAGACTCCGCAGTTCTCAAAATGCAGTGCAAAAAACAGTATATTTTCAAGTAAAATGCTTAAAGCTTCAAACATAAAAACTGCCTGCTTTCAATTATTATTTATTCAAAGATATGAAAGCGGAAATATGTCCTATGACGACCGGCAAAGATTTAAGGAAGCGCTGATTAAATCGCGCCTACGGCTTGGCACGCATCTTGCTTGCATCTTTTCCGTCATATTGCACCAAAACTCCTTGACATACGACAGTATGCCTGCGTCGTTTTGATACAATCTGACGAAAAACCTGACTGCGCAATCTGCGCACCAGATTTAATCAGTGCTTCCTTAATACTAATAACCATTTAACCTATGGATAAAATACGGTGGCTATAATACGCCCACTCTGCGTCAAACTACCGTGCAATATTATTGCAATGACG
>JBJFFR010000080.1:0-15294 GCA_051891935.1 Oscillospiraceae bacterium
CTTTCAAGGGAGCCAGACGCAGAATTGGATTATTATAGCCGAGGATTTGTCTATAGGTTGATTGAAGATTAGTATAAATTCAAAAAGGAGAAAAGCTATGAAAATGTGCATCTGCAATGCTCCATGCAAGGAATGACGGACTGCATGGAGATCTTACCCGACCGTCAAGCCTTGCATTCTGATTTGATATTTCAAAAAGGAGCAAGGTTTTATGAATACATTAAAGGAACTGAAAACATTTATCATTTTATGGCTCACGCAGGCGCTTTCATCGCTCGGAAGCTCAATGACGAGCTTTGCGCTTGTTATTTGGCTCTATAAGGACAGCGGCTCGGCGCTCACAACAGCGCTGCTTACGGTTTGTTCTTATGCGCCTTATGTCATCGTGAGCATTTTCGCAGGCGCAATAAGCGACAAATGGAACAAGAAGGCTGTTATGCTGATATGCGACAGCTTTGCGGCGTTAAGCACAGTCGGAGTTCTTGTTCTGTTGAAAGCAGGTGCGCTTGAAGTATGGCATCTTTACATCATCAACGCCCTGAACGGATTGATGAACTCGGTGCAGTCGCCTGCTTCCGATGTTGCGACAACGCTTCTCACACCAAAACAACACTATCAGAAAACAAGCGCAATGAGATACTTCTCCAACTCGCTCGTTTCAATAATGACACCCGTTCTCGCATCCGCAATTGTTACCCTTGCAGGACTTGAATCTGTTATCGCATTTGATCTTGCAACATTTGTAATTGCTTTCACGGTGCTTCTGCTCTTTATAAAAATTCCAGAAGTGCCGAAAAACGACACCGTCAAGGAAACGCTTCTCCGATCGGCCAAAAACGGCGTTTCCTATCTCATCGGGAACAAGGGCATACTCTTTATGATACTTTTCCTCTCTGCAATAAACTTCATCGCCTCTATCGCAAATGCGGCGCTTCCGGCTCTGATTCTTTCCAAGAGCAACGAAGCCGCTCTCGGCGCAGTAAGCAGCTGCACAGGCATCGCAGCACTCGTCGGCAGCGTTATTGCAGCGATCCTTCCAAAGCCAAAAAGCCGCTCGGAAGCTTTCTGCATAAGCCTTTTCATTTCAATGAGCACGGAAAACTTCCTGCTCGCATTCGGAAACAGCACAATAGTATGGTGCATCGGCGGTCTGCTCGGCTGGATAACCATTCCGCTAATGAGCGCAAATTATGACGTTATCTTCCGAAGCACCGTGCCGACAGAAATGCTCGGCCGTGTCTATTCGGTGCGCAATACGCTCCAGTTTTTCTCCATTCCCGTTGGATATTTCCTCGGTGGAATACTAATCGACAAGGTGTTTGAGCCTTTTATGGCAAATACCGACAACGCTCTGCTGCTGAATGTTTTCGGCACCGCAAAAGGCTCGGGCGCAGCGTTCCTGTTTTTTGTGATCGGCGTTGCAGGCGTTCTTGTCTGCATCTTTTTCAGCAATATAAAGGCTCTGCGTGAGCTGGGGTAAAACAAAACGACCGTATATCCAATGATGATCGGATATACGGTCATTTTTATACTTAATATTATACACTTTTAACTTCGCTGTGATTTTCCTTGTCATATTCCTGCATAAGCTGTATTACCTCTATCTTGGATTCAAGAAAGATCTTCGCAAGTTGAGGGTCAAAATCCGTTCCTATACCGTTTTCAATAATGGCAAAGCATTTATCAATTGGCATAGCGTCACGGTAGCAGCGCTTCTGCGAAACAGCGTCAAAAACATCCGCAATAGACATTATTCGGGCGTGAAGCGGTATCTCCTCGCCCTTTAAGCCGTCGGGATAGCCCTTTCCGTTGTACTTTTCGTGATGAAACCTTGCGACCTCGTATGCGATCTGACGGAACTCCATGTTGTCAAGGTCAAAGAATGTGTTGAGGATTATATCTCCGCCGTCGGCAGAATGCTTTTTCATTATCGCATATTCTTCATCGGTGAGCTTACCCGGCTTTTGCAGAATACTGTCGGGAGTTGCGATCTTGCCTATGTCGTGGAGCGGCGCAGCATTGCTCACATTCGCCATATAGTCCTTGTTCATTATGCTGCTGTAGTTCTTGTCATCCTTCATTTTTTCAAGCATAAGCTTAACATACGCCTTTGTGCGCTTGATATGGCCGCCGGTGTTGTTATCTCTGCTTTCGACAAGCATTGCAAAACCGTCCGTCATCTCATCGTGGTGCATAGTGACCTTCCGCATGGACGGATTTTCAAAATCAACATATATCCCGAGAAGAAGTATCATCGGGAAAATAGATGTGATCAGCACCTCGGGGAAGCGTATCTGCACAATAAAGATGATTCCGGCAATAAGAATAAAGGACAGCGTTCCGAGTACCTTGTCCTTCGGCAGAAACCTGCTCCTTGTTATTACAAAAAAGAGTATTAGTCCGTAAAAAAATACAACCGTGCCATAGCAGATATAAACGGATGTACCCATTGAATACCAGGTTGTCGCTCCCTCAATATACTGCAGATCTCCAATAAATGCAATGATCAATATAAGCGAAAGCAGCCCCAGCACCGCAAGCAGTATCTTACGGTTCTTTTTCTTGAATCCGATCAAAAGCTCAAACATATACTCCGCCGTTATAATGATCGTAAGATCCATCATGATAAAGAATATCAGATGCGCCGCCCTGTTCAGAAAAGCAGGAACCTTATCAATGTGGTTGACCGTCCATGACGTCAGACCATCAAATACGACCGCCCACGGAGCAACTACCATAAGTGCATCAAATAATTTGTTGCACTTGATCTTTCCTCGCAGGGTTTCCCTTATGTAGTTTATCTCAACAAAAAGGATAACCAACAGGCAGCCGAGCTGAAGCTTAAAAAACTGCATACCGTTTCTCACCTTCAAAAAAATTATT
The DNA here is from genome assembly GCA_051891935.1 of Oscillospiraceae bacterium. Lineage (GTDB taxonomy): Bacteria > Bacillota > Clostridia > Oscillospirales > Ruminococcaceae > UMGS363. The sequence continues at coordinate 2,884 of JBJFFR010000080.1, forward strand.
CATAATTATTATATCATATAAACAATAAAAAAGCAACTTTTTTTGATCAGCGATCAGTATGTACCGAAAATACTGCAATTATTTTGCGAAATATAAAAAATTACGCATTGATGTTTTCAACAGCTGCATCGCTATGAGCTGATATAGCAAGATAGTCTAAATCATTTTCGCAGTAAGCGTTCACAAGCTTGCATATATCCTCGCTGACATCGGTATCTTCTTTCCACCACTCTTCATTCGGGTGAAGTAGGTATCTTGCGGCAAAATTCTCGTTTTCCCATTTCTCTTTTTCTACCTTCCATCCGAAATAGTTCATGGGCGGAACTCCATCCAGATTTGTGTAATTCTCCACATAATCATCGGCATACTTCTCGCCGTTTATGAACATCTCGCCTTTGCGAATATCGGTTTCGGCGTCATATTCTTCCGTGCTGAAAAAGATGACCTTCACCATTTCGGGCCCGTTTTCGGTAAACTCCATAAGACCATAGCTTTCTTCGGATTTGAAGGAATTCATTCTGCCGTTTGATTCTCCGAATTCTTCAAAGCTTTCAACACTTCCCCACCAGTACGTTTTACCGTCTTCAACACACTTGGATAAAATGCTGTCCCATTCAAAGCTGTAAAGCAATTCAAGCTTTTCTTCACCAAATCTGTAGCATTCACGTATCATGTTAAAACGCTCAACGATAAATTCGGGCGTTCCGTCACCATGAAGGTCGATCATATTCGCACCGATAGCGTCATCCTTTTTCCAAGATGTGTCGCTCATAATGATGTTGTAGTAATTTTCGGCTTCTTCGCTTGCAAATATCAGCTTTTCATATTCATCGGAGGTTTCCGAGATTGTTTCCGATTCGGACTTTTCTGTTTCCGATTCTTTGGCAGTCATTTCTTCCGTTTCTGTTGTCGTTTCCGCAGTTTCCGTGCTTTGGGCAGGTTCCGTCTGTGCGCCGCAGGACGACAGCATCATCAATGCCGCAAGCGCTGCTGTCAGTAGTTTTGCTTTCTTCATGTCTTTTGCTCCCTTTCATATATACAAAAAGTGCGCAGCCGAAGCCACGCACCGAAAAATGCATAACTCCGATTGCTGCGACACAACTTTCAAATACTCAATAAACAAGTATGCGAAAAAAGAGCATGCACTTTTACCGAAAGTAAAAGGTCATACCTTATCTATTGAGATTATTATTAAGTTGTGCCGCAAAAATATTATATCACACACAAAAAAATTATGCAAGAGTAAAATATATTTTTCAGAAAGAATTAAATACAAAAGCGCTGAAATAATGTTTCTTCAAATATTTATCGTTACAAAAATCCGTCCTCCGCAAAAATTCTAAAAACACGGCATTATTTAAGGGCGAATATGGAATCCGCCCCTACATAATTCGGATTTGATTGAGAATCCTGCGAAATTTAGGGGTTCTCTAAAAACCGGGACTCGAGCAAATTTTCGTTTATAACTTTGTTCAGCTGCAAGGCAACAAACCGCAGTAATACTTGATGTATTACAAGGTTTGTTAACGCAGCAGATGATCAAAGTCATAGAAAATTTGCCGAGAAGGAGGTTTTTAGAGGTTCCCTTTAAATAATTACGCATTACGCATTAACCTTGTCCCTCCACTTGCCGAAATGATAACGTGCAACACTCATTAGCGCCGTGAGCAGCCATGTAAGGCAGGAAGTTCCCCAAACCGCCCATATTCCGACCGCAGGTATCTGCAATAGCAGCAGAGCAAAGCCTATTCTTCCGATGACCTCGACAAAGCCGTTTATCATTGCGTAAGTCACATCTCCTGCGCCGTTGAGAAGTCCCCTCGTTGTATGGATAAGTCCGAGAGGAATGTAGAAGAACGCCGAAAGCTTGAGCGCCTTTGAGCCTATGTCAACGACAGCCTCTTCGGTGACAAAAATCCCGATAATGTAACGGCTGAAAATCAGGAACAGCGCAAGCATTATAAGCGCAAAAGCTATCATTATCTTCACCGTCTTGTGATAACCCCTAACTGTTCTGTCAACATATCCTGCGCCCATATTTTGCCCTGCGAAGGTCGAAAGCGCCGCATTTAGCGATGCAAAAGGCTGCTGAACAAGCTGTTCGACACGCATTGTCGCTGTATATGCCGCCATAACCACAGGGCCGAAGCCGTTCGCTACACGCTGCAGGAATATCATTGATACGGAGATCATCGAGTTCTGCAATGCTATCGGGACGCCCGTCCTTATGCACTTTGAAAGATACTTGCTGCGGAGCTTCATTTCGTCCGCTGTCAGCTTGAAATACTTGACCTTTATAAACGCAAAAATGATGCAGCTGACCGCCGACACTGCCTGCGCAATGACTGTAGCAAGCGCAGCACCGTTTACTCCCATTTTGAACACGATAACGAACACAAGATCAAGTACAACGTTTATAACGCTTGCAACAATAAGGAAAATGAGCGGTGTTCTGCTGTCGCCGAGCGAGCGCATCACAGCGTTTATCCAGTTGTAAAGCGAAACTGCGATCGTTCCAAGACAAGCTATCTGCATATAGCCGTGCGCAGCGGAATAGATCTCCTCGGGAGTGTTCATAAGCTTTAGCAGCGGTCCCGAGAGCAGGAATGCTATCACGCTTATCACTGCGCCGAATATCAGCGCAGCATAGGCAGAATTGACGATATAACGCTTGACATCGTCCTCACGGGCAGCGCCGAAGCACTGTGCGATAAGTATTCCCGAACCGACCGAAAGACCGATGCAGAGCGTGTAGAAAAGGAACGTCAGCGAACCTGTTGCGCCGACCGAAGCCAGCGCATCATAGCCGAGATAGCGGCCGACAATGACCGAATCCACAATGTTGTAAAGCTGCTGAAAAAGATTACCCATAAGCAGCGGAAGCGTAAACCGAAGTATGTGCGAAAGCTCGCTGCCCTCGGTCATATTTTTCTCATAAGCCATAGTTTTTTATTCCTCAAAAATTTTATCAAGCTCGGAGAGTGATATCTCGGCTGTCGGCTTGAAGCTGTCCGAGTTCACATATTCATAAAGGCTCTTGTAAAGCTGACGGCAGGAAATGCTGTCCGACTTTTTGTCAAGACGAGCCGTGCAGACGAGAAGCCTTCCGCCGCCCGTTCTCGCTTCAAAGATCGTACCGAGCGAATGATTTCGGGCATTCGTGTCGATCGTTCTGACTATCGGCTCTATCGGAAGTCCGTCCAATATCGCCGTTCTTGAATCCTCGACTGCATCGTACCACTGCGCTGTCGAATATATCTCGCTCGGGAATCCGTTCAGCGCAGCATTATCCTTATCGACAAGCAGACCGAGTGTACCGACAGGACTTGGTTTTTTCATCGAAACGGAAATGCTGTTGAACATACTGTAATTCCAGAAATCCGTGCAGTATGTACCCTCGATAGACTTGCTTTCGGGGAGCTTGTCGGGCATGAACAGCACCGCTTCGCCGTTTGAAAGCCTTGCCTTTGCCTTCTCCCAGTCAGTTTCGGCGCAGGTCGGAAGCTCTGTCACCTCGGGGAATATCCACAGATCATAGCCGTTCTTTATGCCGTCCGTTTCCAGCGTGAGCCTTGCTTTTGCAGCCTTTTCAAGCGTTGGCATCGTGAGCTTGACCGTTCCGAGTGTGAAAACTCCGCTCTTGAAGCTGCCCTTTTCGGCAAGCTCATATCCGTATGCTTTTCCGTCCGCTTCAAGCGTGATCTTAACGGTCGGGTCAACATCCGCAGCAGCCGAATAACTGTAAAGCATGACGGGCATTTCAATTTCATCTCCGCAGCTCCATACGAACTTCGGCAGAACACCGAGAACGACCCTATCCGAGCAGAAGCCTCTCCATTCCTCGGGTGAAATAACTCCCTTGCTTTCCATAAAGCTGTTCAAAATTCCTACAAGCGCAGTTCCCTGCCCCGTGAAATCCTGCAGGTCAAGCAGCTGGAAGCCTGAAAGCTCATCCGAACGAAGCGCAGTTTCGATCTCGTTCTTATAACATTCAGCTGCAAATCGTCCCGAAGCCTTGAAGTAGCTGTCCGCAAGGTGTAAAAGTCCTGCCCTTTCCAGACGTTCACGGAAGATCTCGAAATTATACGGTTTAAGAACGCCCGTGTATTTCGCTATTTCATTGTAGTCGGGATACATAAAGTACTGTCCGACCTCGTGTGAAATAACGGGGATCTCGGGGATGAATTCACTTCCGCCCTCGCCGAGCGAAACAGTTTTTACGCCTGTTCCGTACTGTATTTCAATTGTGCCGCCCTTTGTTTCACCGTCCGAAACAGCGTTCGGAGCGATAATTTCATCATAATTGTAGTTGGAATTCGGCGCAGCTGTCTGGATATGTCCGAGCGGTGCGTCGCACATTGCATAAGAACCTCTGAAAAGTCGGTCGTGCGAAAAACGAACGCCGACAAAAAGATCATCCCCCTCAACAACGCACGGGATAAACTGGAAGTTGTTTGAACCCTGCGTGTAGAGATGCCTGCTGTCGTGCGCCTTATAACCGAGCAATATCTCGTTAAGACGCTCCTTGCTGCCCCAAAGCTCATTGCCGAGCGAAAGTGCAAAGAATGACGGATGACTGCCGAATTCGTCCAGAATACGATAGCCTTCCTCGATAAGATAACGCTGACCGTCATTCAGTTCTTCCTCGACCGTTCCCCAGAACGGAAGCTCGGGCTCCATATAAATTCCAAGCTCATCGGCTGCCTCAAATGCAGCTTCGGGAGGACAGCAGGTGTGGAAACGGTAGTGGTTTATGCCGTGCTCCTTCGCGGTTTTCATCACCTTCAGCCACGAAGCCTTGTCCATTGGCGCAGCGCCCGTCATCGGGAAGATCATTCCGTCATGCTTTCCTCGCAGAAACGCTCTTTCGCCGTTTACAAGAAGCTTTCTGCCGTTCGTTTCGTACTTTTTCATGCCGAAATCGACCGTTTGAACGTCCTCGCCGCAGCTGACCTTCAAGGTATAGATGTTATGATCAAACTCGTTCCACGGCTTTGCACCTTCAAGCTTATATTCATACTCAAAATCTCCGTCAGCTGTAAAAGTTTCCGCCTTGAAACCATCGACCTGAACCGTAACATCTCCGCAAGCGGACATTTTTCCCTTTATGACAATGCTGCTTTCATCAAGCTTCGGGAAAACACGTATTTTCTCCGCACGGAGCTTTTTCTCCGATGTAACGGATATTTCGCCGAGGATACCGAGCCAGTTCGTCTGCGTATCGGGTGAAGTCATGTGACCGCCCGGGACGGGATAGCCTGTATTGCTCACAGCGATTGTGACAACGTTTTCATTTTCGGCAATATAATCGGTTATATTATATCTGTGCGATGTACAAAAGCTGTTCTGCGTTCCGACAAGCTTTTCGTTTATGTAAACCTCGCTAATTCTCGTTCTTTCAAGCTTAAGAAAAAATTCCTCGTCTGCGTTCGGCTTGTGCAGCGATATTTTTCTGCTGTAAACGATCTTTCCCTCGAATTTATATGGGTCGCCGAGATAGCCGTCAATTCGTTCCTCGTTCAAAGGTGAAAGCTTCATCTGCGAAACTGTTGACGGGAGCGTTGTGCTGCCGCTTGAAATCTCTGTATTTTCTGTATTTATAAGCTTATAATCCCATTTTCCGCTTAAATCAAATATTTCTGTCATAGCAAGTCCTCCAAAAGCATTTTAACCTATTCTATCATATTTAGAATTGTTTTTCAAGCATAATGAAAGAAATATTTCCCATAAAAACACATTTGATGCTGTTGTTACAGCAAGCTGTTCACGTTTCGTCTGATATCAAATGTACTCACTCCGTTCGTACATTTGATATCAGAGGAAAGCTGTTCTGTTAAGAAAGAATAAGCGCAATTCAATTTTTTGGTTTAACGGTTTTGTTTATCATTTCCGTTTTAACATTTTGATTGAATTGCGCTTTTTATAGCTATTCTTTTTTATGCTGTCGCAGCGAGCTTTTCACTTTAGTTTAGGGAATTTCGCTTCTGCGGAAGCGACAAGGTGGCGCTGCCCTGTGGAGGTCACTCTGCGAAGCCATTATCGGTACCGAGCCACAAACTTACAGCTCACTCAAAATTATATACGAAATGGCAGCGGGGGCTCCCCGCCCCTTGACCCCTGCCACCCTTTGAAAAGCGTGGACGTAAACTTTAGCTTGCTTCGCATTGCTGCGGCTTTTTGGTTGGCTTAAAGATTCTGCGGCTGTGCGCTGTGGTCTGTAAAGCCTTCGTTTTTCATAATGGTAACGTTATTGTAAACGCTCATACCTGTACCTGCAGGGATAAGCTTACCGATAATAACGTTCTCCTTAAGACCCATGAGGTGGTCAGTCTTGCCCTTGATAGCTGCATCGGTGAGCGCTCTTGTTGTTTCCTGGAAGGAAGCAGCGGAGAGGAAGCTTTCGGAGTTGGAAGCGGCCTTCGTGATACCCTGGAGAACAGGGAGATATGTTACGAAGCTGAGTCCTTCTTCGCCTGCGTCCATACGCTTCTTGATGCCTTCATTTATCTCGGCAATTTCCTTCCTGTCAACGAGTGAGCCGGGGAGGAGATAGCTTGAACCGCTGTCGTCTACCTTGACCTTGCGGAGCATCTGACGGACGATAACTTCGATATGCTTATCGTTGATATCAACACCCTGGAGGCGGTAAACCTTCTGAACTTCGGTGATGATATAGTTCTGAACAGCCTGCTGACCGTTTACTGCAAGGATATCGCCGGGGTTGATCGAACCTTCTGTGAGCGGCTGACCTGCGGTAACTGTATCGCCTGCGGAAACCTTGATCTTGTAGCCGTAAGGAACGGGATAGTATTCTTCCTCGCCTGTTTCATCGCTCTTGATGATAACGTTTCTGGTCTTCTTGATCTCTTCCATACGAACGGTGCCTGCTGCCTTTGCGATGATAGCAGCGTTCTTCGGACGGCGGCTTTCAAAGAGTTCTTCAACACGGGGAAGACCCTGTGTGATATCTTCTGCGGAAGCGATACCACCGGTATGGAACGTTCTCATTGTAAGCTGTGTACCCGGTTCACCGATGGACTGCGCAGCGATTACGCCGACAGCTTCGCCGACACGGACAATGTTGTTATTTGCAAGGTTTGCGCCGTAGCACTTTGCGCATACGCCGTTTTTAGCCTTACAGTTGAGTACGGAGCGGATAGTAACCTTTTCGATTCCGCTGTCAACGACCTTCTGTGCGTCGGCGTCGTTCATAAGTCTGTTGCGGCTCATGATGAGGTCGCCTGTTGCAGGATCGCGGAGATCTTCAAGCAGATATCTGCCGATAAGTCTTTCCTTCAAAGGTTCGATCATTTCGTTGCCGTTCTTGATCGTATAAACTTCGATACCCTCATCTGTTCCGCAGTCTTCTTCGTGGATGATGACTTCCTGCGAAACGTCAACAAGACGTCTTGTGAGGTAACCCGAGTCAGCGGTACGAAGAGCCGTATCGGCAAGTCCCTTACGGGCACCACGGGAAGAAATGAAGTATTCGAGGATGTTAAGACCTTCACGATAGTTTGCACGAATAGGCATCTCGATAGTCGAACCGGAAGTATTGGCGATAAGTCCTCTCATACCTGCGAGCTGTCTGATCTGGTTGATAGAACCACGGGCACCGGAGTCAGCCATCATATGAATAGGATTGTTTTCGATATCGTAATGCTTCTTGATGCAGTTTGTAAGGTCGTCGGTTGCCTGGTTCCAGATGCTGATGAAACGCTTGGACTTCTCGGCAGCGGAGATAAAGCCTCTCTTGTAAAGCTTGTTGATCTTCTCTACCTGTGCGTCGGCGTCGGCAACGATATCCTTCTTCTCGGGAGGGATAAGAGCGTCACAAACAGCAACGGTGAGGGCAGCCCTTGTGGAATATTTGTAGCCGAGAGCCTTGATCTTATCAAGAACTTCGGAAGTAACGGTCGTGCCGTGGATCCTGATGCAGCGTTCGATGATGTCGGAGAGCTGCTTCTTCTTAACGAGGAAGTCAATCTCGAGGTCGAACTGCTTATCGGAATTTGTTCTGTCGACATAGCCGAGGTTCTGCGGAATATTTTCGTTGAAGATGAGTCGGCCTGCTGTGCAGTCGATGAGCTTGGAAACTGTCTTTCCGCCGATCTCCTTGGAGATACGAACCTTGATAGCGGCGTGGATCGAGATGATGTGAGCATCGTAAGCCATGAGAGCTTCGTTTACATCACGGAAGATCTTGCCTTCGCCGGGCTCGCCTGCCTTCTTCATTGTGAGGTAGTAGGAACCGAGCACCATATCCTGCGAAGGAACTGCAACAGGACGTCCGTCGGAAGGCTTCAGGAGGTTATTTGCAGCGAGCATGAGGAAACGAGCCTCTGCCTGTGCTTCTGCGGAGAGCGGGAGATGGACAGCCATCTGGTCACCGTCGAAGTCGGCGTTGAACGCTGTACATACGAGCGGATGAAGCTTGATAGCTCTGCCTTCTACGAGGATAGGTTCAAATGCCTGGATACCGAGTCTGTGAAGCGTTGGAGCACGGTTGAGGAATACGGGATGATCCTTGATAACATTTTCAAGCGCATCCCAGACTTCGTTCTTGGAACGCTCTACCATCTTACGGGCAGACTTGATATTTGTAACGACCTTTGTATCTACAAGGCGCTTCATAACGAAGGGCTTGAAAAGTTCAAGAGCCATTTCCTTAGGAAGACCGCACTGGTACATTTTAAGCTCAGGACCTACGACGATAACGGAACGTCCTGAGTAGTCAACACGCTTACCGAGAAGGTTCTGACGGAAACGTCCCTGCTTACCCTTGAGCATATCGGAAAGAGATTTGAGCGCACGGTTGTTGGGGCCTGTAACAGGTCTGCCGTGTCTGCCGTTGTCGATAAGTGCGTCAACAGCTTCCTGGAGCATTCTCTTTTCGTTTCTGATGATGATATCGGGTGCTTCAAGTTCAAGCATCTTCTTAAGACGGTTGTTTCTGTTGATAACACGTCTGTAAAGATCGTTAAGGTCGGATGTTGCATAGCGTCCGCCGTCCAGCATTACCATAGGACGGATATCGGGCGGAATTACGGGGATGACCTGCATGACCATCCATGAAGGCTTGTTATTGGAAAGACGGAAGCTTTCCATAATTTCAAGGCGCTTGAGAAGCTTGATCTTCTTCTGACCTGCAGGGAGGTCTTTAAGCTCTTCCTTGAGATCGTCGGAAGCCCAAGTGAGGTTATCCTTCCAGTTAGCCTTGTCGATAAGCTCGTCATAATCGCCGTTTGCGTTCTTTTCGCCGACATTCTCGAAGAAAAGACGTTCGATATACTGTGAGCCTGTTTCGACTTCAATAACGGACTTGTGTGCTTCTTCACGAATACGGTTGTAGCCGAGCACTTCATCCGTGTAGGTAAGGCGGCTGACAACCTCGCCGACTGCGAAGCTCTCGCTGTCAGCATTGTCCTTGATAACATAGTAGCGTCTTGCAAGGAAATCAGTGATCTGATCTTCCGTAAGGCCTGTTACTTCGGAGAATGCGTTGATCTTCATACGGATAAAGTTATCGTATCTGTCGGGATCGTATTCTTCGAGGAGTTCAAGGATAGCTTCCGCACCCATTTCGGCAACGAAATCGTCCTCATACTTCTCACGCATATCCATATATTCTTTTTCTGTGAGGAGCTGCTTCTTTTCAAGCTCTGTATTGCCGGGATCGACAACGATATACTTTGTGAAGTAAAGTATCTCTTCAAGGCGCTTCTGGGAAACCTCGATGACCTGACCGATCCTTGACGGTGTGCCCTTGAAGTACCAGATATGGGAAACAGGAGCTGCAAGCTCGATATGACCCATACGCTCACGTCTTACCTTTGCTCTTGTAACTTCAACGCCGCAGCGTTCGCAGACCTTGCCCTTGAAGCGTATCTTCTTATACTTTCCGCAGTGACATTCCCAGTCCTTTGTAGGTCCGAAAATTCTTTCGCAGAAAAGACCGTCACGTTCAGGCTTCTGGGTTCTGTAATTTATGGTTTCGGGTCTTTCAACAATACCGTGCGACCAGCTTCTGATCTGTTCGGGGGATGCAAGACCGATTTTAATTGATTCAAATGTGTTGAATTCCAACAGCTAACACTCCTTTAAACATTTTACTCTTAAAGGCTCGTACTGCCGATTTAGCAAATGCCCGAAGGCAATGTATAAAGCGCGTTTAAACGTACTTTATACATTTTTATGCAGTTTTTATCGGCATAAAACGGGATATGCAGAGAAAAACATATTCCGTTTTCTTTATTCGGGTCAGATCAGATCGCTGTCGTCACCGTCATCGAAGGTGAGATCGTCGTCATCGTCGCTGTCCCCATCTTCGTCAGCAAAATCTTCGTCAAGCTCGTCATAATCCTTATATGAGTAGCCGTCATCCTCGTCATCGACATAAACATCGCTCATATCCATGTCGTCTGCATCGGCAACAGGCTGCGGAATGATATCATCATCATCATCGAAGGACTGCTTGAGGTCGATCTCTTCGCCGCCCGAGTTGAGTACCTTGACATCAAGACCGAGTGACTGGAGTTCCTTGACAAGAACTCGGAACGATTCGGGAACGCCCGGCTTCGGAACGTTCTGTCCCTTAACGATCGCTTCGTAAGTCTTTACACGGCCGACAGTATCGTCCGACTTGACTGTGAGTATTTCCTGAAGTGTATAAGCTGCACCGTAAGCTTCGAGAGCCCAAACTTCCATTTCACCGAAACGCTGGCCGCCGAACTGGGCTTTACCGCCGAGAGGCTGCTGTGTAACGAGGGAGTAAGGACCTACCGAACGTGCATGGATCTTATCATCAACAAGGTGGTGGAGCTTGAGGTAGTACATATATCCGACAGTAACAGGGTTATCGAACTTTTCTCCTGTTCTTCCGTCGTAAACGTCAGTCTTACCGTCTTCTCTCATGCCAGCATCCTTGAACATCTCACGGATATCTTCCTCGTGAGCGCCGTCGAATACAGGAGTCATTACCTTCCAGCCGAGCTTCTTTGCAGCCATACCGAGATGAACTTCAAGAACCTGACCGATGTTCATACGGGAAGGAACGCCGAGAGGATTAAGAACGATATCGAGCGGCGTACCGTCGGGAAGGAACGGCATATCTTCGGATTTAAGGATACGGGAAACGACACCCTTGTTACCGTGACGGCCTGCCATCTTATCGCCGACAGATATCTTACGCTTCTGTGCGATGTAGCAGCGGACGAGCATATTAACGCCCGGTGCAAGCTCCTTGCACTTGTCACGGGTAAATACCTTAACGTCAACGATGATACCTGCTTCGCCGTGAGGTACCTTGAGGGAGTTGTCACGAACTTCTCTTGCCTTTTCGCCGAAAATAGCACGGAGAAGTCTTTCTTCTGCTGTAAGCTCTGTTTCGCCCTTCGGTGTTACCTTGCCGACGAGGATATCGCCTGCACGGACTTCAGCACCGATACGGATGATTCCGCGGTCATCGAGATCCTTGAGTGCGTCATCGCCGACATTCGGGATGTCACGGGTGATCTCCTCGGGTCCGAGCTTTGTATCTCTTGCTTCGATCTCATATTCTTCGATATGGATAGAAGTGTACATATCTTCACGAACAACACGTTCATTAAGGAGAACGGCGTCTTCGTAGTTATAGCCTTCCCATGTCATGAAGCCGATGAGGGCATTCTTACCGATGGAAATTTCGCCGTTGCAGGTAGCAGGGCCGTCAGCGAGTACCTGTCCGACATGAACTTCCTCGCCGCAGTCAACGATAGGACGCTGATTGATGCAGGTGCCCTGGTTGGAACGCTTGAACTTGATAAGCTCATAGGGATGAGTTGCGCCTGTGCCGTCCTTGATGACGATCTCGTCAGCGGAAACCTTCTCTACAACGCCGTCGTGCTTGGAAACAACGCAAACACCTGAGTCAACGGCTGCCTTGTATTCCATACCCGTACCGACGATAGGAGCTTCTGTTTTAAGAAGAGGAACAGCCTGACGCTGCATGTTTGAACCCATGAGCGCACGGTTTGCGTCGTCGTTTTCGAGGAACGGAATGGAAGCTGTCGCAATGGAAACGACCATCTTCGGAGAAACATCCATGAAATCGATACGTTCTCTTTCACATTCGAGGATCTGATCTCTGTAACGTGCATTAACGATAGGTCTTGCAAACTTGTGATCCTCTGTGAGCGGTTCGTTAGCCTGTGCAACTGTGTAGTTATCCTCCATATCGGCAGTCATATAAACTACCTCGTCGGTAACTACGCCTGTAGCCTTATCGACCTTTCTGTAAGGCGCTTCAATAAAGCCGTATTCATTAATTCTTGCAAAGGATGCAAGATAGGAGATAAGTCCGATGTTAGGACCTTCAGGAGTTTCGATAGGACACATTCTTCCGTAGTGGGAGTAGTGAACGTCACGAACCTC
>JBJFFR010000081.1:0-15273 GCA_051891935.1 Oscillospiraceae bacterium
TGGGCGTATTATAGCCGCCGTATTTTATCCATAGGTTAAATGGTTATTAGTATTAGATTATTGAGCAATATATTCACCTAACATTATACACTTTTTTTTCGTCAAATGCAATAGTTATGTTAAAATTTCACATTAAATTACTGACAAAATTTTATATTAAAAACAATAAAAAACCGCCCGTGCGAAACGAGCGGTTGATATCAGTTGAAAAAGGTCTCATTAAGGATCGCAACGCTTCCGTCAATATCCTTCAGGTCGACAAGGTACATATTCCTGTTCATGCCTTCAAGGTCACGGTTTAGAACCTCGGTTACGGGGAAGACAACGGCTGTATCTTCGGTATCTCTGCCGTGGTAGTTCTTGAAATCATAGAACTTGAAGATGATGTTTATATAGGAATCGTCCTGCTTGTCCTTGACGTAGAAGTTGGAAACAGGCTCCATATTTAGGTCGAGCGAAACGTTGTTTACCGAGTTTGTCATTTTTTCGGGGGTGAGGAAGTTGTATCTCGAACGGTCTATCTGACGGCGAAGGCTTGTGGCGATACAGCCGCAGAAAAGCTTGTCGATCGGGAAAAGCATCGCATAAGAAACCTTTCCTCCGCAGAAGAACGTTGTTGTTCCCTTATTAAGAAGAAAAAGCCTGCACCAACCCATTGCATTTGAATATCTCGCCATGCTTCGGTCGTCAATAACGGCAGCAAAGTCACGCTTCAGATTCGTTGAGAAGTCAACTCCGTCAAAGTCCATCAGCAGCGTTTTCAGGCGCTTTAGGTTAAGACCGTTGGCAGAGAGCTTCGCAAGGGCGGAAAGTGTCGTTTTTATAAGCTTGTTTTCGGCACGGTTTATGCTGAAAACATCATATTCAACGAAGAATTTTTCCTTGTGGGCATAGTTTTTCTTTGCGTGTTCGGAATAGATAGTCTTTCCCTTTACGAACGGCTCGTTTCCGCGGTAGGAAACATAGGTCTGCTTCAATCCGCCTCGCACAACGTTTTCAACTTCGTCAAGGAACATACGGACGCAGATCTCAAAGATATTGAGCTGCTCCTTTTTAAAATAGCGTTCGTTGACCTTTTTTACGGGAACTTCGATCATTGATTCAAGCATTCGCAGGATAAGCATTTTTGATACGTTCGCATTTTCGATCGGATCAGCTGCGATCTGCGGCATAAGCTCGATCTGCGTACCGTCACGGAGCGTTATGATGCCTGCATAGCGGGCAGGATGGATCGTTTTTCTTCCGTCGGGAAGGGTGATCTCGTGCATAACGGGGTAGCGGTTGTTTTCGGTGAAGTCCGCAAGACGGTCAAAGTTGTGTTCGGGGATGGGAATGATGTGCGGATCGTCCGATGTTCCGCCCCTTACAAAGGAGTCGGCATCGGTGATAATAAATTTCTTACTTACACTCATTGGAGAATAACCTTAAATTTTCAGATATGCGTTGATATTTCCGAATGCCGCATTGTTTATGGTATAGATATCGTCGTTTTCAAGGTAAAGCTCGGCATTTGCACCGAATATCTGTGCATAGTCAACGTCTGTCTTGATGACAAACTGCTCATTCTGATCCTTGTTTGCGTCGCCGAGGACAAGTCTGATCTTTTCATAGTCATCGTAGAAATAGTCCTGGAGAAGCGGAACTATAGCATTCTTAAAAATATGTGCAAGCACGGCAAGGCTCGGACGGGAACGCAGCGGCATGAAGTAAGCATGACCTATCGTATGATCGCGGTCAAGCAGGATCTCAACTCGCTTGTTTATCTTATACATAAGCTCGCATATATCAATCCCCTCAACAGTAACGCCTCGCAGCAGCTCGGGGTTCGGCATCATTTCAACAAAGTCGAAACGTCTTCGCAGAGCGGAGTCGAGCATCGCAATGGAACGGTCGGCGGTGTTCATCGTACCGATTATGTAAACATTGTCGGGAACGCCGAACGCTTCCTGCGAATAGGCAAGCTTAACCGTAGCTTCTTCCGCTTGTCCGAGTCGCTTCGTAGGTTCGATGATGGTGATCATTTCACCGAAGATCTTTGAAACGTTGCCTCGGTTGATCTCGTCTATGATGAAGACATATTTTTCGCCGGGGTTCTTTGCCGCTTCGTCGCAGAAACGCTTGAATACACCTTGGTTTACCTTATAAACCATTTCTTCCTTACGGGAACGTTCGCCCTTTTCATTCATAACCTGAATGAAGACAGGCTTGATACCTTCAACGAATTCTTCGTAGCCGAAGGACTGATGGAAGGTAGTGAATTCGATCTGACCGTAGAGGGTCTTGAGAGCGTTGTACTTCTCAAGAAGCTCGCCGTAGTCGTCGCCCATGACCTCACGGATAGGTCTTCCGTAGATAATAGATATCGCATAAGCAATAGTATTATAAGTTTTACCTGTTCCCGGAGGACCGTAAAGAATAATGTTAGAACCCATATTTCTCCACCTTAACTATATTTTATACTGTCTGTCTTTTTTACAAACTGCTTCGATCAAAGGGAATATATTGCAAACGCTTGATAGAAAACGTTTAAATACATACTGTAATCTATTTTAACTCATAATGATAAAAATTTCAATAGTAAAATCAAACAGAAATAATTTTCTGTATAAATAGTGCAAAGTACAATGAAATTGCTGTTTATTTTTACTAAATTTATATTAAAATATTAACAAAAAACAGAAAAATCTTTTGTGCAGCATTTATATCACTTTAAAATTTTGCAAAGTGCTTGACTTTTTTTGTGAAATATGATATCATAATCAAGTAAATCCTGTTTGTGCTTCGTCCGTGTTTTTTTCGGGCGGGCGGATCGGCATACTTTGATCTATGATCGGAATTTATCCGGTATATAGGTGTGCGGGCCCTGTGCAACAGAACACCGTGAACCATGTCAGGCGGGGAACCGAGCAGCATTAAGCGGTTCGCTCTGTGTGCCGCAGCAAGCCTGCACACCTATGTATCGGATTTTTTTACTCTTTCGGAGGAAATTTTGGATGGACAAGTGGTATTTTATCAAAAAGCTGTGGCAGCACTTTATTATAGTAGTGCCTCTGATGTTTCTTGTTGCGCTTGCCTATCTTGTTATATTCGATCAGCCGAATTATACGCCCGATATGTTTCAGAAGCTTTTCTTCGGGCTTTCGGAGTTTTCGCTCTTTATGTCAAGCGTTGTGACGGCTTACAGCGATGCTCAGGCTGCCGCTCGCAGAGGGTATGACCAAACTCTCACAAAAGGTGTTTTCAAGGGCTTTTCAAAGAAAGCTCGTCTTTTCAGCGATGGAATGGATGCTGTAAACAACAACGAGCTTGTTGATGGCATTGACCTTTTCAAAGAAGCTATGGAGTACGACTGCACTGATCGTGAAAAAGCAGTCGCAAGCTTTTACATAGGCAATTCCTACCGCCTTATGGGTTATCATACCAATGCGGCAAAGTATTTCCGGGATTCGATAGACTTGGGTCTTGACGATGAAAGACAGATGGTCTATTTTCTTCTTGCGCGCTGTTATGTTGAAAACGGTGCGTATCAGAAGGCTTTGGATATTTATGACAGCCTTGCCGAAAAAGGGATCGAAGAGGGGCTTTTTCAGTATCTTTACACCGATTACGGAATGTGTTTCCTTGCAAAAGGCGATTATGAAAAGGCATACGAGCATTTTTCGATTTCCATTAACAGAGAATGTAATTATGTTTTTGCGCTTGGCGGCTGTTCGCTTGCGCAGCTTGGAATGAAGAATATTGAATTGAGCCGTGATTTTTATGCAAAGGCTCTTGCGGCGAATATGACCGATGTTGTAGGTTTTAAGCAGTATTACTGTAAGATCGCCGAAAGCGTCGGGCTCTACGATAAGATCGATGAAGAAATGAAGATAAGAATGTAAGGGAAGTGAGCGTTTTGTATCAGGCTTTGTACAGAAAATACAGACCTATGAGCTTTGCCGATGTCGTGTCGCAGCCGCAGGTCACCCAAACGCTCTTAAACCAGCTTAAAACGGGCAGAACTGCCCATGCTTATATTTTTACGGGTTCAAGAGGTACGGGTAAGACGACCTGCGCAAGAATACTTGCAAAGGCGATGAACTGCCTTCACCCCGTCGACGGAAATCCCTGCCTTGAGTGTGAGATATGCCGTGACGCTGACGAGGGAGTACTCGGAGATATCATTGAGATAGACGCAGCTTCCAACAGCGGCGTTGACGATATCCGTGATCTGCGTGAAGGCACGGTTTATATGCCCGAACGCTGCAAATACAAGGTCTACATCATAGATGAAGTTCACATGCTTTCTCCTGCGGCGTTCAATGCGCTGCTCAAGATCATGGAGGAGCCTCCCGAACACGTTAAATTCATACTTGCGACCACCGAAATACACAAAGTCCTGCCGACGATACTTTCGCGATGCCAGCGGTTTGATTTTCACAGAATAAAGTCCGATGATATCGCAAAAAGGCTCCTCCGGGTCGCAGAACAGGAGAATTTTACGCTGACGGACGAGGCGGCACTGCTTATTGCAAAGGCTTCGGACGGCGGTATGCGTGACGCGCTCTCGCTGCTTGACCGATGCACGGCTTATTCCGACAATATCACCGAGGACGTGGCTGCGAGCGCTGCAGGAATTGCGGGAAGCGGACCTGTTTTCCGTATTCTCGAAGCTGCGGCGGAGCATAATACTGCCGAAGCGGTAAAAGCGGTCGGAGAGCTTTACGATTCCTCAAAGGATATGCAGCAGCTCTGCGCCGAACTGGTCGGACAGCTGCGCAATGTTATGCTTGCAAAGACTGTTCCCGATGATACGGGGATACTGAACTGCCTGCCGAGCGAAACCGCACAGGTGAAGTCGCTTGCTGAGAAGATGCCGATCGGAGAGATCTTCACGGCTCTTGAAATTCTCCAGGAAACAGGCGACAGGATAGGCAGAGTGCCGTCAAAGCGTGTTGAGATCGAGATGTGCATGATAAAGCTCTGCACAAACAGACCGTCAGCTGCTGCACAGGCAGATAATTCTATTGACAATTCTGAAATTTATGCTAAAATTGATATGTTGGAGCGCAGACTTGGCGAGGTATCCGTTCAGCCGTCGGCGGCAAGGACAGCTGCGGTGCGTAATGAACCGATACGCCGGAGCAGTCCGCAGCAGGACAGGCAGAGTGCGGAAGCTGCTCCTTCGCCTTCAAAAACAGATCAGGGAAAGCTCGACCCGTCTTCGTTCAAGCCGGTTGAACGCTGGGCAGAGATACTTGATGAGTACAGGGCAGCCTGCCCGTCGGGTTCGGCGGCGCTTGTCGGTTCCTATGCTCTTGAAAGCGGAGATCTGATGCTTATTTTCTCGGAGAATTCGTTCTTTATGTCCGTTTTAAAGGCAGGGGACAATGCCGAGAAGCTGAAGCGTTCCATACAGAAGATCACGGGCAGAATATACAACATCCGTGCGAAATGCACCAACAAGACCGACAAAACGGACGCAAAGCAGCCGCTTGAGTCGATCATCAAAAAAGCGCAGGAAAACGGGATACCGACAGAACAGTCATAAACGTTCCGTTTCTATAAATTTTATAGCACCGTCTGATAAAGCTTGCGGTGCTTAAATCAACCAAAAGGAGTTATTAATTATGAAAGCAAGATTGCCACAGGGAATGGGCGGCGGCGCTCAGAATATGCAGGGAATGCTCAAGCAGGCTCAGAAGATGCAGGAACAGATCACCGCTCTCCAGGAAGATATCGAGAACAGAGAGTTCAAGGCTACTTCGGGCGGCGGAGCTGTTGAAGTTGTTATGAACGGCAAGAAGGAGATCAAGGCTCTTACTATAAAGCCCGATGTTGTTGACAAGGACGATATCGAGATGCTCCAGGATCTCGTTATCAGTGCATTCAACGACGCTGTTCACCAGATCGAAGCTACTTCCGAAAGCGAAATGGGCGCTATCACAGGCGGCGTATCATTCCCCGGACTTTTCTGATCTTTTTAGAATGACGAACGGGGATCTGTATTGAGGAAGTACCGATAAAAAAGCATCTGTCGTTACCGAGCAGTCAGCTTTGAGTATTTAATAGAGTAACCTACGAATGGAAAATAGGTGGTACCCCTTAAATGGATTCCCGTTATTATCAAATGACATTTTTTGAAGGAATGATCTTATGTCAAAAACGGCTCTGCCGCTCGTAATACTTGCGGAGCATTTTGCAAAGCTCCCCGGAATAGGGATGAAATCGGCTCAAAGGCTCGCTTACTATGTTATGACAATGAGCGATGAGGAAGCAAGGTCCTTTTCCGAGGCTATCATGAATGCGCACCAAAAGGTCACATACTGCAAGGTATGCGCAAACTTCACCGAGAACGAGCTTTGCCCGATATGCGATGATGATACGCGCGATCACAGCACGGTATGCGTTGTCGAAGCGCCGAAGGATATCGAAGCTTTTGAGCGCACGAACGAATACAAGGGCGTTTACCACGTTCTGCACGGTCTTCTTTCGCCGATGGACGGAGTTACTCCCGAGATGCTGCGCATAAGGGAGCTGCTTGCGAGGGTCAATGAAGGCGGAGTGCGTGAAGTCATTATGGCAACAAATCCGACCGTTGAGGGCGAAGCCACGGCTGTTTATATCTCGAAGCTTTTAAAGCCGCTCGGGGTAAAGGTCACAAGGCTTGCGTTCGGACTTCCCGTCGGGGCAATGGTTGAGTATGCCGACAAGACAACGCTGTTCAAGGCGCTCGAAAATCGTAACGAAATGTAAATTTTGCACATTTTTTTATAGAATATTTGTGCAAAATGTCAAAGTTGAGCTAAATCTATTGCAAATCAGAAATGGATGTGCTATAATAACTACTGTCGTTTGACGATGAGCTTGATTATTTCCTCATTAAACACTGCAATGGGATATAGCCAAGCGGCTAAGGCAACGGACTTTGACTCCGTCATTTCGTTGGTTCAAATCCAACTATCCCAACCAAAGTGAGTTGCCGTTGATGCATCGCCTTAATGGCGGCTTATACTGGGGTGTAGCCAAGCGGTAAGGCACCTGACTCTGACTCAGGCATTTCCGGGGTTCAAATCCCTGCACCCCAACCAGTAAAGATCCGTTTCTTTGTTTTAAAGGAACGGATTTTTTTTATCCAAAAGAGGTACCGAAGAATGAATTTTACAAGAAAATCAATTGATATACTATTTGAATTGAAGCTGCGTGACAGCAAAGAGTATTACGAGGAGCAGAAGCCGATATATAAAAAGGTGATTACCGAACCGTTTGCAGAGGTAGCAAAAGGACTTGCCCCGACCTTTGAAAAGATCGACGGTCAGCTTGTCTGCTCGCCGAAATGTGTTTCAAGGGTACGCCGCGATACACGCTTCACAAAGGACAAGTCGCTTTTCCGCGATCATATCTGGATAGCTGTCAGCAGACCTCGTGAAAGGCTCGGTAATGCGCTTTCATTCTATTTCTGTATCGAGCAGACGGGCTTTTCCTACGGCTGCGGATATTATCAGGCACCGACCGATGTTATGGCAAGTCTGCGTAAGCTTATCAAAAATGATGATAAAAGCTATAAGGCTGCTGTGAAAATGATGAAAAGCTCACCCGAATTTACGCTTGACGGTGAATTCTACAAGAAGAACCGTTTCCCCGATGAAAGCGAGGAAAAACAGAACTGGCTCAACCGAAAGAGCATATCCGTAAATGCAATGAGCCATGACTGTGAGCTGCTTTTCAGCGACAGACTTATACCGTTCCTCTGCGGTGAGTTCGAGAAGCTTGCGCCCGTTTATGAGCTTTTGCTGAAAGCCGAGTTAGATTCACGAAAGGATGATCAAAATGGAAAATAATCAGATATACCCTCACATTGACCATACGATGCTCAAAGCCGTTTCTACCGAGGCGGATATTGACAAGCTTTGTGAAGAAGCTCTTCGGCTCGGCACGGCTTCGGTTTGCATACCGCCTTCCTTTATCGCTTATGCAAGAAGGAAATTCGGAGAAAAGCTCAATATCTGCACGGTGATTGGCTTTCCTCTCGGCTATAACACGACCGCTGTCAAGGTGTTCGAGGCGCAGTGCGCTATCGCCGACGGTGCGGACGAGCTTGATATGGTGGTCAATCTCGGCGATGTAAAGATGGGAAGATTCGATAAGGTGACAGCGGAGATCGCCGCTCTTAAAAAGGTCTGCGGTGAAAAGATACTCAAAGTCATCATTGAAACCTGCTATCTTGAAAAGCTTGAAAAGATCGCACTCTGCGACTGCGTGACCAATGCAGGAGCAGACTATATCAAAACTTCGACAGGCTTCGGCACGGACGGCGCAAGGCTTGAAGATATAAAGCTCTTCAAAAAGCACATCGGAGAAAATGTAAAGATGAAAGCGGCAGGCGGCGTTAAGACAAAAGCCGATCTTGAAGCTTTCTTAGGCGAGGGCTGCGAAAGGATAGGAACAAGCTCGGCGGTCAAGATACTGTCCGAGGAAGAATGAGCGGTAGAAAAGTATGGTCAAGCTTATAAAAAAACTGCTTAACACAAACATCCGCACGAAGCTTATTGTGATGTTCATTGCTGTTATCGTGCCTGTTTTTGCGGCAGGTATCTACCTTATTATGAACACGATTGGCGTTTTGCAGGAAAGCACCGTCAAGGAAGCCTACAAGGACGCCGAAAACCTTAAAATAAGACTTACGGACACGCTTTTCACAACTTCTGCGGCGGCGGATATAATCTATAATGACGAGGATATACGATACCTTCTCAACAACGATCTCACCCACAACGAATGTCTGGAGTATTATGCTTCACATCCCGTTGTGGCGAATTACAGGAACGCGTATTCGCAGATATCGGATATAACGTTCTACCTTGATATGGGCGAGGATCCGAACGGATTCCTTTACAATCTTTCTTTCCAGCGCATAACTCCGCAGATAAGGGATTCAAACTGGTTCAATGAAGCGCTTTCGACCACGGCTCCGATATGGAGAGTGCTGAAAAACCCGTCCGATGCAAAATGCTATTTAAGCTATATCCGTCAGATCAGGAACAATATCGGCGGAGCTGTCGGCGTTATGGTCGTTTATGTCAACCAGAACTGGATCGAAACGCTTATGGAGGACGAGGTATTCAATGTTGTATTTGCCGTTCAGAACGGAATGGTTTTCTACAGCAATATGCCCGAATATGATCTCGGAATGGTTTTTTCTGCGCCCGATTTTGAGCTTGACGGAACGGAAAAGGATCCTGTCGAGCTTACGGGAAAATCTGCTCTTACCGACAAGGGCTACACCGTTGCGACAAACTTCAACTACAATCATACTGGAAACTTTTTTCAGATATATCTTGTGAAGCCGTACGGTATTGTGACGGGTGCGACAAAGGAGATATCGTTCGGATATATCTTTTACATAACTTCCTGCTTCTTGCTGTCGCTTCTCATCGCTATACTTTTCACATCGTATTTCGTGCGAAGAATCGGATTTTTGCGTGACCAGATGCACCGAGTAACGGTCGGCGACTTTGACCTTAACGAGCAGATCAGCGGCGATGACGAGATCAACGAGCTTTACAACGATCTGCAGGTAATGGTAAAAAGTATGCAGGAGCTTATGAACGAGGCGTACGAAGCCAAGATACAGACGGAAACCTTCCGCTTGAATCAGGTCGAAGCCGAGTTCAAGACGCTTGCGAGCCAGATCAATCCGCACTTCCTTTATAATACGCTTGAAACGATACGAATGAAGGCTTATGTGAACAACGACAAGGAAACGGCTGATCTTGTAAAAAAGCTCGGAAAGTTCATGCGGCGCTGTCTTGAAGTAAAAAACAGCATGGTTACGCTTGAATCGGAGCTTGAATTCACGAAAAGCTATCTTGAGCTGCAGTCGGCTCGATTCGGCGACAGGGTTTCTTATTCCATAGAGAATGAAATTGACGGAAATTATCCAATTTTGCCGCTTATCATCCAGCCGATAGTTGAGAATGCGTTCGTTCACGGTATCGAAAGCAGCAAAAACAACGGCAGGATAACCAT
Organism: Oscillospiraceae bacterium; assembly: GCA_051891935.1. Classification (GTDB taxonomy): domain Bacteria; phylum Bacillota; class Clostridia; order Oscillospirales; family Ruminococcaceae; genus UMGS363. The sequence continues at coordinate 10,009 of JBJFFR010000081.1, forward strand.
AAGCATAGCATATTCGGGAGAAAATATCGTCATCGAGGTCGAGGATAACGGACAGGGCATTCCCGATGACAGAATGTCCGAGCTACGCTGGAAGCTTGAAGAAAATGACACTTCTTCAGGAAAGAGCATCGGTCTGACCAACGTAAACAAGCGTATAAAGATGTTACACGGAGAAAACTACGGCCTTTCGTTCAGCAGTAAGATCGGAAAAGGTACAAGGGTAAGGATAACTCTGCCCGGAGAGGTAAAAAATTCATAAATTACTAAGGAAAACGCTGATTAATACGTTTCTGCCGTTTTGAAAAATGCACTCAAGGGCGGAAGCTCGCACATTTTTCAAAACGGCGAAACGAACGCTGCGCTTAAATCAGCGTTTTTTAAATAATATATAAGCCGTATGTGATTCTTTGGGAGGAAATTTGCTTATGAAAAAAACTTTGAGAAGAGCTTTACAAAATATAATGATGAAAGCGGCTGCGGTCGTTTCGGCGGCTGTGATGATGATATCATCGGCAGGGTGCTGTGCTTATGCAAAAAAAGCGTCAAAATATACGGCGAAGGATTTTGTCCACGCCGACGGAACAAAGCTGATCGGCGCAGACGGAAAGGAATTCCTTATCAAAGGCATTGCCTTCGGGAACAACGTATGGAGTAATCCGTCCGTCTCGGCTGATTCTCATCACGATGAAAAGGCGTACAAAGAGCTTGCCGCTATGGGCTTCAACTGCGTAAGATTCTATCTGAACTACGGTCTTTTTGAAAGTGACAAAAATCCTTATCACTATAAAAAAACAGGCTTTGACTGGATAGACAAAAATATAAAATGGGCAAAGAAATACGGCATAAAGCTTATACTTAATATGCACGTTCCGCAGGGCGGATATCAGTCAAGCGGGGGCGGCACCGAGCTTTGGACGAAAAAGAGCAACGGTGACAGGCTTACGGCGCTGTGGAAAGCGATCGCCAAGCGGTATGCCTACGAGCCTGCCGTGATCGGCTACGGACTTGTGAACGAACCCGTCATTCCGATGCTGGAAACGCCCGAAAAGACGTTTGAACAGTATGATTCGCTTATGAAAAAAATTGCCAAAAATATCCGAAAGGTTTCGCCCTACCAGATGATGTTCATTGAGGGAATATGCGCTGTCGTAAAAGAGGACGGTGATAGGGTATATGATCTCTTTACCCTTGAAAACTGCTTTGCAAGGATAAACGACAAGAATATTGCATACGAATTTCACGACTATGAGCCGTTTTTCTTCACTCATCAGAACACCGAATGGGCAGGAACGCTCGGAAAGACGATGGAATACCCTTCGGAGGAGGTAGTCGGCGAGGATGTCAAGGTCGGCTGGGTCGATTTTGTTTCCGCAAAAAACACTTCGGCAAAGCAGAACGGCTGGGCTTATTTTGAGAGCGGTTTTGCTTCGCTTTCGGGAAGGGCGAATATTGTTCAGCCTGCGGTTGCGGCTTCCTATCTCGGAGAAAACGGCACGGCATATTTTGACGATATCGTATTTACGGAGATATCTCCGAACGGTCGGCGTAGAGTTCTTTTCAGCACCGATTTTACCGGGGGAGTCTTTAACAGCGGAGTTTGGAGCTCTGACGGAAGCGGCGTTTCCGAATACTGTGCCGATGACGGCTTCAAAGGAAAGGGCTGCTTGAAAATTTCGGGAACGGAAGCTACGTTTGTTCAGAGCTTTAAACGCTTTGAGATGAAAAAAGGCTATAAATATAAGATCTCGGGATATATAAAATCCGATCGGGACACGCCCGAAATAAAAATGGATATATCTTTGAGTGATAATATCCGCTGCTTTGACAAGGATTATCTTGAAGCAGGCATAAAGAAGTTCGTGAAATTTTCCGAGGATAAAAATGTTCCGATATATCTTGGTGAGTTCGGCGTGATCTCGGAGGGCTTTGAACAAGGAAGAAACGGCATCGGCTGGGTAAGAGATATGATAAGCCTTTGCGAGAAATACGATATAAGTTTTAACTATCACACTTTTAACGAGTATCCTTTTGGACTTTATGATGAATATCCGAAAGGGAAAAATAAAGAGCTTGCTGATCTTTTCAAGAAATTATTAAAGGGAACCCCTAAAGAAAAATAAATAATTTATATTGAATAATTGAGCGGAATGAGCTATAATTATATAAACAGCGGTTAAAAAAGCAGCATTTTAAAGAAGGAGGTCGGATGATTTGCTGAAGGTATTACTGGTCGATGATGAACCTAATGTACGTCTTGGCGTAAAGATGATGATACCGTGGGACGAGCTCGGACTCGAAGTCATAGACGAGGGCGAGGATGGTGACGACGGACTTAATAAGATACTTATTCTTGACCCCGATATTGTTATTGCCGATGTCAAGATGCCCGGAATGACGGGTATCCGGATGATAGACGCTGCGATAAAAAACGGCTTCAAGGGCAAAGCGGTCATTCTCTCGGGTTACTCCGATTTTTCCTATGCAAAGGAAGCGATGTCGCTCGGCGTAAAGAGATTCATTTTAAAGCCGGTTGACGAGGACGAGCTTATCGAGTGCCTGAAAACGCTCGTAGCGGAGATAAATGCCGAAAGGGAAAGTGTTCTGCAGCTTCGCAAGAGCAGCGAATTTATCAATGAAAACGCTATCAAGGAGCTTCTTATCGGCGGTGCGTCCGATCTTGACAACAGCGCCCTGAAGGAATACAGCAGCGGACGTAAATTCAATGTCGTTCTTATCAGCGCGATCGAAAAAAACAGCTTTGAATCCCGTCAGTTCATTCTTGACAAGATACGCAGCCGGCTTTCCGATATGGAGAATGTTGACGCTGTACCTATCGACCTCAACGGTATGCTCGCTGTCATTTTCAAGGACAGTCCCGATGAACGCATACAGGAATGTATGAACAGGATCAATTTTGACCATCGGGGACAGATCTTTGCGGCGATAGGCAGGTCTGTCGATTCGGCAAAGGAAATATCCGCTTCCTACCGTTCGGCAAACGAGATATACGGCAGCAGGTTCCTCTATCTTCACTACGGTGTTGTTTCTGCGGACAGTATAAACAGCAGCGGCACGGAGGATATCCCGTCACCCGAATCTATTGCTGCGCAGCTTTTCCCACTTATGGAAATAAATGACACGGAACGTCTTGAAAACTGCTTTGCACGTTTTCAGGAGTCGCTTTTCAGAAACGGTCTTACTCCCGAAAAGATAAGGGTCATCTGCATCACGACCGTTCTCAACACGAAGAACCTTATTATAAAAAGCGTCGGTGAAAAAAAGGCGGAGCCGTTCAAGGATGACCATATTGTCAGTCAGATAGGCTCGCTCGGAAGTCTTCATGAGATCATTGAGCTTATGAAAAAGGAATTCACCGAATTCTCCGACAGCGTTTACGGCAGGACGACAAAAAGCACAATGGAGCGCGTCGTTCAGTACATACACGCAAATTACAATCAGGAGCTTCGCCTTGAAATGCTTGCGGGCATATTCGGCTACAACAGCGCATATCTCGGAAAGGTCTTCCACCAGTATATGGGCGACAACTTCAACAATTACCTTGACAAGATACGCATTACCGAGGCGAAAAGGCTGCTTGCCGAGGATGAATACAAGGTTTACGAGGTCGCCGAAAGGGTAGGCTATACGAATATCAATTATTTCCACAATAAATTCAAAAAATATGTCGGCGTCAGCCCGTTGAGCTATAAAAAGGCGTGCCTTGCAGGTGAGGATCCCGATAAAGCTGCGGACGAAAAGGAACAGAAATGATAGCTGACCGTAACAAAATCTGTTATTTTGTAAAAAAATAAAAAAACTCTTGATTTTGAACGAAAAATGTTATATAATTAACGAGTATGCAGATGGCATTTATTTGCCGTTAATAACGAAAGGAGTCATAGTATGAATTATACTCATGAAGTTGAAACTATGTGCAGCGTCAAGCAGGGCGTAGCACACGGCTGTGCACCTATCCCCGAAGAAGCAAAATGGGTCAAGGCTAAGGATGTCAAGGACATTTCCGGCTTTACTCACGGTATCGGCTGGTGTGCTCCTCAGCAGGGTACCTGCAAGCTTTCCCTTAACATTAAGGAAGGCGTTATCCAGGAAGCTCTCGTTGAAACAATCGGCTGCTCCGGTATGACACACTCCGCAGCTATGGCAGCAGAGATCCTCCCAGGCAGAACAATTCTTGAAGCTCTTAACACAGACCTCGTTTGCGATGCTATCAACACCGCTATGAGAGAGCTTTTCCTCCAGATCGTTTACGGCCGTTCACAGTCTGCTTTCTCCGAAGACGGACTTGCTATCGGCGCAGGACTTGAAGACCTCGGCAAGGGACTTCGTTCACAGGTCGGCACAATGTACGGTACTCTCAAGAAGGGTCCTCGTTACCTCGAAATGACCGACGGTTATGTTACAGGCATCGCACTTGACGCTGACGATGAGATCATCGGCTACAAGTTCATCAATTTCGGTAAGATGATGGACTTCATCAAGAAGGGCGACGATGTTCAGACAGCTTACGAAAAGGCTCAGGGTCAGTACGGCAGAGTTGCTGACGCTGTTAAGATCATCGACCCCAGAAAAGAATAAGGAGGATTACAACGATGGCTTTATTTGAATCATACGAGAGAAGAGAAAAGCAGATTCTTGACGTTCTCAATAAATACGGTATCAAAACTATCGAAGAGTGTGCAGATATCTGCAAGGAAAAGGGCTTCGATCCTTATAAGATCACAGAAGGCATCCAGCCTATCTGCTTTGAAAATGCAAAGTGGGCTTACACAGTAGGCTGCGCTATCGCAATCAAGAAGGGCTGCACAAGAGCTGCTGACGCTGCTGCTGCAATCGGCGAAGGCCTCCAGTCTTTCTGCATCCCCGGTTCTGTTGCTGACCAGCGTAAGGTTGGTCTCGGCCACGGTAACCTCGGCAAGATGCTCCTTGAAGAAGATACAGAATGCTTCGCATTTCTTGCAGGTCACGAATCCTTCGCAGCTGCTGAAGGTGCTATCGGTATCGCTGAAAAGGCTAACAAGGTTCGTAAAAAGCCCCTCAGAGTTATCCTTAACGGTCTTGGCAAGGATGCTGCACAGATCATTGCACGTATCAATGGCTTTACATACATTGAAACAGAGATGGACTACTACACAGGCGAAGTTAAGGAAGTATTCCGCAAGGCTTACTCCGACGGACTCCGTTCAAAGGTAAACTGCTACGGCGCAAACGACGTAACAGAAGGCGTTGCAATCATGTGGAAGGAAG
>JBJFFR010000082.1:0-53326 GCA_051891935.1 Oscillospiraceae bacterium
CATAGGAGTCAGACGCAGAATTGGATTATTATAGCCAAGGATTTAGTCTTACGGTCGGTTTGGAATTAGTATTAATAAAAAGGAGCGTACTATTATGGAATTCAAAGAGCTTTTAGAAGCAAGAAGAAGCATCAGAGCATATTCGGAAAATGTTACGATCACCGAAGACGAGATAAAGTCGATCATTTACGCTGCGCAGCAGGCTCCGTCCTGGAAGAATTCACAAACGGGAAGATACTATGCCGCAATTTCGCCCGAAATGATCGCAAGGATCAGAAGTGAATGTCTTCCCGAATACAACAGCAACAACTCAAAGAACGCAGCTGCACTTATCGTTACAGCTTATGCTGCGAATCGTTCGGGCTTTGAACGTGACGGCAGTCCGACCAATGAGCGCGGAAACGAGTGGGGCGCATACGATCTCGGACTCCAGAATCAGAATCTTCTCCTTGCCGCAAAGGAGCTCGGCTTTGATTCGCTTGTAATGGGCTTGCGCAATGCGGACAAGCTTCATGAAATGCTCGGGATCCCCGAGGATCAGCATATCATGTCGGTGATCTCTCTCGGAAAAAGAGCTGCCGAGCCGCAGAAGCCCGAAAGAAAGAATTTAGAAGATATAGTGAAAATGTTCTGACCTTGACACTACATATAGTGTTTGTTCGATTTAAGAGCTGTTCCGTCAAACCTTTCGGAACGGCTCTTTTTGTCAATCCGCAATATCACCAAAAAAAATATTGGAAAATCATAAAAAACGCCGACCCCGAAAATTTCCAATACCCTTGTTTTTAATTGTGAACTGTGCTATAATTCAATATGTGGTGCTTTAAAATATATTTTTTTACAATATATAGTGTGCCGATAAGCTTTAAACGTTTGAAATTTCTATTGTATTTTTGAATATATCATATAATAACTAATGCAGACAGTTGCGGAAAGTTAAAAGGGCAGAGAACAGGGAGGAAAGGCAATGAAGATAATCAAAAGAAACGGAGCGGAAGAGATATTTGACATCAATAAGATCGTCAATGCTATCGCAAAGGCTAACAATGCAAGTGATACGAACGAGCTTTCGGAGGGTCAGATCGCCGATATCGCCGATTATATCGAATATAAGTGCGGCAAGGTGGGAAGAGCCGTTTCCGTTGAAGAGATACAGGATATGGTCGAGAGCCAGATCATGGCAAAGGGCGCATTCGATGTTGCACGCCGCTATGTAAGATACCGTTATACCCGTTCGCTTGTCCGTAAGGCAAACACTACGGACGACCGCATCCTCACGCTCCTTGAATGCAACAACGAGGAGGTAATGCAGGAAAATTCCAACAAAAACCCCGTTGTCAACAGCGTTCAGCGTGACTATATGGCAGGCGAGGTGAGCCGTGATATCACCAACCGTCTGCTCCTGCCGCCCGATATCGTTGAGGCGGACAAACAGGGACTTATCCATTTCCACGATTCCGATTATTTTGCACAGCATATGCACAACTGCGATCTTGTGAACCTTGAGGATATGCTCCAGAACGGAACAGTCATCAGCGAAACGCTCATCGAAAAGCCGCACAGCTTCTCGACAGCCTGCAATATCGCAACGCAGATCATCGCACAGGTCGCATCGAACCAGTACGGCGGTCAGAGCATAAGCCTTGCTCACCTTGCTCCGTTCGTTCAGATCTCCCGTGAAAAGATATACAAGGACGTTGTTGAAGAGGTCAAGGCTCTCGGTGCCGAGCCGAGCGAAACAAAGATAGCGGAGATCGTTGAAAAGCGTCTGCACAAGGAGATCGAAAAGGGAGTTCAGACTATCCAGTATCAGGTCGTTACCCTTATGACCACAAACGGTCAGGCTCCGTTCCTTACCGTATTTATGTACCTTAACGAAGCGAAGGACGAGAACGAGAAGCAGGATCTTGCGCTTATCATTGAGGAAATGCTCCGCCAGCGCTATCAGGGCGTAAAGAACGAAGCAGGCGTATGGATAACTCCCGCATTCCCGAAGCTTATATATGTGCTTGAAAACGACAACGTTGACGAGGACAGCCCGTATTTCTATCTTACCGAGCTTGCGGCTAAATGCACCGCAAAGCGCCTTGTTCCCGATTATATCAGCGAAAAGGTAATGCTTGAACTCAAGGTCGACAAGAACGGCGAGGGGCACTGCTACACCTGCATGGGCTGCAGAAGCTTCCTCACACCTTATGTTGACGAGAACGGCAAGCCGAAGTATTACGGCAGATTCAACCAGGGCGTTGTAACTATAAATCTTGTCGATGTTGCGCTCTCCTCGGGCGGCGATATGGATCAGTTCTGGAAGATATTCGACGAGCGTCTTGATCTTTGCTACCGTGCGCTCATGTGCCGACACGAAAGACTCAAGGGCACATTGTCCGACGCTGCGCCTATCCTCTGGCAGTACGGCGCTCTTGCAAGACTTAAAAAGGGCGAGCCGATCGACAAACTCCTCTACGGCGGATATTCCACGATTTCGCTCGGCTATGCAGGCCTTTGCGAATGTACAAGATATATGACGGGCAAGTCGCACACCGACCCCGAAGCAACTCCGTTTGCGCTTGAAGTTATGCAGCACATGAACGACGTCTGCGCAGAGTGGAAAAAGAAGGAGAACATTGACTTTTCCATCTACGGCACTCCGCTCGAGAGCACAACATACAAGTTCTCGAAGTGTCTGCAGAAGCGTTTCGGCATAATCAAGGGCGTTACCGACAAGAATTATATCACAAACAGCTATCATGTTCACGTTTCCGAGCAGATCGACGCTTTCACAAAGCTCAAATTCGAGTCGCAGTTCCAGGCTCTCTCTCCCGGAGGAGCTATCAGCTACGTTGAAGTTCCGAATATGCAGAACAATATCCCTGCTGTAATAAAAATAATGAAGTTCATCTATGAAAACATTATGTATGCGGAGCTGAATACCAAGAGCGACTTCTGCCAGGTATGCGGATATGACGGCGAGATAAAGATCGTCGAGGACGAGGACGGAAAGCTCGTCTGGGAATGTCCTCACTGCAAAAACCGTGACCAGAACAAGCTCAACGTTGCACGCCGTACCTGCGGTTATATCGGAACGCAGTTCTGGAATCAGGGCAGAACGCAGGAGATAAAGGAAAGGGTACTCCATCTGTAATGAATTACGGTGAAATTAAAAATTTTGATATTGCAAACGGTGAGGGAGTCCGTGTTTCGTTATTCGTATCGGGCTGCACTCATCATTGCAAGGGTTGCTTCAATCCCGAAACATGGAATTTTGAATTTGGCAGCGAGTACACACAGGAAACAGAAGACAGCATAATAAAAATGCTGTCTTTTCCATACATTGACGGACTTTCTCTGCTCGGCGGAGAACCGTTTGAACCCGATAATCAGCGTGAGCTTGTGAAGCTCCTCAAAAGGGTGCGAAAGGAACTGCCCGATAAGGACGTCTGGTGCTATACAGGCTATCTTTTTGACAAGGAGCTTTTGTCCGAAAGCCGCGCACGATGCGAAGTTACGGACGAGATGCTTTCACTCATAGATGTTCTCGTTGACGGCGAATTCAAGGAAGAGCTGAAGGATATCACGCTCGTTTTCAGAGGGTCGTCCAACCAGCGCATAATTGATGTGAAAAAGTCGCTTGAAAGCGGCGAAGTCATACCCTACAAGCTTAAAATGAGCGAAAAAATATAAGGATAAAAAATTGCAATGAAAATACTTATAATCCGCCACGGCGATCCGAATTACGAAATTGACGGTCTTACCGAAAAGGGCAAGCGTGAAGCAGAGCTTCTCTCCGAAAGGATATCAAAGCTCGATGTAAAGAAGTTCTATGTTTCGCCGCTCGGCAGAGCAAAGGCTACCGCCGCATATACGCTCGAAAAAATGGGCAGAACAGCCGAAGAATGTCCGTGGCTGCGTGAGTTTCACGCTCCCGTTACCGATGAACACAGCGGCGAACAGAGAATACCGTGGGATCTTCTCCCCGAGGACTGGACAAGGGTCAGCGAGTATTACAGCAAGGACGAATGGTATAAAACACCGCTTATGGCAGGCGGAAACGTCATTGCCGAAGCGAAAAAGGTCTATGACGGACTTGATGCGATACTTGCGGAAAACGGCTATGTCCGCGAGGGGAATTTCTACCGTGCCGAAGAGCCGAATAATGATACAATAGTGCTTTTCTGTCATTTCGGAGTGGAGTGCGTGATGCTCGGACATCTGCTCGGGATATCACCTGTGCTGCTCTGGCATGGCTTCTGCGCTGCGCCGACCTCCGTCACAACGATCGTGAGCGAGGAGCGCCGCAAGGGTATCGCTTATTTCCGTACAGGTTCGTTCGGCGATACTTCTCATCTCTATGTAAAGGACGAACCTCCCGCATTTGCCGGACGATTCTGCGAGTGCTTTGATAACGAAGACGAAAGACACGATTAAGGAATAAAAATATGAAAAGTGAACGAATCTGCCCGAAAGCAGTTGTCACAAAGAAAGCGGAGGCTTCGCTTAAAAAGGGGCATCCGTGGATATACGATACCGAGATCGAAAGCCTGTCCGAAGGCGCACCGAACGGCGGTATCGTCGATGTTTTCTCCGAAAAGGGCTCATATCTCGGCAGCGGCTTTTTGAGCGAAAAGAGCAAGATACGCATCCGCATAATCTCAAAAAATGCAAACGATAAATTCGACTATAATTTCTGGAAACGCCGTGTGAAATATGCCTATGACTACCGCAAGACCGTTATGGGCGATGATTTTTCCTGCTGCCGCATAGTTTTCGGCGAAGCGGATGAGCTGCCGGGACTTACCGTTGACCGTTATAACGATCTGCTCGTAACGCAGGTGCTTTCCTATGGTATGGAGCTTGTCAAGGACGATGTTTTCCGTGCGCTTGTCGAAGTCTTCGGCGAAGATAACGAGAAAATAAGCGGAATTTTTGAGAGAAACGATGTTGCTATCCGTGAGCTGGAGGGAATGGAGTGCGGAAAGGGCTGGTATAAAGCTGATTTTGTCGGTATTCCCGATTCGGTTGAAACTGTCATCGTCGAAAACGGCGTAAAGTACCATGTTGACGTTGAAAACGGACAGAAAACAGGCTTTTTCCTCGACCAGAAGTATAACAGGCTTGCAGCTGCAAAGATCGCAAAGGGCAAGACCGTTCTCGACTGCTTCACACATACAGGCTCGTTTGCGCTCAATGCCGCAATGGGCGGAGCGAAGCACGTTACAGCCGTTGACGTTTCGCAGACAGCCGTTGATATGGCAAAGCGAAACGCAAAGGAAAACGGACTGGACGACAGAATGGATTTCCTCTGTACGAACGTGTTTGACCTTCTGCCAAAGCTTGCGGAGGAGAAGAAAAAGCCTTACGATATGATAATCCTCGATCCGCCTGCATTTACCAAGAGCAGGGGAACGATCGGAAGCGCCGAAAGAGGCTATAAGGAGATAAACTACCGTGCGATGAAGCTTCTGCCGAGGGGCGGATATCTCGCAACGTGCAGCTGTTCTCACTTTATGGATAACGGACTTTTCGTAAAAATGCTTATGTCGGCGGCAAAGGACGCAGATGTTCAGCTAAAGCTTATAGAAGTACGCCGCCAGTCGCCCGACCACCCGACCCTTATGAACGTCCCCGAAACGGACTATCTGAAATTTTACCTTTTCCAAGTGGTATAAGATTAATGCGTAATTCGTAATGCGTAATTCGTAATTAATACATCGCTTTATACTAATTCCAAATCGTTCTATAGACAAAGCCGACAGATAGAATAATCCAAGTCAAGAAAGGCGACCGCAGGAATGCTTGATGCCTTTCAAGGGAGCCTGACGCAGAATTGGATTATTATAGCCGAGGATTTGTCTATAGGTTGATTTGGAATTAGTATTAATTCGTTTTGAAATTAAAATGTTTTTATAAAATAAAGGAACTATTCACAGCTTGATTGCCGTAAATAGTTCCTTTTGAATTATATCTATAATTTTAAAAATAATTACGCATTACGCATTACGAATTACGCATTGAAATGTGGCTTTCTCCCGAACGGATATCCTTTGTTACAATGATCTTGCTGTCGATACGTTCTTTGAGTTCGGCAACGTGAGAGATTATGCCGACAGTTCTTCCGCTTTTTGAAAGCTTGCATAAGGTGTCGATAGCCTGCGTGAGCGCTGCTTCATCAAGCGTTCCGAAGCCTTCGTCCACAAACATCGACTGCAGCTGTATCCCTCCCGAATTGGAGCATATCTCGTCCGATAGTCCGAGTGCAAGCGAAAGTGCCGCTTCAAACGATTCGCCGCCCGAAAGCGACTTTACGCTTCTTGTCGTGCCGTTGTAATGGTCGATAACGTCAAGATCAAGACCGCTTTTTCCGCTCAAGGATTCTGCGCTTGTGCTTCTTACAAGCTCGTAACGGCCGTCTGTCATCTCCATAAAGCGCACATTCGCACGGTCGGTTATGCGTTTGAGGTATGCCGTCTGAACGTAGGTTTCAAGCGTTATCTTCTCTTTTCCGGTAAGCGTTCCGCCTGCCGTGTCGCAGAGCGAGCGGAGCATCCGATAGCGTGATTCCGTCTTTTCCTGCTCGTCAAAGCCGTTCATAAGGCCTTTAAGTGTTCCCGTGTTGCCCTCGGCTCTTGCGGAAAGCTTCATCCTCTGCGAATCAAGCAGCTTTCGTCTTGATTCAAGCGAAGCTTTTTCTTCCGCAAGCTTTTCGGGTTCTTCAAACGGTAGCTCTTCAAGCTGCGAAGCGTATGCCGAAGCCGCCGATCTAAGTGCGGAAATATCAGCCGCCGTCTTTTCAAGTCCGTTTTTTGCGGCTTCATATTCGGCGCAAATCGTAGTTCTCTCTGTTTCCAGCGCAGCAAGATGCTTTTTAGCTTCATCCTCACCCGAGAATTCAAGCGCCGATGCAAGCTTTTCCACAGCCGCCCGAGCAGCCTGTGCCTGTGCGGAAAGCGAAGCCGCCTGTGCGGACAGCTCCGATGCGAGCTGTGTATATTTTTTCTGTTCGTCCTGCTTTTCTTCTGTAAGCTTTGCAAGCTCGTCACAGCGTTTTTTCTTATCCTTTGCAAGAGCGATATCCTGCATGATCTTCAAAAGCTCCGCCTTTTCACGGGCGTGATCCTGCTTTATACGAGCCTTTATGTCCTCGAAAGCGATCTTACCGAAGAAGCCTTCCGCCTTTGACGAAACAGCCTTGCGAAGCGCTTCCTCCTTGCCCGAAAGCTCACCTGCAGAGCGGCTTTTACGGGAGGCGTTTTCACGGGAATTTTCCGCACAAAGCCGTGCTTTTTTCAGCTTTTCTTCGCTGACGTCCGTGTTGTGCGCCTGCGCAGGGCAGGGGTGTTCAACGCTTCCGCAAACGGGGCAGGGTCCGCCCTCACGGAGCTTCTGCGCAAGGATGCCTGCCTGGCTGTCAAGGAACGCCCTTTCAAGAGTGTTGTATGCGCTGATATCTTTGTTGGCAGTATTTGCCGCTTCAATATATTCGGCTTTCGCCCTTTCAAGCTCCCCGCAAACGTCAATATGAGCCTTAACTTCATCGGCGAAGCTTTTCAGCTCGGACATTCTGCGGTTCTTTTCGGCTGCGGCAGCTTCAAGCCTGACCATATCCTCGGCGGCTGTTCTTATGGTTTCAAGCTCGGCGCTGTATTCGTTTATGCTGTTCTCTGCGTCAAAGGCTGCTTTCCTTGCGCTTTCGCACCTTGCCGAGGTCTGCTTTGCAAGGTCTTCTTTCTCCTTTGCAGTCTTTCTTTCAAGGCTTAACTGCGCATAATCGGAGAGCCGCTCACGCTCACGAGCGATCTGCTCCGCAAGAGCGTCAGCCTTTCCGTATTCAGCTTCGGCAGCGGAAAAACGCTCTTTGAGCTTCGGCAGTGAGCCTTCCGAAACGGAGATCTTGGCGGTTATATCGTTAAGCCTTTTCTCGGTATCAAGCCGCAGATTTGAACGCTCTATGCGAACGGCAAGCTCCTCCGAAGCCTTTGAAGCGTCCAGCGAAAGTTTCTCTGTTTCTTCAAGAGCAGCCTTGTCTTCATCAATAATATTCCGAATGAGCGAAGCCGTTTCTTCTGCGCTGAAAAGAAGCGGTTCAGCCTTTATTTTTTCAAGCTCCTCGGCAAAAGAGCTGTCATCGCCGCAGGAGAGTGCAGCGATATGCTGTTCGTTTTTCGCCTTGACGAGTTTGAGATTGCCTGCGGCGGAGATCATATCGTCGGAGATGCGCTTTTGCAGACGCTGATATTTTTCCGTGCCGAATATCGTGCGGAAAATGTCTATCTTGTCCTTTGTCGGCGCAAAAAGCAGCCGAAGAAAATCCCCCTGCGAAAGCATTGCTACCTGCGCAAAGTGGTCACGGTCAAGACCGATTATCGAGTTTATCTTCTTGTTCACGGCAGAAACGCCGTTGACAGTCTTTCCGTCGGGCAGGATAAGCTCCGCATTTGCAGGCTCTTCAATAAGGGCGTTTTCCGATTTGGTCTTTCTCAAAGCCTTTCGCTCGTATGGCGGATTGCGCTTTATCGTGTAGACCTTTCCGCCGTATTCAAATTTAAGCTCGGTAAAGGTCTTGCTCTCGGGTGAAGCGTATTTGCTGCGGAACATTGACGACGAGCGCACATTTCCGCTCGCCGTGCCGTATAAAGCAAATATCAGCGCGTCAAAAACGGTCGTTTTTCCTGCGCCCGTATCACCTGTGACGAGATAAAGACCGCTGCCGTCTATCTTTGAAAAGTCAATGTGTTCCTCTCCTGCGTAAGGACCGAAAGCGGATATTGTAAGTTCAAGCGGTTTCATAATTCTTTTCACCTATCTTTTGTAAGGCGGTTTATATTTTTCCGAAATGCCACGTTTGTGACGGGTGTTTTTGGCGATCTCCAGCATTCGCCTGCGGTATTCCTCACGGCGGCGTGTGCGCTCGGCTATTTTGTCACGGCAGAAAAGTATACGCCGGGCAATGCGCTCGCCGTCCGTGTAAAAATCGTGTATCTCAACGGTGTCGACTGCCTTTCCGCCGTTTGTGTTATACCACCAGTTGTCGAAATCAACGCCGTTTTCCGTCCGTTCAAAGCCGAGCCATTCTGCGTCCTGACAGAAATACCGTGCTTTTCCGTGGATAATGATGTAATTCTTTAAGTATTCAACGTCTTCGACATCGTTAAGGTCGATTATCCACAGCTTTTTGTAATGCCGAAGCTTTCCCTCACAGCGGACAGTCTGGTAAAGCTCGGAAATGATGAGCAGAGAGTCGGATATCTCGATAGAAGTGTGTTCACGGTGCGCTTTTATCGAGGTTTCGGCAAATATGCCGATCATGATACACACGATAAGACTGTATGCAACGCAAAAATACGTTCCGTATAAGATGGATTTATATATAACGCTCGGTATATTCATATCGGCAGTTGCGGAAATGATGACTATGACGAGCAGAGCGATCATAAGGCTCATAGACGGGATGTTTGCAAGGAAAAGGCGGCGGTTAAAGACTGAAACGAGCCGTTTTTCATTGATATGAAAGGTTTTTTTCATCCTTTAACGCACCTCCTTTTTAATGCACTGCGAAGCTGTGTATCGTAATTGATAATATTATTTTTAATAAGTACAGAAAGACATTCTACACTGTATGCTCCACAATAATTACGCATTACGAATTACGCATTACGCATTACGCATTGAAATAAGTTCCGATTTATCAAGCAGTTATCTTTCTTTTCCATTATACACAAAAGCGGAGATACAGTCAAGGAGTAAAAGATAATTACGCAATTACGCATTAATTTCGCTTTGTTGCAAATCAACAAAAACATTAGTCGAAATGTGTGGAACTATACAACGTTCAAAAAAACAGTTGCAAAACAGCTTGTTTTTTGTTACAATAAGAATGTATCTTTATGCGGTTTTTTAAACGTTTAAGAGCCGCCGCAAAGGGTCAATTGGAGGGAGAATTATGATAAAAAAGGATAAGATCGGCAGAGTTGTTATCTATGACAATCAGGACAGAATGCTGATTGCAACAAAGTCGGTGTATTTCCCGAAGGACTTCTTCCGCATTAAGGACCGCGACCTCGTAATGATCAAGGGTTCGGGACTTCCGCTTATCCCGAAAGATGAGTATATAACTGCTGTTTTTGAATATATAAACGGTTTGAGAATGAAATATAAGACCTCGGTGGATCTTTCGACCGAGTATCAGATGAATTTCCATGTCGGTGAAGGTATCGCACTTGAAGAAAGAAGAGCTTCGTTCAAGATCAATGCGGAATTTGATATAAATTCTCCTTTTTACATCCGCAATGAGAATCTTGTCAACTTCGATAAGCCGCTTAACATACATATATGCAACATCAATCTCGGCGGAGTTTATATGAAAACAAGCTTCGATTTTGAACCGGGAGATCAGCTTATGCTTGAATTTTTTGGAGGAGAGATCGAGCTTCTGACCGAGGTGCTCCGTGCGCAGACGGTTTTCGGAACGGATGTTGTTGACGGCTATGGCTGCCGTTTTCTCAACATCACCCAGTCACAGGAAGAACGCCTTGCAAGATTTATTTTCGAGATCCAGATCGCAGAAAGAGAAAAGCTGAAACAGCAGCAGAATAAGGGATTTTGATCTATGGCAAAAATAATAGTTGTGACAAATCAGAAGGGCGGAGTCGGAAAAACAACGACCTGCGCCGCATTTACGGGAATATTCCGCAGCAGGGGCAAGAAGGTCCTTGCGATAGATATGGATCCGCAGGGCAATCTCTCGTTCTCGCTCGGAACGGAGGACAGAGGCTACACCATCCACGATGTAATGACGGGTGCCTGCGATATCCGTGATGCGATCAAAACTACGCATATCTGCGATGTTATAACGTCAAATATCCTCCTGTCGGGAAGCGAACTTGAGCTTCCTACCGAACAGCGTGAGTTTATTTTGAGAGAGATACTTAAAACTGTGCGTGATGAGTACGATTATATTATCATTGATACTCCGCCTGCGCTTTCCGTGCTTACGATAAACGCATATACGGCGGCGGATGACCTCATTATCCCGATGACGCCCGAGATACTTTCGCTTCAAGGGATCGCACAGCTGCGTGAAACTATTCTCGCCGTCAAGAAATACTATAATAAAAAGCTTAATATAAGGGGAATCCTCCTTACAAAATATGTAAGGAACCAGCAGTTGGCGAGTGAAGTTGCCGAAATGGTCGAGATCGTCGCAGAACAGCTCGGAACGGTCGTGCTTGAAAACAAGATATCCGTTTCCGTTGCAGTTGCCGAAGCTCCCGCGCATCAGGAGGTAATTACGACCTATTCTCCGAACTGCCGTGCAGCAAGGGACTATGTAAAGGCTTGTGAGGCACTTTATCCCGAGATAATCATACCAAAAAAGAATAGATAAGGAGGAATTTGTATGGCAGGCAGCGCCGCAGCAAAGACTACGCACAAGACCGAAGCGGTAATGAAGCTTATTACAGGGAAAAGCGTTGCGACCAACCCGATAATTGACAACGAATTCAAGCAGTCTGTCATAGAAATGCACTCAAACAGCAAGAATCCTGCGAAAAAAAACGAGCCGAAGTCCAAGTCGCCCGAAACGACCGAGATATGCGTAAGCTCCGAGCTTATAACCGAGCTTCTGCCGACTGCGCTGAAAAGGTTCAACTGCTGCAGCTGCGACAGGTGCTTTGCCGAAGCCATGGCAGATGCTCTGGATTCCGTTCCGTACCTTTCCTGCAAGGTAAGAACTCCGCAGGATAAGAAAAAAGCAGACGAAATGAAGGCAAAATACACACGCAGCGTTACTAACGAGATGGTAAAGATCGCTATTAACCGCCGTGCACTTCCGAAGCATTCTAAAAATAATTGAGCATATACGGAGAACGTGTGTGCTCTTTTTTATTTGCTCCCTTTTATTAAAACTTTGTTTATTACAAACAAAAAATTCCGTTATTTTTATCATAATATACAATTATTGGGAGGGGGTTTGTTACATTTGGGGAAAATCCATAGAATTTATTAAAAAAAATTGTTACAAGCGTGGGAGTAAATTTTTCAATATCTCTTGTATTTTTTATTAAAAAGGTTTATACTTATAAAGGAATACTATACCCTTTTAAGGGTTAATCTGCCATTTTGAAGGAACAGTCCGTTTAATTGACCCGGGAGGTATATAATGGGACTTTTTGATAATAAGATTCAGACTCTTTCCGAGCAGACGCTCGATGCAGCGTGGTATAAGCAGCGTGTTATATCGAATAATATCGCAAATGTTTCCACGCCCGATTTTAAAGCGAAGACAGTGAACTTCGGACTTGTGCTCAAAGAAGAGATGTGCAAGTGCAATTACCATACGCCGACGGATAAAGAAAAGGGCAAGGTTTCGCTCAAAGTCACAACGACCTACGAAACCAACACAAATCAGCTCCTCAACGGCAACAATGTCGACATCGAAAAGGAGCAGCTCGATCTTGCCGATGTGCAGTATCAGTACAGCGCCCTTATGGATCAGATGAACAATAACTATGCGATGATCCGCACCGCTATCACAAAGTAACGATTGTTACAGCTGTTACGGAGGTATAAAATGTCATTTCTGAATTCACTTGATATCGGAGGCTCCGCGCTTTCGGCGCAAAGACTCCGAATGGATATTATTTCGCAGAATATTGCAAACCAAGGCACTTATAATACAGCGGTCGGCGGCGATCCATACTGCCGTCAGCTCGTTGTCGTTTCCGAGAAGAAGACCTTCAGCGAAGAAATGGAAAAGTTCAACACCGAGGATGACGGCCCGAAGTACCGCCACGGCACATATTTCCTTTCGCATCGGAATAAATACAAATACGCAGGCTGCACCGTTACCGAGATAATCAATGATGATGCGCCGTTCGTTCCCGTCTACGACCCCGACAATCCGCTTGCGGACGAGGACGGTTATATCTATCAGAGCAACGTTGACAACAGCAAGGAGCAGATGGATCTTCTCGCTGCACAGCGCTGCTACGAAGCGAACGCTTCCGCAATAGCCGCAGTAAAGGCTATGCTCACAAAGGCAATGTCACTTAACGGTAAATAATGAAAGGCAGATAATACTATGTTTATTGTTCCTATTTCGAGCGCTATTTCGCCCGTTCAGTCGGTTTTTGACAAAGAGAATGAGCAGGTAAAGGAAATAACCGAAAGCACTCCGCAGTTCTCCGATGTTTTCAAGGATGTTTTCAATGACGTTCAGGAGACCCAGCAGCAGACCAATATCGACGCTGTAAAGATCATGCAGGGCGACATTGACGATCTCCATACTATTTATAATAATATGACAAAGGCTTCGATCGCTGTCGAGACCTTTGTTGCGGTAAAGAATGCCGCAGTTGATGCTTATAATCAGGTTCTCCAGATCACAATGTGATCGGGGCTTTAAGCAGATCTATCTTTTAATTCGGGAAGGAAAAATCATAAATGGATATGAAGGAACAGCTTTCAAAGCTTTCAACTTCGTTCAAGCAGTTCTGGGCAGCCCAGGAGAAAAAACGAAAGATAGCGTACATAGCGATACTTGTTGCGATCGTTCTTATCGCTGTTATCGTTGCTATTATTATGAATAAAAAAGAATATACCGTTCTTTTTGAGGGACTTGAAGCAAGCGAGGCTTCGGAGATCGTTACGGCGATACAGGATCTCGGCTACGATGTAACGCTCAAAAGCGGCGGCGTTATCATGGTTCCTGCAGGAACGGAAAACGTTCTTACAATGGAAATGGCTATGAAGGGCTATCCGAAGAGCGCGCTCAACTACAATCTTTATACAGATAATATAGATATGTTCACGACCTCCTCGCAGGAGAGAGAGTATGCGAGGATGATGCTCGAACAGCGTCTTGGCGCTATTGTCGGAACCTTTGAGGGCGTTCAGAAAGCGACCGTGACTATATCTATACCCGAGCAGAAGAACACCGTTATCTCATCGCTTCGCCAGGAGCCGACCGCTGCTGTAACGGTATATCTCAACAGCGACTACAAGCTCACGGACAAGCAGATCGTCGGCATCAGAAATACGGTCAGAAACGGTCTTGCAGGTCTTACCGATGAGAATATCAGCATCGTTGACGGCTATGGTATCCCACAGATCGAGGGCGAGAACGAGATCGACGTTATCGCTGACGAAACAAGAAAATTTGCGTTCAAGACAAATCTTGAAAATTCGATAAAGAACAAGATCCTTGAGCTTCTTATCCCTATCTACGGCGATGACGGAGTTTCCGCAGCAGTAAATATAGTGCTGAACTTCGACAAAAAGGTTTCCGAGAATACAAACTATTCTCCTGACGGAAACGGAAATACGGGCGTCCTCCAGCACGGCGACGCTTCCGAAGCCTCGGGTGGAACTACTGCCGACGGCGGCGTTATCGGAGTTGAAACCAACGCAGATGATACATATCCTACGGGAAACACAGGCGGAAACGGCGCATGGACGGAAAATTCCGTTTCAAACACCTATCTTGTTGACACATACAAGGAGCAGGTCGAAAAGGCAGGCTACACAATTGACGGACTTTCCATTTCGACTGTAATTTATACAGACTACATCTCCGAAGCGCAGAGAATGGATCTTGTGAACCTCGTTGCAAACGCAGGCGGCGTAAATCCCGAGGTCGCACAGGATGTTGTAACCGTTACGAACTTTCCTAAATTCGGTACGGATGTTACACCGGATACCGCTCCCGTTTATCTCTTCGGACTTACGCTTAATCAGCTTATCGTTGCAGCTGCTATACTTCTCATACTTCTTATCATTATTGTTGTTGTGCTTGTTATCACTTCAAGAAATGCAAAGACCAAGAGAGCAAAATTCGAGCAGCAGATACTTGCTTCCGAAGCGCTTGCAGGTGTTGACGGAGAAGAGATCGTCGATACCTTCACAATGAATCTCGATGGTTCAAATCCTGCCGATATCCCAAGTCTTACAAGCGACGGAGAGGATACGAAGGAAGTCGCTATCCGCAGAGAGATCAGCGAATTTGCAAAGAACAGCCCGGAGATCGTGGCGCAGCTGCTTAAAAACTGGATGAAAGACGAAACGGAGGAGTAAGCAATGCCTGATATCCAAGAACTTACAAACCTGCAGAAGGCTGCGATCGTTGTTACTTCGATCGGTGCGGAAAATGCTGCCTACGTTTATAAAAGACTTTCCGATGATGATGTTGAAAAGCTTACATACGAGATATCATGTCTGCCGTACCTTGAGGCAAGCGTTGTGGATGCGACTCTTAACGAATTTTACGAGCTTTGCCTTACCCAGAAGGTAATTTCCGAGGGCGGCGTTGAATACGCAAGAGCTGTTCTTGAAAAGGCTTACGGTGCCGAACAGGCAAGCAAGCTTATGGAGCGTGTTTCCAAGTCGATGCAGACGAAAGCATTCGAGTTCGTCAGAAAATCCGACTACAAGAACCTCCTTGCAATTATCCAGAACGAAAATCCGCAGACTATCGCTCTCGTTCTTTCCTATGTCAAGTCCGAGCAGGCTTCCGCCGTGCTCCAGGAGCTTCCTAAAGAGAAGAGAGTTGAAGTTGTTGAAAGAATCGCAAAGATGGAGTCGGCTTCGCCGGAAACTATCCATTCTATCGAAGAAACACTCGAAAGAAAGTTTGCAGCAGTCGTTTCTATGGATCTTACCACGGTCGGCGGCGTAAACTTTGTTGCCGATATCCTCAACAAGGTCGACAGAGGAACAGAAAAGCATATCTTCGACGAACTCTCCTCGAAGGATCCTGCTCTTGTTGAAGAGATCAAGAAGAAGATGTTCGTTTTCGAGGATATCCTCGGACTCGACTCTATGTCTATCCAGCGTTTTATCAGAGATGTCGAAGCGAAGGATCTCGCGATCGCCATCAAGGGTTCAAACTCCGAGGTTGCCGCCGCTCTCTACGCAAATATGCCGCAGAGAATGCAGGAATCCATCCAGCAGGAGATCGAATATCTGCATAATATCCGTATGCGTGACGTTGACGAAGCACAGCAGAGGATCGTTGGCATCATAAGACACCTCGAAGAAGAAGGCGAGCTTGTTATCGGCAAGGGCGGAGAGGACGAGATAATTGCTTAAAATATACAAACCCCAGTCGTACAGCTACGGTAATTCCGAGCCTGTCAAAATAGACAATACCGTCATTCTTCCCGGTGATGAAAACGCCGAGCAGGAGCGGCTTTCGCGCGAAGAGCTTGAAAAGCAGAAGCAGCGGGAGGCAGCCGAAAAGGAGGCGGAGTTCCGTGCCGCTGTTGACCGTCAGGTCGCAGCCGCAGTGGAGGATTACCGTATAAAGACAGAGGCTGCACGCAATGAGATAATCGAAAGAGCAAAGCTTGAAGCAAGAAGCATCGCAGAAGACGCAAAGACAGCGACCGCCGCCGTTATCGAAAAGGCTAACAAGGAGTGCGCTATCTTAAAGGAAAAAGCGAAGGCGGAAGGCTTCAAAGAGGGCTATGACGAGGGCAAAAGGCAGTCGCTTGAAAAATGCAGCAAGTATGTTGATGCGTCTGCACAACTGCTTTCCGACATAAATTCACGCAAGGACGCATATTTTCTCGATAACGAGGCAGAAATGCGTGAAACGATCTGCGAAATGCTTGAAAAGATCACAGGCGAAGAGCTGAAGGTCAATCCGAAGGTTATTGAGAGCATTATCGAAAATGCCGCAAAAAGCTTTCGCAACTCCGATTATATTAAAATTTCGCTTGCACAGGGCGAGATCTCGAAGGAGATCAAGACCGACGCAAAGCTTATCAAACAGATAATACCATATATCAAAGATATTGAGATAGAGATCCTTCCCGATGCGGAGGACGGCACTGTCATCCTCGACAACGGCGAAGAGATACTTGACGCTTCCGTTCCGACCCAGCTTGATTTCCTCAAAGAAATATTGAGGAATACAAGGGGAGAGGAATGATCAAGAAGTATCTATCGTTACCAATGGTACCGATCGGTATCGTACCGCCGACTTTGAGCGTTTCGCAAAGTAACCTACGAACTGCCCAAGGGGGCTCCCCTTTAGGAGAAGATTCACATGAATTTTACCGCTATCCGTGAGAACGTCAAAAATGCAGATCTTTACAGGCACATGGGAAAAATTGAAAAGATCATCGGCATGACTGTCGAAGCAACGGGCCCCGAATGTAACATCGGCGATGTCTGCCGAATATTCCGCAAAGGCTCGGACGAGTTCATTTACGGCGAAGCGGTCGGCTTTAACGAGGGAAAGGTCGTTCTGATGCCTTATACCGACATCGACGGCATAGGTCCCGGCTCGATCGTTGACAATACGGGCAGACAGCTTGAAGTAAAGACGGGCGATGCGCTTGTCGGAAGGATCATAAACGCCATAGGCGAACCGATAGACGGCAAGGGCCCGATAAATACGACAGACACCTACCCTATCGCAGGGATCCCCGTAAATCCGCTGACAAGACCGAGGATTGACGATATTATCCCGTTCGGGGTAAAGGCTATCGACGGTCTGCTCACGATAGGCAGAGGTCAGCGTATGGGTATCTTTGCAGGCTCGGGCGTCGGTAAATCGACGCTTCTGGGCATGATCGCAAGGGAAGTCGAAGCAGACATCAACGTTATCGCTCTTGTCGGAGAGCGTGGACGAGAGGTGCTTGAATTCATCGAGCGTGACCTTGGGGAAAAGGGTATGGCAAGATCGGTTCTTGTCGTTGCTACCTCCGACCAGCCCTCGATGATGAGAAATAAATGTCCAATGACTGCCACAGCTATCGCGGAATACTTCAAGGATCAGGGCAAAAACGTCCTGCTGATGATGGATTCGCTCACACGATATGCAATGGCGCAGCGTGAAATAGGTCTTGCAACGGGCGAAGCGCCTATCGCAAGAGGCTACACACCGTCAATTTACACAACGATGCCAAAGCTTCTTGAAAGAGCGGGAAACTTTGAAACAGGCTCAATTACGGGCATATATACCGTTCTTGTAGAAGGCGACGACACCAACGAGCCTATCTCCGACACGGTCAGAGGTATCATCGACGGTCATATCATTCTTTCCCGTAAGGTTGCGGCGAAAAACCACTATCCTGCGATAGAGATACTTGAATCGGTATCAAGACTTATGTCCGAGATCGCCGATAAAAAGCACAAGGACAATGCGGCAAAGCTGCGAAATCTTCTTTCGGTCTACAATGCAAACTACGACCTCGTTTCTATCGGCGCATACAAAAAAGGAACAAATCCCGCGCTCGATGAAGCAATCAAAAAAATAGATAAGATCAACGCATTTTTACAGCAGAAAACGGACGAGGCGTTCTCCTTCGAGGAAACGCTGAAAATGCTCGAGGACGCTGTGAAATGATCGGAGGTAATCATTCTTGAAGCGGTTTGAGTTTTCACTTAACAAGCTTATGGGATATAAAAAACAGGTGCTTGACAGAGAAAAAAACAGTCTTGCTCACCTGCGTATGCAGCAGCAGCAGATGCAGGAGGAAAAAGATCAGCTCGAAGCAAAGCTCAAACACTCGGCTGACGAATACCGTGAGCTTTCGGGCAAGGGCATAACCGTTACGCAGATAACGATGTTCAAAAGCTATCACCAGTCCCTGCGTATGCAGATAAAGGAACTGGAAAACTCAATAGAGGAAATGGAAAGAAAGGTGCAGAAGCAGCTCGGCGTTGTCATTGACGCAACGAAGGAGGTTTCCTCGCTTGAAAAGCTTGAAGAAAAACAGCTTGAAGAGTATAAATTCAAGGTTCAGAAAGCGGAAGAACAGTTCATTTCCGAATATGTTATGAACAGTACATATAAATAAATTATTTCTCACTTGAAAGGAGGTGAAATTATGGATATAAGCAGCATACTCAATATCGGCACTGATATTATTGACCCCGGCTTCGGTATGGCAGACAGCGGCTCGGTTTCGGATATAAGCTTCAATGATATCCTCGGCTCGGCGATCACAGCAGATGTTCCCGTGACGGATGCTGTCGTGACGGATGTTCCGCAGGAGATAGATATTGAAGAGGATATAGTGGATGACAGCACTTTTTCGCAGCTCGTTTCGGAGCTTACAGAGGATATTTCCAAAGCGGATAAAAGCGTTATCGACGCAGCTATAAAAATGATGCTCTCGGTCGGAAATGCGGCTGAAAGATTCATGTATGGCAGCTCGGACGGCACTTCGCAGAACGATGAGGAAAAAAGCACCGATGTTATCACTATTCTTTCCGATATGATCAAGTTCGTAAACTCGCAGGTGAGCGAAGAGATCGTTTCGGACGAAGAAACGGGACTTGCTCTCACGCTCGGAGATATTGCTTCAGTGCTCAAAAAGGGACTTTCTGAAGGAATGACCGCAGAAGAGCTTTCGGATGAGATGAAAAAGCTTGCTCAGACCGATGATGCTGATCTTTCGGCTCTTGCGAATGCAGCAGTTTCAATGATGGAAATGATGCCTGTCAGCATAGAGAGCATAGACAGCATAGAGAGCATAGACAGCATAGAGATCGAGGTTCCCGATAAACTGCAGTTTGAATCGGCAGCAAAAGCGGCTTCTGTGACGGAAGTTCTTTCTTCCGACACGCCACCCATACAGAAGGCGGAAACGATCGTATCTATCTTTGAGAATAAAACGGAGCTTAAAGATCTGCCTTCCTTTGAAAGCTTTTACGATTCTTTGAAGCTCGCACTTTCCGACAAGACCGATGCAGAAATGCCGGAGGCTTCCTTTGCAGCGATACGCAAGACGGCGGTATTTGCAAGGATCAATGATGTTTCGGCGCAGATAAGAGTTATTACAGGCTCGGACGAGAAAAACACTGTACAGACAGCAGCAAATGCGGCGGTCAACACCGTTCTAACGGATATCATACCCGATGCGGAGATACCGTCAGATCCTGTTGAGGTCTACAAGGAGCTTGCAGACTTTGCGGTAAGACAGATAACGCAGAGCATAAGCGAAAACGTTCAGAACGATCCGATACATGAGCTTGTAGTCGTACTCAAGCCTGAAAATCTCGGTGAAGTTGCAGTTAAGGTGACAGCCGATACATCGGGTGCAGTTTCGATAGTTCTTGCAGCTTCAAACGAAGAGGTCGGCAAGGCACTCGCAGCTAACTCGGCGGCACTTTCGGAAAGCTTTGCAAAGCAGAATATCAGCGTTGAAAATATCAACGTTGTTGCACCGTCGGAAGCAGCTTCCTATATGGGACTTGACTTCTCGAACCGTGGCTTTGACCGCAGGAACGGCGACGCTTCACAGAGCGGAAATACGAATAACAGCCGTGTTTCCGGCATTTCAACAGTCGAGGACGAAGCGGAAAGCGGAGTTACAGCGGCAAGAAAACTTTTAAAGGAGGCAAAATTATGGCTAACGGCTTAGGAAACCTTTCAATTGAATCAACCGGCGGTGCTTATTCAAAGTACAGCAACAAGGTCGTTGATACGACAAAGGGTGACGAAGCTAATTCCTACATGGACTTCGAGAGCTACTTAAAGGTACTCGCTGCACAGATGTCCAATCAGGATTTCAACGATCCGATGAATGATTCCGAAATGCTCCAGCAGATGTCTTCCTATTCCATGCTCGAAGGCATCAAGAATATGACCTCACAGTCCAACATCAGCTATGCGACAAATCTTGTCGGAAAGGCTGTTACGGTAAATGACGGTTACGATTACGATACGGGCATTGTTGAATCGGTAGTTGTTACGGACGGCACACCTTATCTTGTTGTAAACGGCGGCAAGTATGAAGTTTCGACCGTTTCAAATGTTACATCCGCCGACATTTACAATCTTCTCTCAAAGCTCATCGACCAGGAAGTAAATATCCACGGTGCGACCGAGGATGAGATAGTTGCAAGCGGAAAGGTAACGAATGTTCTTATGCTTGACGGCAATGCTTATGTTATTGTTGACGGCAAGGAAAAATATCCGCTCAAGGATGTTTCGCTCAAAAGAACAGAGAGCAATGGGGAGGATGATCCCGCGGAAAACCCCGAGAGCACATCGGACAAAACAACTATTACAGATACAGTTGTTCCCGGTTCGGAAGCAATGTCCGGCTATTTAACTCAATCGGAAGCTTTGTTCAATGAGCTTATGAGCACCATTGATTCCATCAGCGGCAATGAAACACAGACCGTCAGCGTTATTAACAACGTTAAACCCAATCTTGACGGCTATGAAACCGTGACGGTAACAAAGCTCGACATCCCGAATTATGCGGCTGCATTCATTGCACAGTATGAGGATCTTCAGGAGCTTATCGCACCCAGCAGCGTACTTGCAAATGAAAGCGATGTTATTTCAACAAATATGATCTCCGATGGGGAGAACTCCGACAAGGAAAATTCGGATATAAGCACTCTTTACGCAAACAGCACTTCTTCCGAGTCTCCCGCAGTTTCCACTTCAAAAAGAACCTTAACAATAGGTAAGAATGATACTTCGCTCACGACATCAAACCTCTATTCTGTGGCAAGAACATCAAGAACGGGTAATCTTACTCCGACACTTACAAACGAACAGGTATACAATCTGATCACATCGGGCGATTACACCGCAAGATACAATCAGAAATACGGCCTTGAGTTATATTCCGATTCAAAGCCGGGTATCTCTACTTCCGACTGCGTTCCGCACAGGATCTATGCAGATCAGTATCCCGAAGAAGCGGCGCTTGCCGACGCTATCGGAACAAGAATGTATGATATCCGATTCATCCACAACACAGATATCATCACAAGAGTTGATACTTCAAGAGTTATCGGTACAACGATCAGCGGCAGAGAGATCTGCGAAATAGGCTTCTGCGGCATAGGCAGACTTGGCGAAGTTGTTACCTTTAAGGACGGAAAGCAGCGTGTTGAGATCATGTTCGACAACGGTCATTCGGCTTGGCTTGAAACATCGGGCAAATACACTATTGAAGAGATCATCAATCAGCAGGTCGGAGATGATGTTACACCGTTTGAAGTTGCGCTTGCTTCTTATGCAACCTCAAAATCGGCACAGAGATTTGAAAATCTCAGGCAGAATCTCACTTCAATGGGAGTAAATGTTGTCGGCTAAACGAAAGGACGGTGCTTCGGGTTGCTTATCAGCGAACTGATGCAGTCGAGAGGCATTGCGCCGGTCACCACGGGCAGAGTCGGCGGATTTACCCCTCCGAAGACCTCGGCTGAAGACGGCGGATTTGCAAGGGAACTGCAAAATCAGCTTGACGAAAAAAAGCGCACCGAGCAGAACGGACAAAGCGGAGTGGTCTTTTCCAAGCATGCTCTTGAGAGGATCTCCGAACGGCAGATCGATATTGAAAACGGCGATACTCTTGAACGGCTCAATAAGGCTGTTGAGCTTGCAGGCGAAAAAGGCTCAAATGACGCACTTGTTATGATAGGCTCAAATGCTTTTATCGTCAGCATAAAAAACAACAAGGTCATAACGACCCTTTCTGCAGATGATATGCAGGGAAACATTTTTACGAATATTGATTCAACTGTTATAATGTAAACAAACAGCTGCGTGTTTACAACGATCGGACCTGACGGAGATCGTTACCGCACCCCGACCGACTTGACGGGTGCGGCGCGCAAGGGATGCCCCTTTTGCAATTCGCAGGTTACATTGTGAAATGCTCAAAGACGGCTGCCCGGTAATGTTTAAAGCATGATTCATCATTTAAGGAGTGTTATAAAATGGTTAGATCTCTTTATTCAGGCGTTTCGGGACTTACTTCCCACCAGACAAAAATGGACGTTATCGGTAACAATATCGCAAACGTCAATACTTACGGCTTCAAATCCTCAAGAGCTTCCTTCAGCGATGTTTTCTACCAGTCGGTAAAGACCGCAGCTGCAGGTACCGAGAGCTTTGCAGGCAATAACCCCTCGACCGTTGGTTACGGTACACAGGTAGCTTCTATCGACAGAGATATGTCGCAGTCCTCGTTCCAGTCCACCAACAGAACTCTCGACCTCGCGATCAGCGGCGACGGCTTCTTCGCAACGGGCGCATTCTCTTCGGGTGCAGACGGCGGCGCTCCCGACATCACCGCTTCCCCCGACTCTATCACATACACAAGAAACGGTAACTTCGGTATCGACAGCGCAGGTAATCTTGTTTCCAACAACAACAGATTCATCCTCGGCACAAGAAACACCGAAGCAGGTCTTCTCAAAAACAGCGATCTGAGCGCACAGGAGCTTCTCAAGACAAAGCTTGAGGACAACAACGGCGACAATCAGATAAATTCCACCGACTACACCTACGGCAATACGATCAACGTAAATGACCTTATCGCCGACGCTTACGGCATTTATACCGATAAGGAAACAGGCTATCTTTACACAAACAGAAAGCCTGAAGCAGTGATCAAGGATGGCAAGGTAGTCGGCTTCAAGCAGGGTGAGATCGACAGAGTAACGGATGCGGATGGCAATGTTACGGAGAATTATTATCTCTGCGATATCAAGGGCAACTATGTTACATTCGATGACAAGACAGACATTGCTTTCTTCAAATATACAATGAAAGACCCAACTGATCCTGACAGTGTAGCATCTATTTCTGCAAATCACATGATCGACAATGGTGACGGAACATGGTCTCCGGAGGCTTACACTATCGTAAACCAACCCGATCCCGACAAACCGCTCGGTCTTGATGATCTCGGTGTAACAGGCAAGTTCACATACGCTGACCTTGCAGCCTTCACTATCGGTTCGGACGGCGTTATCACAACAACCTACAACAACACGCTCAAGGCTATCGCACGTATTGAGATAACTGTTTTCGACAACCCCGAGGGTCTTATCGAAAACGGTGATACAAGCTTCACCGAAACCGCAGCTTCCGGCTCGGGCAAGGTAAGAAAAGCAGGCGAACAGGGCGCAGGCACTATCGCTTCCAACAAGCTCGAAATGTCCAACGTAAACCTTGCACAGGAATTCTCCGATATGATCGTTACACAGAGAGGCTTCCAGGCAAATGCAAGAATCATCACAACTTCCGACGCAATGCTTGAAGAACTCGTAAACCTCAAGAGATAAGCGGGGAAGCCCCGCGGCAGGTTCGCGCCACGCTTCACTTCGTTTCGCTTGTTTGCATTGGAAATAAGTCATTTCTGCGAATCGGCTATATTCTGTCCTATAATATTTTTCCTTCGGTCGGCAGCTCTGTTCGGCGGAGCTGCCATTCCGTGGGAGATGAAGGTGAATAAATAATGATATTGGTAACAAGACTAAACGGAACGCCTCTCATGCTCAATGAGGAATTCATTGAAGCGGCAGAGGAAACTCCCGATACAGTTGTCACAATGATGAACGGTCATCGCTATATACTCAAAGAAAAGCTTGACGAGATTATTGAAAAAATGTTTGAATTCCGCCGAAGCTGCGGTAAAGAGCAATGAAAGATCCGGGTTTTAACTCGTTAAACATATAGAAAAAATTCAAGGAGGATATCTACCCAATGAATATTTCAGGTATTATCGGTCTTCTTCTGGCTATTGGACTTATAGTTTTCGGAATCCTGCAGGGAGGAAGTATGCTTAACTTCTGGGATCTGTCTTCGGTGCTTATCGTTTTGGGCGGTACTGTCGGTGCGCTTATTTTTACATATCCTGCTTCGGTCCTCAAAAACGCAGGCAAGATGCTCAAAATTGCATTTATGCCGAAAAAATACGACCCCGAGGAATACATCGCACAGATGGTCGAGCATTGTAAAACTGCCCGTATGAAGGGTATTCTTGCACTTGAAGAAAGTGCAAACGCCTGCACCGACCCGTTCATGAAGTCGGCGCTCATGCTCATCGTTGACGCAAATGAATCGGACAAGATCAAGTCCATGCTCGATGACTCTATCGACTTTATGTGCGAACGTCACGAAAGCAACTTCGCTATGTGGGTAAAGGGTTCAGCCGTTGCCCCTGCGATGGGAATGGTTGGTACGCTCGTTGGTCTTATCAATATGCTTAAGGGAATGGACGTTACAAGCTCCGACTCGGCTGCAACGCTCGGTCTTTCGATGTCCACCGCTCTTATCACAACGTTCTACGGCTGTATCGTTGCCCACATTTTCTGCGGACCTATAGGAAACCTCTGTAAATATAACCATAATCAGGAAATTCTCTGTTTACAGATAATAGAAGAGGGAACGCTCGCTATCGCAGCAGGAGCTAACCCGAGATACGTTGAAGAAAAACTCAGAATGATGCTCCCTGCGACAGCAAAACCGAAGGCAGGAAAAAGCTCATCGGCTGAATAAAGCTTGATCTGTCATTTTCTGTAAAAAACAATCGAAGGAAATTTTGAAAAATTCTGTTTTTTTTACAAAAAACTATGGCAATTTGTTAAGAAATGTGGTATAATAATTTGAAGTCTATAATTCAGATGTTTAATTACCGATTTTTTAACTACGATTTGTTATATATGTCTGTTTTTATACTGTGAGGTGATTTTTGTGGCTCGAAAGCGCGGCGGAGGAGAAGAAGAAGGCGGCAGCTGGATGGATACCTATGGTGACATGGTAACGCTGCTTTTAACGTTCTTCGTTCTGCTGTTCTCAATGTCATCTATGGATACAAGCAAGTGGCAGTATATCGCTGAGGCTTTCTCAAAAGGAAAGATCTCCGATACTGATATCCGTGTAGTCGGCGAACCCGACCCGAACAACGATCCTACGGCTGTTTATGACGATACGATCCCCGAAGTGCCCGAAGAGGAAACTCAGATCATTGATTTTGAGGATTTCTTTATGTACCTCAAAGAGGTTATCGTTGCAAACGACCTTTCCGACAGTGTTAGCGTTGAAATGTCCGATACGGGTGTTTATATGCGATTCAGAGATAACATTTTCTTCGCAGGCGACAGTGATGTCCTGCTTGATGAAGGCAAATTTATCCTTGATATAATTTCAGACGGCATACGTTCGATAAACGAGCTTGTCTATGCCATAAAGGTCAGCGGTCATACCGCAGCGAGTGCTTCTTCAAACGTCAATGAATGGGATCTTTCCTCGGGAAGAGCTAATTCAGTTATCAATTACATGATAAGCCTTGACGCCTGCGATTCGGACAAGTTCTCGTCCGCAGGATACGGTAAGAATCGTCCGCTTGAGGATAACTCCACCGAAGAGGGCAGACGGCAGAACCGCCGTGTTGAGATCGTATTTATCCGCAACGATATGGATTTCACGAATCCCGATGTTCTCAATGAGCTTCTCCAGCTTGAATTCGGTACGAACTTTGTTCTTCCGTCAGGATCGGAAGGTTCATCCATGCTTGACGCGGATACTTCTGCCGAAGCGGCTGAAACCATCACTCCTGCCGATACGGGAAGAAACGATCCCGACAGGAACTATGCTTCAAAAGAGGACGCTATCAACGAAATGAAGGAAAGCAAGGCTGCCATACCGGCGGCAGAATGATATACCTACAAACTACAGATCGGTTTTTCCGTCTGTCAGAAAGGAATGATCCGAATATATGGCTGACATACTGTCGCAAAGCCAGATAGACGCTCTTCTGAACAGCTTTTCCGAAGAGGGCGCCAAGGCTTTGGACGAGATCGAGGAGCAGTCAAACGAGAAAAAAGTCAAGACATACGACTTTAAAATGCCGAAGAAGTTCACAAAGGAACAGCTCAAAACGATCGATGGCATTTTTGAAAACTATTCCCGTGTTCTTTCCTCCTATCTGACCGGTCTGCTTCGCGTTTACTGCAAGGTGGAGGTCATTCAGACAGAAGAACAGCTCTATTATGAGTTCAATAACGCTCTCCCCGACTATGTTATGATGTCTATGGTCAATATGGGGATCATGGACGATGATGTACTTGAAACAAGCTGTATAATCCAGCTTTCCAACCCTATCAGCTACACGATGATGGACAGACTCATGGGCGGTGCAGGAACCTATACCGACCAGTCGAGGGACTTCACCGAGATCGAGGTCGAGCTTCTGACGACCGTGCTCAAGCGCATGGCGTCGCTGCTCAAGGAACCTTGGGGAAGCTACATAGATGTTAATCCGTCGCTTACCTCGGTTGAAACAAATTCAAGAGTTGTTCAGCCGTTCTCACCCGATGAAGTCGTTATAATCGTAATGCTTGAGGTCGAGATCAAGGACGTTAAGAATACTATTTCGATATGTATTCCTGCAATGGGTCTTGAATCAATAATGGCAAAGTTCGGCGACAAATGGTCAAGAGGAACCAAGAAGCTTGATCCGAAGCGTGAGAATGAGAGAAGGGTCTCGCTTATGGATGCGATAAAGGATTCCGATCTTAATATTGATGCCATTCTTTGTGAAACAACACTTGATCTGTATGATGTTCTTACCCTCCAGGTGGGCGATGTCATTCCGCTCAATGTGCCGATCGACAGCAATATTACCGTTAAGATCGGAAATAATCTCTGGTTTGACGGCAAGCTTGGCATTAAAAACAACAAGAAAGCCGTTAAAATCGATAATATATATAAAGAATTGAGGTAAGAGCAATAATGAGTGATGAAAAACTTGTTGACGGATTCGGCGAAGTCGAGAAAGACGCCATCGGTGAGATAATGAACATCACTATGGGTTCGGCCGCCACTGCCGTATCCAATCTCCTCTCGGCTAAGGTTTGGATCACCACTCCGACAGTTAACGTCATAAGAGCCAGTGAACTCTCTTTTCCTGAACTTGAACCTTGTATTATGGTCAGGATCAAATATGTGCAGGGCGTTTCGGGACAGAATGTTCTTGTTCTCAAGCAGAATGACGTCCAGCTGATCCTTAATCAGCTCATGGGTCTGCCGCTTGAAGTAACGGATGATTTTAAATTCGATGAGATGAATATATCCGCCGTCTGCGAAGTCATGAATCAGATGATGGGCGCAGCCGCAACGGCTCTTTCGGAAATAATTGATACAACTGTCGATATTTCGACCCCAGAGGCCATAGTTGAAGACAACCAGAAGCTGATATCCGATCTCTATGAGGTCAACGGAGATGAAAATGTAGTAAGCATCAAATTCAACCTTACTATTGACGGAGTTATCAATTCCGAGTTTATTTCCATACTTACGATAAACCTTGCTAAGGAAATGGCTGAAAAGATGATGGCCGGCTACAGTTCAGCTGCCGATGAAGCATTTACTGCCGCACCTGTGCAGGAGAGTACTCCGACAGAGTCTTCATCGGGAGGGGCAACGCTTTCACAGGCAGAGATAGAAGCGCTGCTAAACGGAGGCGTTACCGGCGGTACATCCGCTCCGGCTCCGGCACCTCAGCCGACACCGGCACCTCAACCGGCTTCGGCACCGCAGCCTGCTCCGAATTCGATGCAGCAGCCGATGCCGCAGATGCAGGGTATGCCGCCATACGGCTACGATCCGAATATGCAGCAGTATGGTATGTACGGTCAGATGCCGCAGGGTCAGCCGATGCCGAATATGTATCCGCAGCAGCCTTACGGATATCCGCAGCAGCCACAGATGAATATCCAGCCCGTTCAGCTCCAGAGCTTTGCTACATATAATAACGCAGCACTTAATAAGGAGCAGAACGATAATCTCAAGCTGCTCATGGGTGTTCCGCTCAACGTAAGCGTTGAGATCGGTTCAACCTCCAAAAAGGTCAAGGAGATACTTGAGTTCACACAGGGTACGATCATCGAGCTTGAAAGACAGGCCGGTGCTCCCGTTGACATCGTTGTAAACGGAAACCTTATAGCAAAGGGAGATGTCGTTGTTATCGATGATAACTTTGCTGTCAGAATAACTGAGATAATCAGATCAAAATTCTTGGATAATTTAGGTAAGGAGTAATTAATTATGGATAAGAAGATCATGCTTGTAGACGACGCCGCTTTCATGAGAATGATGATTAAGGATGCGCTCACAAAGAACGGATACACAAATATCATTGAAGCCGCTGACGGTGAGATCGCCTGCACAAAATATGCTGCAGAGCATCCCGATCTCGTTATCATGGATATCACAATGCCTAACAAGACAGGCATCGAAGCTCTTAAGGATATCAAGGCAAGCGACCCTGCCGCAAAGGTCGTAATGTGTTCTGCTATGGGTCAGGAGGCAATGGTTGTTGAAGCTATCAAGCTCGGCGCTCTCGACTTTATCGTAAAGCCTTTCAAGCCCGACAGAATCCTCCAGACAGTTCAGAAGGTACTGGGTTAAGAGAGGGCGGCAATAGTGCCTGAATTATTAATGGTGATCTGCTCCCTTTTGGGAGTGATCGGTCTGATCTTCCTTGTTTATTACGGAACAAGATGGCTGAACAAAAAGTTCCGCAGCACAGGCTGGAACGGCCTTGAACGGGGAATAAAAATAATTGACTGTATCGGTATAGCGCAGGATAAGCAGCTTATGGTCGTTAAAGTCGGCAAAAAGGGTATGCTTCTCGGCGTTGCTCCGAACAGTATTTCCAAGCTCTGCGATATTGATGACGATGATATCAGCGATATGCAGAGGGAAACGGAGGAAAAGTCTTCTGTTTCTTTTTCGGAAAGCTTAAAAAACGCTTTTTTCAAGAATAACAATGCGGAGAACGGTTCGGTTCAGGAGGACGGTAAGGAAAATAATGAAAAAAATGATCTCTGACGCCGCTGCTGTCTTCGCAAAGGCTTCTTTCCCGGTGACCGTCTGTATTGCGATGGCAGCGGCGCTTATGGCAGCGCTGCTGTTTGTTCCGGTTGACGTTCACGCCGAGGATGGAGTGACTTCCGTGACGGAGATCTCTATTGTAACAGAGATCCCGAACGTTGAAACCTCCGTCCCACAGCAGACGCAGCCGCTCCAGAACCCCGAAACGCAGGTTCAGGAGCAGCAGGATGACGAGCTTCCTTATGAAAAACCGGCAACGGACGATGAAGCGCAAAATCTGCTTGATCTGCTTGACATAAATAATTCCAGCACAGTTGACCTCATTCTCCTGATAACGATATTGTCGCTTGCACCGTCTATACTTGTGATGCTTACCTGCTTCACGAGAATAATCATCACATTCTCGCTGCTGCGAAATGCGATGGGCGTTCAGCAGACTCCTCCGAATCAGGTGATGATAGGTCTTGCGTTGTTTTTAACGATGTTTATAATGAAACCCGTTTTGTCCGAGATGAACGAGGTCGCGTATGTGCCGTACAAAAACGGAGAATATACGATCACCGAGGCTGCAAAAGCCGCTTCCGTTCCGCTCAAAACGTGGATGCTGAAAAATACCTCCAATGAGTCGATG
The DNA here is from genome assembly GCA_051891935.1 of Oscillospiraceae bacterium. Lineage (GTDB taxonomy): Bacteria > Bacillota > Clostridia > Oscillospirales > Ruminococcaceae > UMGS363. The sequence continues at coordinate 30,228 of JBJFFR010000082.1, forward strand.
AATTTCTTCCTTGAGCTTTCCGATACGGAAATAGAAGCTGAAACGGAAGAAGCTTTTATCGAGGAGGTCAGCTTTGTGACCGTTGTACCTGCATTCATCCTCAGTGAAATAAAGATCGGCTTCCAGATCGGCTTCCTTATCTACATACCGTTCCTGATAGTCGATATAGTTGTTTCAACGCTGCTGATGTCAATGGGTATGATGATGCTTCCGCCGACAACGATCTCGATACCGTTCAAGATACTGCTTTTCGTGCTTGTGGACGGATGGTCGCTGCTTACGGCATCGCTCGTGAACGGATTCAATCCGCTCGGAACATAGTCGGAGGCGGAATATGACACAGGATCTTATTTTACAGATCTTCCGTGAATCGCTGCTGCTCTGCATAAAGCTCGGCGGTCCGCTGCTCCTTGTGAGTATGGCGGTGGGTCTTGTTATTTCGATACTCCAGGCGGCTACCCAGGTGCATGAGCAGACGCTCTCGTTTGTGCCGAAGCTGCTTGTTATAGCTGTTATGCTGCTGATGATGGCTCCGTTCATGATGAACGCGATGAACGATTTTTTCTATGAGATCTTCGATATCATCGCAAAGGTCAGCAGTCAGACTGTTTTATAAAAACGGGAGGGCAGAATGGACTTTTACAGCCTCCTGTTCGATAATTTTGAAACCAATCTCCTGATATTTTCAAGAGTTCTTGGCATTTTTGCCTTTAATCCGATACTATCCCGAAGGAATATTCCGCAGATAGTCAAGGTCGTTTCCTGCATACTTATAGCGATGATAGTTATAAATGTGCGTCAGCCCGAGCCTGTTGATACGGGAGAGGTGTTAGGCGTTTATCTTGCAATGCTGCTGAAAGAGGGCTTTGTGGGTGTTGTCATAGGTTTTATCACCGATATGTTTTTCTACAGCGTCCAGATGAGCGGCGAAATAATGGATATGCAGGCAGGTCTTGGCATGGCAAAGGTCTTTGACCCGGGCACGAACCTGCAGATGTCGATCATGGGCTCGTTTGTCAGCTTTATGATGTATCTCTATTTTTTCGTAACAAACGCTCATCTGACATATATCGAGCTTTTTGTCAAGTCGTTCGATCTGATACCGCTCGGGTTCGAGGGTGTAAACCCCGATCTCGGGATAACGATAGTCGAGTATTTCAGCGTTGTGCTTACGCTTGTGCTGAAAATTGCGATGCCGCTGATGGTTTCGCAGACGATACTTCAGTTCTGCATCGGCGTTCTGATGAAATCTGTTCCGCAGATACAGATAATGGTCATAAATATTCAGATAAAGGTAGGCTTCGGCTTCCTTATACTGTTCATTCTGGCTGTTCCGCTGTCTGATTTTATCGAAAGATTCATGGATATCTGGCTTGAAACGATCGAGGGCGTTCTTCCCCTCATTCCTGCATTATAAGTGTTCATTTGGGGAGGGAGAATAAATGGCCGAAAGCGCAGGCGAGAAAACCGAAAAGGCGACCGAACATAAACGGCGTGAGGAGCGTAAAAAGGGCAATGTCATGCAGAGCAAGGACGTTGTTACAGCCGCTTTCATCGTCATTATATTCTCGCTGTTAAAAGTACTTATGAAAACGATGATCGCAGTCTGCGAAAGGTCGTTCGATTACTGGTTCAGTCTTGCAGGCAGCGGCATGGAAGAAAACCGTATTGACGGTATGCCTATCTATTCAAAGCTTTTGATCGAGATAGGAAAGGTTCTGCTTATATGCGCAGGACCGACCCTTGTCGCAGCCGTTCTCGTTACCGTAATTGCAACGGGAGTCCAGACAAAGTTCATCTTTTCAAAGGAATCAATAAAATTTAAGTTCGACAAGCTCAATCCGATAAACGGCATAAAGAAAATGTTCTCGATAAGCTCTCTTTTTGAGCTTGCAAAGTCGATATTGAAGCTTGTCATCCTTGCCGTGATAGTTTACGGCGAAGTGAAAAAACGTATCCCCGAGTTTGCAAAGCTCTTTGATATGGAGATAGCAAGCTCGATGATGTATATGCTTGATACGATATTTTCGATCGTTATCAAGGTCGCAGCCGTTTTTGTCGGTGTTGCGGCGATCGACGTCCTTTTCCAGTATTTCAAGTTTGAAAAGGATATGCGAATGACCAAGCAGGAGGTCAAGGAGGAGTACAAAAACCTCGAAGGCGATCCGCAGGTCAAGGGCAAGCGCCGTCAGATACAGCGTCAGATGGCAATGAGCAGAATGATGGATTCCGTTCCCGATTCGGACGTTATCATAAGAAACCCTACGCATTTCGCCATTGCCGTCAAGTATGACAAGGACAAAAACAATGCGCCTGTCGTGCTTGCAAAGGGCGCAGACAATCTTGCGATGAAGATCGTGAGCATTGCCGAAAAGCACGATATCGTCATGGTGGAAAACAAGCCGCTCGCACGAGGTCTTTATGATGCTGTCGAAGTCGGCAAGGAGATACCGCCCGAGTTTTACCGTGCTGTTGCGGAGGTGCTTTCCTTCGTATATAAGCTTCAGGGCAAGATGCCCGAATAAAGTGCAGACCCGATCTGCAAAAAGCAGATCTTCCTATATTTCAGAAAGGCAGAGTGTTGCAGGACCGTGAAAAAGTATCTTGATAACGTTGTAACGATATTTGTAATACTTGCCGTTTTCCTTCTTCTTATTCCGCTGCCGACATGGCTGCTGGATATGCTGTTTGTTGTAAATATTGCATTGTCGCTGACGATACTGCTTATTACAATGTACATAAAAGAGCCGCTCGAATTTGCGATATTTCCGTCGCTGCTGCTCATTACGACCATTTTCCGACTTGGTCTTAACATATCATCGACAAGACTTATTCTTTCAAATCAGGGTAATGCAGGACATATCGTTTCGGCGTTCGGCTCGTTCGTTATGAAGGGCAACCCTGTTATCGGATTTATCGTATTCATCCTTATAACGGTCGTACAGATGCTCGTTGTAACGAAGGGTGCGGAGCGAGTTGCCGAAGTAACCGCAAGATTTACCCTCGACGCTATGCCGGGTAAGCAGATGGCTATTGACGCCGACCTTAATTCGGGAACTATCAATGAGACCGAAGCGAAGCTGCGCCGTGAAAAGATACAGCGTGAGTCCGACTTCTTCGGCGCAATGGACGGTGCTTCCAAGTTCATCAAGGGTGATGCGACGTTTTCCATCGTTGCAGCAATTGTAAACCTCCTCGGCGGCGCAGTTATGGGTCTTGTGTACAACGGAATGGCTTTCGGTGATGTCCTCACGACATACAGTATGGCTACAGTTGGTGACGGCCTTTGCTCGCAGGTGCCTTCGCTGCTGATTTCAACAGCAATGGGTATGATCGTTACACGTTCCGCTTCAAAGGAGAACCTTGCGGTCGATGTAAAGAACCAGTTTGCAGCACAGCCTGTCGTTCTGATGATATCGGGTGCGATCATGCTCCTGCTGATGCTGATCCCGGGATTCCCGAAGGTTCAGCTTATCGTTCTCGGCTCGGGACTGCTGGCGCTTGGCTTTGTTTTAAGACGAAACAACGAAAAGCTGGCTCTTGAACAGGGCGCAGAGCAGGGTGAGATCAACGAAAACAAGGAAGCCCTCTCCGAAATGGAGTATTATAAGGATATCGACAACGTTTATAAGCTGCTTGAAGTTGAGCCTATCGAAATGGAGTTCGGTTACAGCCTTATTCCTCTTGCAGACGAGGCTTCGGGCGGAACGCTTATCGAACGTGTTGTTATATTCCGCAAACAGTTCGCAATGGATATGGGTATGGTCTTCCCGTCGGTCAGAATGAGGGATAACCAGCATATCAACCCGAACCAGTATGTTATAAAGATAAAGGGTGAGATAGTCGCACAGGCGGAAGTGCTTGTCGATCACTATCTTGCGCTCGACAGCGGCGGTGTTTCGCATGAAGTCGACGGTATCGACACGATCGAGCCTGCCTTCAATATCCCCGCAAAGTGGATAAACGAGCAGAACAAGCTCCGTGCCGAGGTCGCAGGCTACACGCTCATCGACCCGACCTCCGTTATCATAACGCATCTTTCCGAAGTCATCAAGGCTCACGCTTTTGAGCTTCTTTCCCGTCAGGATGTAAAAACGATGCTCGATAAGCTCAAGCAGACAAATCCTGCTGTCGTTGATGACATTGTTCCTAATATCGTTTCGGCGGCTTATCTGCAGAAGGTGCTTTGCCTGCTGCTTAAAGAGGGTGTTCCGATAAGGGATCTCCAGACGATACTTGAAACGATCGCCGATAATCAGCACACGATGAAGGATGTTGATATCACCACCGAATACGTCCGTCAGGCGCTCAAGCGAACCATTACAAGACGCTTCGCAGACGGCGGACAGATCAGAGTTCTTACCCTCGATACCGAAACGGAGAACAAGATCATCGCCTCGGTAAAGAAGTCCGATCAGGGCTCCTACCTTGCAATGGATCCGCAGACTATACAGCTTCTCATCGCTTCGCTTAACGAGCAGATCGACAAGGTGAAGGATATCATTCCGATGCCGATCGTCCTTACATCGCCGATCGTAAGGATCTATTTCAAAAAGCTTGTTGACCAGTTTATCCCGAATATAACTGTTCTTTCTTATAGTGAGATCGACAATTCTGTACAGATACAGGCAGTCGGCAACGTTGCAATTGCTGATACAGCCGGCGTGTGAAAGGAGTTGAGCATTGATGTCCGAAAAATACGAAGCGGAAAAGCTTTCATCGGAAGAAAAATCCGAGCTTCTCCGCAGGTATAAGACAACGGGCGACAAGGCTCTGCGAAATCAGGTCGTTCTTTCCTATATGAATATTGTCCGCTATGCGGCGGTTTCCACAAGGAATATGTATGCGAAATTTGCCGACAGCGAGGATATTATAAATGAAGCTACTATTGCGCTCATGTCTGCGATAGACAGCTTCAGCTTCGACAAAAACGTTAAATTTGAAACATACGCTTCCATCCGCGTCAGAGGAGCGGTCATTGACTATATCAGACGACAGGACATAGTTCCGCGAAATGTCCGAAAATTCGCCAAGGAATACGATAACGCATATTCTGAGCTTTTCTCGGAGCTTAACCGTGAGCCGACAGACGAAGAGATGGCACAGCGGCTCGGACTTTCACTTGCAAAGTTTGAAAGCTATACCGCAAAGGCCGCTTCGGCGCAGACGCTTTCCTTTGAAGAGCTTGTCACGAACACAGGCTTCGACATTGCCGATGAAGCGTCCGATGACGGAGTGTGGGCGCCCGAAGCTTCCGTTCACCATGAAGAAAAGCTTCGTTATCTTGCAAAGGCCATCTCCGAGCTTTCCGAAAAGGAAAGGCTTGTTATAACGCTTTATTACTATGAAAAGCTCAAATTCTCCGATATCGGAGCCGTTCTTGACGTTTCCGAATCAAGAGTCTGCCAGATACATTCAAAGGCAGTTATGAAAATGAAAAGATCTTTGTCCGAATATATGGATAATAGCGATAATAATACAAATTTTTGATCAAAGTGCAGATCAAAGATCAGTATAAACAGGAAAGGAAGGATAAATATGCTCAGAGGCTACTATACCGCTGCAAACGGCATTATCAACGAGGAACGTATCCTCAATGTTATCACGAACAATATGGCTAACCTCAAAACAGCAGGCTACAGAAATGAAACAGCTATCCCGACCACCTTCGCCGAAGAAATGGTGCTTATAAACGGAAAATCAAGTCAGACAGGCACTATCCGATACAGAACTTTGCAGGAAACCTACACAAATCTTGAACAGGCTTCGTTCGAGGACACAGGTTCAAGGCTTGACTGTGCGCTTGTCGGCAACATTTATTTTAATATCGAGAACCGCAAGACGGGAGAAACTCTCCTCACAAGGAACGGACAGTTCTCACTCGATGCAGAAGGCTATCTCTGCGTCGGTCCGTCGGGAAGGATACTTGACGAGAACAGAAATCCGATACAGCTCGGCACAGCGGATATTGATATCTCTCCGACAGGACTTATCACCACCGATGACGGCAGAACGTTTCAGCTCGGTCTTACATATCTTCCGCCCGATACCGCTATCGAGCGTATTGACGACAATATGTTCCGTCCGTATGACGATTTCGGCGTGAATAATATCCCCGAGGGTGAAAGATACCGCGTCCGTCACGGCAGCTATGAGCGTTCAAACGTCGATGTTGCGGAGGAGCTTGTTAAGGCGATGGATTCGCAGAACGTTTTTACCGCTTGTTCACAGGCTTTGAAGATAATAAACAGCGTAAATCAGATCGCAGCAAACGATCTTTCAAAGATCTGATCCGAAATGTTAAAATAACTGAAAGGATGCTTCTATTATGAGTAAAATCGGTTATCATACAGCCGCTTCGGGCGTTATAAGCTATCAGCTCGGAATGGATATCACCGCAAACAACCTTGCAAACGTAAATACCTACGGATTTAAGGCTTCACGCCCGTCCTTCGCCGATCTTTTATATACAAAAAGAAACACCGATAACGAGGAAGTTCAGTTCGGTCACGGCGTAAGAGTTGACAAGACCGACCTTATGTTTGAACAGTCGCAGGTGAGAGATACAGGCAGAGAGCTTGACTTTGCTGCGCTCAACGAAGGCTTCTTCGCAGTTGAAGAGGGCATAACGGGCGAAGTTAAATACACAAAGGACGGTGCTTTCTACCTTTCCAACAACGGCGACGGAACATATACGCTCGTTGATTCAAAGGGCGGATTCATCCTTGACTATGAAGGCAACCGCATTACAGTTCCGTTTATTGGCGATTCGACCGATATCGACACGGCTGCGCTTACCGAAATGATCGGTACATACACCTTTGAAAATCCTTACGGTCTTGATCAGATCGGCGACAACTACTTCGAGGCTAATCTTTCAAGCGGTGCTGCCGTTGCAAACACAGATGTAATAAAGAAGAACGGCTACCTTGAAGCTTCTTCGACCAATATTGCAAATGAAATGTCGAAGGTCATCGAATATCAGAGAGCGTTCCAGCTCAATACAACTATGGTAAAGACGCATAATCAGCTCGAGGATATCATCAACAACCTCAGAAACTAATGCGAAAGGAAACAGACTTAAATGGCTATAACTAACATTGAAGAGCTTCAGGGTATGCACCTTGACGTTCTGAAAGAAATAGGAAATATAGGCTCGGGCAATGCCGCAAGCGCGCTTTCGACAATGCTCAACGTCCCGACAGATATAAGCGTCCCAGATGTTAAGCTGCTCAACTTTGACGATGCGGTAAACTTCCTCGGAGGTCCCGAAAATGTTGCGATCGGTATGCTTGTCAATATCACAGGCGATATCACGGGAATGATGCTTTATGTTATTCAGCATCAGTGCGCTAGCAGCATGACGGAAGCTGTTTTCGGAATGCCGATAGAAGATATTGCGAATATGAATGAAATGGAGATCTCCTTTATCAACGAGATAGGAAACATCATGTCGGCTTCATATATCAATGCCATTGCATCTCTTACGAACATGACGATAGATATTTCCGTACCGAATATGACCGTTGATATGGCAGGTGCTATACTCAGTGTTCCTGCAATAAGCTTTGCGCAGGTCGGTGATAAGGTACTGTTTATAGACGATACCTTTTTGATCGGCGGAAATGAGGTAAAGAGCAATATGATCCTCGTCCCCGAAATGGATTCGCTCGAGTATCTGTTCAATAAATTGGGAGTGGGTATCTGATATGGGAACAACAATAACAGTTGGCATAGCCGATCTCAAGGTCGGCAAGGAGGACGATGTTCTCGTTACCTATGCACTTGGTTCCTGTGTAGGTATATGCCTTTATGATGCGGAAAAGAAGATCGCAGGTCTTGCACATATAATGCTTCCGTTGAGCAAGGACGCAGCTGCCGCAAGCAAGTCTACTCCGGAAAATCGCCGCAGATATGCCGATACCGGCATTACAGAGCTTATTCAGGATATGCAGCTTGCAGGTGCTTCAACCAGAAATCTTACAGCAAAGATCGCAGGCGGAGCGCAGATGTTTGCAACAAATTCGGCTGTTTTCAATATAGGTGAACGAAATGTCGAAGCGGTAAAGAAGATGCTTGCAGCCTACCGTATAAGAATAATTGCGGAGGAAACCGGTCTTAACTACGGCAGAACCGTATTTTTCCATGCCGATACGGGCATAATGGAAGTCAGAGCCGCAACAAAGGAAACCAAAATGGTATAAGAGAGGAGTCTGCGCTATGAGCAAAGCCTATGAAAGACTTCAGAAATGCTATGAATGTTTTAAGGCAAAGGTAAATTTCGTCCCCGATATCGCCTTGATACTCGGTTCGGGGCTTGGCGACTATGCAGATACGATAAAGCAGGAGGCTGTTCTTGAATACAAGGACATTGAAGGCTTTCCCGTTTCGACCGTTGCAGGACATAAGGGAAGATTCGTTTTCGGATATGTCGGCGATGTAAAGGTCGTTGTTATGCAGGGCAGAGTCCACTATTACGAGGGATATTCGATGGAGGATGTCGTCCTTCCCGTTCGCCTTATGAAGCTTATGGGTGCAAAGGTGCTTTTCCTCACAAACGCAGCAGGCGGAGTGAACTTTGATTACAGCGCAGGCGACTTTATGCTTATCTCCGATCAGATCTGTATGGCTCCTTCGCCGCTAATCGGAGCAAACCTTGACGAGCTTGGCCCACGCTTCCCCGATATGAGCAATATTTACGACAGAGAGCTTCGCAAAACGGTAAGAGATACAGCTGCTTCGCTTGGTATAAAGCTCCAAGAGGGCGTTTATATCCAGCTCACAGGTCCGAATTATGAATCGCCCGCAGAAATACGAATGGTTCGCACACTCGGCGCAGACGCAGTAGGAATGTCGACCGCCTGTGAAGCGATCGCCGCTAACCACTGTGGACTGAAAACAGTCGGTATTTCCTGCATTTCCAACCTTGCCTGCGGAATAACGGATAAGCCGCTCACACACGCAGAGGTTCAGGAAACAGCCGACAGAGCAGCACCGCTTTTCCGTCAGCTTGTTACGGAATCAATAAAAAATATCGCTTCTTCAATTTCTTAACTTTGATAGGAGATGTATTCAAATGTACAATGATTTCACCGATTTCATAAAGTCGGTAAGAGATTCGCTGCTTTCGCTTTCGGTCGTTCTCGCTTTATACGGCATTATCGAAAGGCTTTTTATGCCGAAGCAGACAAAGATAATCGTTGATGACGGAGTTCCTGCTGAGCTTACCGTTCTCGGCAAAAAAGGCAACCCGAAGGCTGTCTATGTCAGCACTCAAAAGCATCATGTAAAGTTCAGAGGTGCGATACTTCTCGGAATAATGGCATATTGTGTCAATGAATTTATAAAGAAATACGAGGAAGAGCATAAGGTTTCCGTGAAGGAAGACTAAAAAATAACAACTGCCGATTGAGTTGATCACAGCTCAATCGGCGGTTTTTTTAAATCATTTTATATGCCCGAGTCATATTTTCTTCCGAGTATTCGGCTCCCTTGGAGAAAAGCTTTGCTCCGTTTATTCTGTCACAAAGCGAAAGTGTTCCTTTTTCGTAAAGATAAGCACCCCAGAACATTTTCACCGCCGAAACAGCAAAATACGCAAAGTATGCCTTTGAAACGATGTCGCCGTCCGAAAGTGCCTCGGGAAAATGACGGAAAATGAAGTATTCCGCAAGCCGCAGAAGCTCGGTTTCTGCAGAAAAATCCGTGTTATAATGTCCGTCGGAAAGCTTTTTTAGCATTTCATCCCATTCGGGCGAAATACTCTCCATTGCTTTCAGCACAGATAAAACTTCATTGTCGGAAAGCTCCTCCACAGCGTAGGAATATCCCGAAAAGCTTTCATATAAGGAAGAAATTCCCGAAAAATCGCCGTCCGCAAGCAAATCCTGCGCATCTATCGCAAGCGCACAGCATTTTCGCAGAGCCGCAAAAGGGTCGCCGCTTTCACAAAGCTTAAAAAGCATTCCTCGTATCTGCAGAATTGCCTTTTCAAGCATATTTTCCGAAAAAGGAACTTCGGGAACAATATGTAAGGGCTTTTTTTCGGTTAGAAGGATCTCGGCGGCAGCTTCACAGCACAGTCCGACGCCGACCTCCGTTCTGTCCGAAAAAAAGCTTCGGAAACGGGGATGGTCGGTGCATATTCCGCAGAGTGCGTATTTCCCGAGCTCAATATAAAGGTCGCAGAGGTTCGAGCTGTTGAGAAACGGACAGCGCTCATCGTCCGAAAGGACAAAATGTGCGCCGTCATCGTCTGTTATTATGCTTTCTTTGAGCCGCCTGCCGATATCACCGTCAACTTGACGGTATCTTTCAAGCGAAGCTTCGTCAATACAGATCTCCCAGCCTTTGCAGCAGGTATCGCTGCACTTGTCTGCGACGCATTTGAACCGTGGGCAATAGTCGGGGTAACAAATTTTCATGACTTAAAGCCCCTTGCAGGTCTTGCTGTAAAGTATAAACGAGAGGATAACGCAGATTATCTGTGCAGCATTGACGGAAAGGGTGAAGCCGAACGCAAGCTTAAAAACGATAAGGTCGAGCACCATAGGGCTGCCCGTGTCAAGTCCGACCGAAAGAGTGTAGGCAAGCCACGAAAGATACGGAACATTCTCGCATAAATTTCCGAGTATCGTGCCGAGAAGAACACCTGCAAGTAGAAAAAACAGAAATGCGATAGTACGTTTTAAACTGCTGCTCATGATCTTGCTCCTTTATCCCTGATCTTGCTGAATGCCAATCCGCAGAGCATCCAGAACATCGGCGCACAAAGTATGGAACTAAAGCTGAAAAAGCTCTGGACGATATATGCCGAGATAGCAGCGAACACGGCTGTGTCCTGCCAGCTTGCGTCGTTTAACGAAGCTTTGAGCTTTACGAACGAGTTTTTTACCGAAGCACCGAGGAAAATGACAAATGCAGCAGCGGCAGGGATTCCTCTTGTAGCGGCAACATATACGATTTCGTTGTAGCTTCTGTCTATCGAGCAGAGGGAGAGCTCTTCGCTGAACATCTGATATTTTGCCATAAGATCAGGACCTATGCCGAGGATAGGGTATTCCTTTATAAAGTAAAGGCTCTTTTCAAGTCCGATCTCACCGAGCGATTGGGTATTGACATAGGAGTAGTTTGTAACGATGAAAAGTCGGAAGAAGGCGTCATAGTAAGCGATTGCCTTATCACGGATATAGATACCCTGGAAAATCCATATCAGCGCAAAAATCAACGCCATTGCGACAGCTGCGGCAGCATATCTGTAAACGGATGATTTGAGCAGACCGCTCTCAAACGATACAGGCTTTGAAACAAAGATCACTGCTGAAATTATAATGAAAACGGCAGACATTCCGATTATCGGAACAATGGACGAAGTAAAGAAGCCGACAAGCCAAAAAAGCATTGCAGCTGCACCATACAACCTTGCACGGAGAACGCTTTTTTCGTAAACTGCACCTGTCAGAGCCACTGCAAAAACGATCGTGAGGAAGCTTCCGAAAACGATCGGACTCTCTGAAAGTCCGTTTGAAAGCATTACATCACGGAGCGCAACGGTAGGAAGATCGGCAAAGTTTGGCATGAAGCGCAGTCCGGGTATGTGCTGGAAAATGGCAAAAAGAGCCTGAACAACGCCTGCGGCGATCATTGTATCAATAACAAGACGTATCGTTTTTTCCTTTGTAACGCAGGCTGCAAGGCAGAATATACCAAAGTAACCGAGCAGCGAGAGCAGACCCTCATATCGTCCGATCTCACCTGCGAGGGCAGTGTTAATGATCTCCGTTTGATCTCCTGCACGGATAAATGCTCCGTAATAGGAGGCAAATGCCCAGACAGCCATAAAGACAACAAGCCAGAGTATCTTGTCTTTTTTGAAGGAAAGACTGCCCTTTATCATTGCGATAAGGAAGAATAGTATGCAGGAAAACCCTGTGAAATACAGACCTGCACTCATAAACGCAGGAGATGCGTTAACGCCGTAAACAACAAAGCCTGTTATCTGCGGCACAATGATGCAGGCAGCGAGAAGAGCCGCGATCCAGTTCTGGAGCGTATCGGACTTCATATTGAGGATAAAGTTCGACTTGTTGGTCGTTCCGAATATGGTTTTCGGCTGCTTGGGGGATTGATTCTGTGTATCCATAATAAAACTCCGTTTAGCAAAAGATCCCTGCGAATCGTGCCGCAGGGATCCTTGTGTTTGTTACTTACTTAGCGTATTCAACTACGCGGCTTTCACGAATGATATTAACTTTGATCTGTCCGGGATAGTCCATCTCGTCTTCGATGCGCTTGGCGATATCTCTTGCAACGATGACCATTTTCTCGTCGTTGATCTTTTCGGGATAAACCATGATACGAACCTCACGGCCTGCCTGGATAGCGAAGGATTTCTCAACGCCGTCGTAGGAGCAGCAGATCTCTTCAAGCTTTTCAAGACGCTTGATGTAGTTTTCGTAATTTTCGCTTCTTGCACCCGGTCTTGCTGCGGAAATAGCGTCGGCAGCCTGTACAAGCGCAGCGACAACGGAACGTATCTCAACATCGCCGTGGTGAGCCTCAACAGCGTGGATGACCTCGGGGCTCTCCTTATATTTGCGGCAGACGTCAACACCGATCTGAACGTGCGAGCCTTCGATCTCATAGCTCAAAGCCTTACCGATATCGTGGAGAAGTCCCGCTCTTCTTGCAAGATTTGCGTCAATGCCAAGCTCGGAAGCCATAATGCCTGCAAGGTGAGCGACCTCAATAGAGTGGTTGAGGACATTCTGACGGTAGGATGTTCTGTAATGAAGTCTTCCGAGAAGACGGACAAGCTCATGGTTAAGACCGTGTACGTTGGTTTCGAGAACGGCTCTGTCGCCCTCCTGCTTCATGATATGCTCAACCTCACGGCGAGCCTTGTCGACCATTTCTTCGATACGGGACGGATGGATTCTTCCGTCTGCGATAAGCTTTTCAAGTGCGATTCGAGCAACCTCACGGCGAGCCTGATCGAAGCAGGAAAGCGTGATAGCCTCGGGCGTATCGTCGATGATAAGGTCAACGCCTGTAAGTGTTTCAAGTGCCTTTATGTTTCTGCCCTCACGTCCGATGATCCTTCCCTTCATCTCGTCATTCGGCAGAGGAACAACGGAAACAGCGGATTCGGATACCTGATCTGCGGAGCACTTTGAAATTGCGAGTGAGATAAGGTTCCTTGCCTTTTCCTCACATTCGTCCTTGAGCTGCTGCTCGTAGGACTGGATCTTGAGAGCCTTTTCATGTACAAGCTCGTTTTCGAGCATTGAGAGCAGGTGTTCCTTTGCCTGATCCATAGTGAACTGTGAGATCTTTTCAAGGGTTTCCATCTGCTGCTTTTTGATAGCGTCGGCTTCTTCGAGCTTTTCATCAGCCTGTTTGATCTTTTTTTGAAGGATCTCATCCTTTTTATCAAGGCTGTCGTTCTTTTTGTCAAGATTATCTTCCTTCTGCTGGATCCTTCGCTCCTGACGGGAAATTTCGCCGCGGCGCTCTTTGAGTTCCTTGTCGAGCTCTGAACGGCTCTTCTGGATCTCTTCCTTTGCATCGAGAAGTGCGATCTTTTTCTGGTTTTCTGCTTCTGCCTTTGCTGCGTCGACAATTCTTTCGGCTTCCTTTTCCGCCGAACCTATCGCTGCTTCAGCCTGTTTTTTGCGGTGGCTTATTCCGACTGCGAAGAAAATAGCTCCTCCGGCAGCGAAGCCTGCAACAAGCGCAATGACAGCTGCAATAATAGTTGCTGTGTTCAAGTCCTTGACCTCCCCATAGTTATAGTACCGCTCGGAGGGCTTGAACGAGAGGATTTCATATTCCGCTGCATAAAAATGCGGAAAAGGGAATACGTGACATATTTCTGCCGGGTTTTTAGATGCTCCGAGCGCCCCTAAACGTTTAAGCTCGGTTCTATAAAAAATGCAGGAAAACACGGCGAAAGTATGCACGATCCGTTCCCAAATATTATCCTCGATTGACAATTTTCACTACATAACGTATAATTTTATCCGAAAAATACAATCTGTAAAGAATAACTGAACCCTTATACAGGGCTTGAATGTGATAATGAATATATGAAACCTCTGTTCAAAACGACAGAGCGAATGAAAAATGAACTGCAATTTATTAAGCTGATACCGTTTGCATCCAAAAGACCGTTCCTTATAAAATCAATGTCGGAACAGCGTATGAGCACAGACAGCTTCACCTTAGTGACAAACCTGCAGGTTTTTTATACTTGCAGAATTACCTCATATTGCATTTACTTTACTATTGTAATACAAATTCGTAATAATGTCAAGGTTGTTTTAACATTTTCACACTTTTTCATAATAAAAAACCTATCTTACTGTGAAAAAAGACGGTTGACAAATCATAAAAAGTGTGATAACATATTCAATGTGAATATCATTAAATCGTTGAAAAAGGAAGGCAATCCGCCATTATGGACTTTCAGAGAGCTGCAGTCACCGGCTGAAAACTGCGGCAGGTTCGGGAGCTTTGCACACCACCTTTTGAGTGCGCTTAATCTGCGCCGCAGGTCTGCGTTAAAGGCATTAATGAGGTACATTTTGTTTTTAAATGTATGAATTAAGGTGGAAACACGGTTTTATATCGTCCTTAATGCTTGTAGGAGAGCATTAAGGACGTTTTTGTTTTCAATAAACGAATTTAATGTAATACAATATCCAATAATACTATTAATAATATGGAGGTAAACGAAAATGATCAAGCTCACACTTAAAGACGGAAGCATAAGAGAGTGCGAAAAGGGCACATCCGCAGCAGAAGTTATCAAGGGCATCGGAATGGGCCTTTACAAGGCTGCCTGCGCCGTAAAGCTCGGCGGAAAGGTATGCGACATTCGCACCGTGATCGAAGAAGACTGTGAATTCGAGGTTCTCACATTCGATACAGAGGACGGACAGAGGGCGTTCAACCATACAGCGTCACATATCCTTGCACAGGCTGTAAAGCGCCTTTACCCCGAAGTAAAGCTTGCTATCGGCCCGTCTATCAAGGACGGCTTCTACTATGATTTTGACGCTCCGAAGGCATTTACACCCGATGATCTTGTAAAGATCGAAGCTGAAATGAAGAAGATCGTCAAGGAGGGCATCGAGCTTGAAAAGTTTGAGCTTGCTCCCGAAGAGGCTCTTAAAAAGCTTGAAGAAATGGGCGAACCCTACAAGGTTGAGCTTTGCCGTGAACACGCAGACAAGGGCGAGCCTATCTCGTTCTACAAGCAGGGCGACTTTATCGACCTTTGCGCAGGCCCTCACCTTGTATCGACAGCTCCCGTAAAGGCTGTAAAGCTTCTTTCCTGTACAGGCGCATACTGGAGAGGCGACTCAAAGGGCAAGCAGCTCTGCCGTATCTACGGTACAGCTTTCCCGAAGGCAAGCGAGCTTGAAGCTTTCCTTACAGCAAGAGAAGAAGCACAGAAGCGTGACCACAACAAGCTTGGCCGTGAGCTTGAATATTTCACAACGGTCGATTATATCGGACAGGGACTTCCTATCCTTCTGCCGAAGGGCGCAAAGGTCATCCAGACACTCCAGCGCTGGGTAGAAGACGTTGAAGCTTCAAAAGGCTGTATTTTAACAAAGACGCCGTTTATGGCAAAGCGTGAGCTTTATAAAGTATCGGGACACTGGGATCACTACCTTGACGGTATGTTCGTTCTCGGCGATCCGAACGATGAGGAAAAGGAATGCTTTGCACTCCGTCCGATGACCTGCCCGTTCCAGTATCAGGTGTTCCTCAACCGTGCAAGATCCTACCGTGATCTTCCGATGCGTCTGACGGAAACATCAACGCTTTTCAGAAACGAGGACAGCGGCGAGATGCACGGACTTATCCGTGTTCGTCAGTTCACGATCTCCGAGGGTCACTATATCCTCCGTCCCGAGCAGCTTGAAGAGGAATTCAAGGGCTGTCTTGAGCTTGCAAAGTATATGCTCGATACAGTAGGACTCCTTGAGGACTGCACATTCAGATTCTCCCAGTGGGATCCGGCTAACCCGAAGAACAAGTACGAGGGTACAGCAGAGCAGTGGGAACACGCACAGTCCGCAATGGAAAAGATACTCAACGACCTCGGCGTAGAATATACTGTCGGTATAGATGAGGCTGCTTTCTACGGACCGAAGCTCGATATCCAGTACAAGAACGTATTCGGCAAGGAAGATACGCTTGTAACGATCCAGATAGATATGCTCCTTGCAGAAAAGTTCGGCATGGAATATACCGATGTTGACGGCAAGAAGCGCAGACCTTATATTATCCACAGAACATCCCTCGGCTGCTATGAGCGTACACTTGCATACCTCATCGAAAAATATGCAGGCGTTCTTCCTCTCTGGCTTGCTCCCGAGCAGGTAAGAGTTCTTCCTATCGGCGAAGCTCATCAGGCTTATGCACAGGAGATCGCCGACAAGATGACAGCTCACGGAATGAGAGTTACTGTTGACAAACGTGACGAGAATATCGGCACAAAGATCAAGGCATCCCGTCTTGAAAGAATCCCTTACACTTTCATTATCGGCGATAAGGAAATGGAGAACAAGTCAGTAACTATCCGTTCGAGAAAAGAAGGCGAGCTCCCCGATGTTAAGCTTGACGAAGCTCTTGCAAAGGTGTTTGAGGAAAATGATACCAAAGCGAGATAAATTCGCTTCAGCGAGATAAATTTGCTTCAGCCAAGTAAAAAAGCAAAAGTTTAGGTCAAGCCTTTTCAAAGGCTGGCAGGGGTCAAGGGGCGGGGAGCCCCCGCTGCCATTTCGTATATAATTTGGAGCGAACTGTAAGTTTGTGGCTCGGTACCGTTAATGACTTCGCAGAGTGACCTCCACGGGACGGCGTCCCTTGTCGCTTCCGAAGAAGCGAAATACCCTAAACTTTGGCGAAAAACTTTTAACAATAGCGAAATCACTAACAAATCCAAAGGCGCAATTCACGAAAGAAGTGTAAAACAGAACGTGAAATATCCGTTCGTAAAACAAAAAAAACGTGAATTGCGCTAATTCTATATTCACGGAACAACTATCCTTGAATCGTAAATACACGAACGCAGAGAGTGAATTTACGATTCAACGAGAAATGAACAACGGGAAATGAACAGCTTTGCAGTATGAAATAAAAAAGATAAAGAGTATTTCGGTAAAAAATCATAGGAGATGATAAAATGCCAATCAAATACAGAAAACTAACCGAAAAAGAGGTCGATCGTTTCATTGAAATGCGCATAGACCAGCTTCGTGAAGAGGGTGCAAAGGAAGAATTTGACCTTCGGCCTTCGCTGAAAGACTACTATGAACGGCACTTAAAAGATGGTACTTTCGTTTCGTGGCTTGCAGTCGACAGCGGTGAGATAATCGGTACAAGCGGAATGTCATTCGTGGAAAAGCCGCCGTATTTCGGCTGCCCGAGCGGCAGGATAGGCTTGCTTTCAAGTATGTTCACCGACAGCCGTTACAGAAGAATGGGCATTGCAACAGAGCTTCTGAACAGAGTTGTCGAAGAAGCCCGAAATTACGGCTGCGGAACGGTTCAGATAACAGCTTCCGATATGGGCGTTAAGCTTTATACTGCTTATGGCTTTGTTCATAATGGGAATTTTATGCAGTTTAAGCTTTGAATATTCAAAAATAAACAGAAAAAAACAGTTGACAATCCACCGCATAGTGTGTTATAATAAACTCCTGTTTTTTTAAAAGAATCAATTTGTTGTCGGCATAGGGCAGGAAGGTTTTCAGAGAGCGTGTTTTGTCCAAATGCCATTTATGGAAAGGAAAAAATTATGCTTTTTAGTGAACTCGGACTGCCGCAGGAGATCGTCCGTGCGGTCGAAGAAATGGGATATGAGGAGGCTACGGAGATACAAACAAAGGCCATTCCGCTCCTTCTCGAAGGAAAGGACGTTGTAGGACGTTCGCAGACAGGTACGGGCAAGACCGCCGCTTTCGGACTTCCTGCCGTTGCAAAAATTGACCCGGACGGTTACAGACGGGTGCAGACGCTTATCCTTTGCCCGACAAGAGAGCTTGCAATGCAGGCTTCGCAGGAAATAGAGAAGTTTTCAAAGTATCTTCCGTATGTAAAGGCTTGCGCTATTTACGGTGGCGCAGACATTGAACGTCAGATAGTACAGCTCAAAAAGGGTGCGAATATCGTTGTCGGAACTCCGGGACGAGTTATGGATCATATCCGCCGTCATACACTCCACCTTGAAGAGCTGCGCACAGTGATCCTTGACGAAGCTGACGAGATGCTCAATATGGGTTTCCGTGAGGATATCGAAGAAATTCTGCAGTATATCCCCGAAGAGCGCCAGACCGTGCTTTTCTCGGCAACAATGCCGCCGCAGATAATGGCTATCACGGGCGAATATCAGCGTGACCCGATCGTTGTCGGCGTTGAACAGAAGAGCCGCACCGTCGAAAGCGTTGCGCAGTTCTATTATGAAGTGCCGATGGGAAGAAAGATGGATGCGCTCCGTATGCTTCTCATTGCGTTTGAACCAAGACTTTCGATGATATTCTGCAACACAAAGGCAATGGTAGACGAGCTTACCGAAAACCTCGTTGCAAAGGGCTTCAAGGCTGCAGGACTTCACGGCGATATGAAGCAGCAGAGCAGAACACAGGTGTTGAACGCTTTCAAGAGCGGCAGAATAAACATACTCATTGCGACCGATGTTGCCGCAAGAGGAATTGACGTTGACGATGTTGACGCTGTTTTCAACTACGATATCCCACAGGATAACGAGTACTATATCCACCGTATAGGAAGAACGGGCAGAGCAGGCCGCACGGGCTCGGCTTATACTATCGTCAGCGGAAGAAAGCAGGTCTATGAGCTTAAGGATATCGCACGTTTTACAAAAGCCGATATCATCCGCTGCGACCTTCCGACAAGGGATGACGTTATCGAAAAGAGAACGCAGCGTGTGCTCGATAAGGTTTGCGATTATATAACAACGGACAAGTATCCGAACGGCGCAGAGCTGCTTGAACGCCTTACAGACCTCGGCTTTTCGGCGGAACAGATCGCAGCAACGCTCCTCGGAATGAGAATATCAAAGGAAACACGAACGGTTCCCGAATTCATCAAACCCGTGTTCCGTCCCCGTGACGAAAAGGGAAGATTAAAGGGAAGCTCCTGCAAGATAGAGATCTCTCTCGGCAGACAGAACCGCATCGCTCCGAACTTTATCCTCGGCGCTCTCGTTGACGCAACGGGAATGGCAGGCAAAAGTTTCGGCAAGATCGACATTTACGACCGCTATACAACAGTCGAAGTCCCCGAAGCCGATATCGACCATATCCTCGATTCAATGACGGGAACAAAGATAAACGGGCAAAAGATAAAGATAAAGCGTTATGAGGGCAAGCAGAGCGAAAACAGGTCAAATGACCGCAGATATTCGGACAGCGGCGAAAAGGATTACCGCAATTTCCGCAGAAAAAACACAGGCAGAGCAAGAAAATTCGACGGCTCGCAGAATAAAAAAAGAAGATCGTATAATTAATGGAACGCATATCTTCAACATGTTACTGATCTGCGAAGCCAAGCAAAAGTTTCGTCCACCTTTTCAAAGGTGGTGGGGTTCCAAGGGGCAAAGCCACTTGGTCGCTTCCGCAGAAGCGAAACTCTCTAACTTTTAGCGAAATATTTGCCGCAAAAGCGAAATATCTAACAAATAAAAAGCGCAATTCACGAAAAGAAAGCTAAAACAGAACATGAGAAATCAGTCTGTAAACTTTAATTCGTGAATTGCGCTAATTCTATTATTCAAAAGCAAACTATCCTTGAAATGTAAATATACGAACGAAGTGAGTATATTTACGTTTCAACATTGTATGTTGTATGATGTTAATACTAATACTAAACACAAATAAAATACAGGAAAAAATCTGCGCCAAAACCGTATATTCAAATTTTTGCTTGATTTTTTGTACACTTTTTAATCGGAGATTAGGAAAACGCTGATTAAAGCGCAGCGTTCGTTTTGCCGCTTTGAAAAATGTATGAGTTTACTTCTTTGAGGATATTTTGAAAAACGGCTGAAACGTATTAATCAGCGTTTCTTTAGTATAATACGTTTCTTTTATAAGATCATTCCCTGATAAATCCCTTATCCTTTTCGGGAATACCGCCCTCATCGGAAACGTATCTTTCGGCTTTAGTGTGAAGATCATATTTTTCACGAAGCGCAAAGATAGTTTTCATCATCGGTGAGGCGTGGTGAGTATCAATAGCGGACTGATCTTCCCAGCTGTCTATCAGAAGAACGGTTTCGGGATCATCCATTGGGAAAAAGTATTCATATTCAAGGTTGCCTTTTTCCGCACGGATCGCTGCGACAGTTCCGCTTGCTGTCATTTCCTCAGCAAATTTCCGTGCGCTGCCGTTTTTGCCCGTGTAAAAAAGATGTACAGTTATGCTCATAAATTCCTCCGTTAAAGAAGACCGCAGCTTAAAGCATACCATTCGGTATCAACCTTAAAGCTGCGGCCGTTTTTTACTTTCTGCGTGACTGGCTCCTGCGCTTGTTTTCAACATTCTTCTTGATGTCGCTCATGCGCTCTTCGGAGCTCTGCTTGAAGCGGTTCATCATATCTTCAAAAGCCGCCTCGGGCGTCATTGGGGTCTTGTCCTGCTGTGCAGGTCTGCGGTCGTTTCCTCTTGCGCCGTTGTAGGGCCTTTTTCCGCCGTTGTCATGACGCTGCGGAGGATTGTCGACAGCCTTTTTTATCGAAAGAGAGATCTTTCCGTTTTCGCCGATAGTAAGAACCTTTACCTTAACGGTCTGTCCCTCGGTGAGATGATCTCTGATCTCGTTTACGAAACTGTTAGCGACCTCGCTGATATGTACCATTCCTGTCGTTCCGGGTTCAAGCTCAACAAATGCGCCGAATTTTGTGATACCCGTGACTTTTCCCTCGTAAATGTTTCCAACTTCAAGCTGCATATAAAGATTTTTAACCTCTCTGTTTTTTATTCTAAAGGCAGGATCTTGTTTGAATTTGTGCTTGCCTTAGTTTCGTGTTGTATCATAGAAGCGGCGTTCGTTCGGATAGGCAAAGCCGAGAACCTCGATAGCTATCTTTTCCATATAAGCCCTTTCATCGTCTTCGGCGAGGATAGAAGCATACTCGTCGTTCTGTGCTTCAAGAGCTGCAGCTTTTTCTTCAAGCTGGGAAAGCTTTTTTTTCTTTTCGGCAATATCGGCCTGAGTTGCAACAAATGAGCACACCGAATAAGCGAGTACGACCACGCCTGCAAGCGAAGCAAGACCGCGCATAAAGGGACCGCCGTTTTTCTTTCGGTCTTCCGAACGCTGCTGTTTTTCCTTCTGCTTGACATAAGCCTTGTAGGTCTTTCCCATTGCTGCACCTCCGTTCCTTTTATATTATACTAATATCAAATCAACCTATAGACAAATCCTCGGATATAATAATCCAATTCTGCGTCAAGCTCCCTTGACAGGCGGCAGCCTGCCCACGGTCGCTTTCCTTAACTTGGATTATTCTATCTGTCGGCTTTGTCTATAGAACGATTTGATATTAGTATTACCTATTTTTACGGCTACTTCCAGATGATAACATTATACTACATAGGGGCATTGATTTTCAAGCTTTTTTTACACTTTCAAAAATTTTTATAGGTATGCACAAAATTATTAAATTAATTTTGATAAATTCTATCACCGAAATTTACAGCAAGTTCAATCCGCTGTGAATATACGTCCTGTATTTACAGAATTAAGGCAATACCGCACAATTATTGTCGTGCAGATGCGCTGTCAGATTTTTCGTCAGATTGTATCAAAACGACGCAGGCATACTGTCGTATGTCAAGGAGTTTTGATGCAATATGACGGAAAATCTGCAAGCAGATGTGCGACAAAGGCGTAAGCCGCTAATTGTGCGGTGTTGCCTTAAGCAGAACTGCTGCCGTTTTTTCTGAATTTTCGGAAAAAAACTGCAACTGCGGCAGCAATAGAGCGCAGAATTCCGACAACAAGGCTCCCGACAGTAGCAATATAAAGCAGAAATCCGAGAAAAGTCCCGATAACGCAAAAAAAACGCACCTGTCCTCTGCATAAGACCGCAGCATAAAGAAATACAGCCGCGCCCGAAACGACCATAAAAACAATATCCTCGGCAAAAACAGCTTTGGTTTTTGCGGCAAACGGAAAAACTATTCGGATAGTACGAAAAACATCGTAGAATACGCCGATACCTGCGCCGAGAATGACCGAAAACAGGAACAGCGTGCATTGTTCGGAAACGGTAAAAAAAGTTTCAAGGCTCAAAAAAACACCTTCTGACTGATTTATCTGAAAAGCCTGCCGAGGAACGAGAGCGGAGAGCGCAGATCCTTGTCGCCGTAAATGATCGCGTCGATATTTCCCTCGATGTTCATTTCTCCGTTAGTAACGGACAGATCGTTGACATGAAGATCGCTGCCCCTTATCGTCAGCTCGCCCATTGTAGTGTAAAGCAGAACGGAGTTCTCATCGAAGCTGTCAATGTCGGTAACGCCCGAAACGGATAGCTTTCCTCGGTTTTCGGCAATAATGCTGTGTGCTTTTTCGTTTACGTCATTCATATTCATCTTTCCTTTCGATAAACTATTTAGGGAACCTCTAAAAACCTCCTTCACGGCAAATCCTCTATGAGTTTTGTCATCTGCTGTGTTATCAAAGTAAACGCTGATTAGATTAAATAAATGAAGCGTTTACTTACCTTGTAATACATAAGAATAAGCTGATTTATCAGCGTTTCTTTAGTATTAACTGCGGTTTGATGCCTTGCAGCTGACAAAACTCATTACGAGGCTTTGCGAGCAATACGAAGTATTGCTTTGTCTCGGTTTTTAGAGAACCCCTTTATATAATTGTATTCAGAAAAAAAGAATTAATGCGTAATTTCAGATCATTGACGATGGCAACCGTTAAAACAAATAAAAATCGGTGCATTTCCCTTGCTGATGAAGGGAAGTACACCGATGTTCTTGATTATTATTATGGGAACCTCTAAAAACCTCCTTCACGGCATATTTTCTATGACTTACAT